>NZ_CP071612.1:382272-699545 GCF_017357245.1 Rhizobium bangladeshense | reverse complement strand
TCTTTATCTCGATGCCCTTGGCCAATTCGACATGCGAGAGGACCGGCAATGTGGCGAACAGTCGTTCGATGATCATGCGCACATAGGAGCGTGTTTCCGGCGAGGTGACAAGTGCGAATGGCAGGCCGCGATCCATGAACTCACGGATAACTTTGCTGGCCTGTTCGCTGAACTCCTCCAGGCTGCGCGGATCGATATCGAATTCGATCACCTCGCCCTTGGCATCGCGCTTCAGCGCCTGGTGGAAGGCAAGATCCCATTTGCTGCCGAGCCTGAGCACGCGCAGTACGCCATTATCGGCGAGATCGCCGCAGAGCTGCTGGGCCATGCGGATGCGGACATGCTCGACGATCTGCTCGGTCTTGCGGACATGCGGAGCAAGCTCGGCCACAGCTTCAAGAATGAGATGCAGGTTGCGGATCGAAACGCGTTCGGCAAGCAGGAGCTTGAGCACCGCCTGCAGGCCCGAATAGGACATGTGCGACGAGCAGATCTCATCGGCAAGCTTCTTGTATTCCGGATCGAGGCGATCGATCAGCACCTTGACGTCCTTGTAGGAAAGAAGCTGCGGCAGGTTGTTGCGAATGACCTCGCTCATATGTGTGAGCACCACCGAGACATTGTCGATCGGCTGGAAGCCTTCGCGTTTCAGATCGTCGGCGAAGTTTTCGAGTATCGAGACGGCCGGCATGCCGAAAGCGGGTTCGCGAATTTCATCACCGGGAATGCTCGGGCGCCGGCCGGCGCCGGTGACGACGAGGACCTCGCCGACGCGCAGCAGATTGGAGGCGACCGTCGTGCCATGAATACGGATCTGATAGGACTTCTCGGGGATGCCGATATCGTCCGTCACCTTGATTTCCGGCACGACGAAGCCGTATTGCGTCGCGAACTTCTTGCGCATCTTGCCGACGCGGAAGGCGAGCTCCTGATGGGCGCCGAGCAGACGGGTGGAGACCATCTTGCCGAGCGCGAGCTCGATTTCGGAGGTGCGGAGCACCGACTTGACCGAATCCTTCTCCAGCTCCTTGCTCTGCACGACCTTCTTTTCCTCCTGTTCGCGGCGAAGCTTGTTTTCAGCCTCGACCTGACGCGGAATGAACCAGGCGCCAAAAGCGAGAAGACCGCCAAGCACCACGAAGGGGACAAACGGCAGGCCCGGCATCAAGGCCAGGACCAGCATCAGCACGGCCGAGACGGAAAGCGCGCGGGGATAACCGCTCAACTGGTTGACAACGGCCTGATCGGTGGAGCCGGTGGTGCCGCCGCGGGAAACGAGAAGGCCGGCTGCGAGCGAAACGATGAGGGCCGGCATTTGCGAGACGAGGCCGTCGCCAACCGAGAGCTTGACGAAGACGTCGGCCGCTTCGCCGATCGGCATGCCGTGGCGGAAATAGCCGATGATAATGCCGCCGAAGACGTTGATAGCTGTAATGATGAGGCCGGCAACGGCATCGCCGCGCACGAACTTCGACGCACCGTCCATCGCACCGAAGAAGGAGCTTTCCTCTTCGAGCTCCCGGCGCCGGCGCTGAGCCTCCTTCTCGTCGATGATGCCGGCCGAGAGATCGGCATCGATCGACATCTGCTTGCCGGGGATGGCATCCAAGGTAAATCGCGCGCCGACTTCGGCAATACGTGTCGCACCCTTGGTGATGACGATGAAATTGATGGTGATGAGAATGAGGAAGACGATCAGACCGATGACGAAGTCGCCGGACATGACGAGACTGGCGAAACCGGCAATGACGCCGCCGGCCGCATCGTGGCCCTCATTGCCGTGAGACAGGATGACGCGGGTCGTGGCGATGTTCAGCGCCAGCCGGGTCATCGTCGCGATCAGCAGGATGGTTGGGAAAGACGAGAAATCGAGCGGCTTCTGAATCCACAGCGCGACCATCAGGATCAGCACCGAAAAGGCGATCGAGAAGGCCAGTCCCATATCGATCAGGAACGGCGGGATCGGCAGGAAGAGAATGCAGATGATGACGACGATGCCGAGAGCAAAACCGACATCGCGCAGGCTCGGGGCGACTTTGGGAAGGGGGAGTGCAGGTGGTTGCGCCATAAGAGTTCCGTCTCTTCATGAGAGGTGGCGGATTTGAATCCGCCCTATTCGGAGCGACAGTTAAATGGCGAAGCTTGCGCGAAGGTGGCTCAGAAGCCGGACTGAATGCGCGAAAAGACCAGATTGGTGAAAATTGAGATCTGCGAGCCGATGAAAGGGGCAGTGATGCCGACCGTAACGAGCACGGCGACGATCTTCGGCACGAAGGTCAGCGTGGCCTCCTGCACCTGGGTCAAAGCCTGGATCAAGGCGATGACCAGACCCACCACCATCGCCGCTATGACGGCGGGACCGGCGGCAATCAGCACTGTCCAGATTGCGGCCTGGAAAAGATCCAATGCATCAGCTTCATTCATCCGAAGGCAACCTCATATCGCCTTGAAGCGGCCCTGTCATGACCGGGCCGCGATTGTTGGCATCAAACAGGCGCGGGGGCGCCCCTTCGCCATCAGGAGCTGCTGCTCGGAGCCTCGTCGGCGACAGTGATTCCCGCCTGCACGAGTATCTTACCGCCATCCTCGGTCGTCGCAATGATGCCGTCGGAATAAACCTTGACGGACTCGATGACACCTTTGACCGTGCCGTCGGCACTCTCCATATATTTGCCGACGTAGCTGCTGGCCTGGGTCAGGCTCGAGCTGGCAAGAAGCGTGTCCAGCTTGGTGTTGGTCTGGATCGTCTGCTCGACCTGCGAGAAGGTCGCAAGCTGAGCGACTTGCTCGCTGGCATCCATCGGATCGGTCGGATCCTGGTTCTTCATCTGCGCGATGAGCAGCTGAAGGAAGTTGTCGTAGTTCATCGTCGCCTTGCTCTGGGCCGAACTCGGAGAGTTCGTAGACGTCGAGTTGGTCACCTTCGACGTTGCGTCTACCGCCATGGCGCAATCTCCTTGCGAATCTGCTCGACCATCGTCGGCGGCAGTTCGTGGTTGTTGAGAATATTGTCTTCGATTGCGTAAAGGCCGCGGATGGCCTTCAATGCGTCGAAGGCGCGGCCGGTCGACACAAGCGCGTCGATCCGCTTCAGTTCGGCGAGGATCTCTTCATTCTTGAAGCAGGTGAGCAGCATGGTGATCGACTTGCGGAACATCGCCGTCGAGTGCTCCTTGCCCTCTGGATTGATGAGGATCATCTGCGCGATGAAATAGAGCTGGCGCAGTGGCGTCGTTGCGCCTTCCGGCTGGAGGACGTGGTTCTCAAGAAGGAACGTCACATCATTCAGGAATTCCAGCGCGACCTTGCGGTCGACACGCAGGACAGCGCCGTTGATGAAGATTCTCTCTCCGGCTTTCAGAGAAATGCGAAGTGTACTTTTCATTTAAGTCCATCCCTGATGATGGTGGTAACGTCGATGATGCCCTGGTAGTTATTCGACAGACGTTTTCTGATCCTGTCGCATTCCTTCAATATCCAGATCGCAATCGAGATGAGATTGGCCCTGAGCTGAATATCCAGCTGATTGTCCGGATGTTTCAGATCCTCGATGAAGCTGATCCACACCCGACGCGTGTAAAACAGGGCTTCAATGGCTTCCCGGCCGTATTTTTCATTGTCGCGCGCCAACGCCAGCAGTTCTATGGACCGGTCAAGAACCTGCCATTCCCGCTCTTTCGCGTCGGCCACCGAGTCCTGCATGACTTCGGCATATGAGAACTGATACATTCATGCATCCTTCTGTATATTGCGCGCCTTTGCTCATCAAAGGTAGTTCACGAGACTCAACTGCTGGATCTTCGAGACGATCGTGTAAGCGGTTTCAAGCTGCGTTTCCAAAGTCTTGACGAGGGTCGAGGCTTCGTATGGGTCGACGCCCTGAAGATCGACCAGTTTGTTCTTGATGATATTCGACTGGGCGTCGAGAGCGTCGTTGGACTTCTTGACGCGTTCCTGCGAGAGGCCGAGCTGGCTTGCCTGCGTTACGAGACCGCTTGTCGCCTTGGCCGTGTAGCTGATGGCCTGTTTGGACACCGTCGTCATTGCATCGGTGCTGAGGTTCTGGCCGAGCAGCGCGGTGGTCATGACCGAGGCGAGTGCGAAATAGCGCATGCCTTCTGAATTGGCGTTGGTCGAGGATTCGATCACTTCCGAATTGCTGATGCGGCTCGTCATGTTCTGGTTCGATGCCTGAGACCAGCCGGTCCCCGCGGCCGTCCAGTTTGCCTGGTTGAACATCGGCTCCACCTGCGTTGTGATGAAGGTCTCCATCTCTGCGCCGGTGAGTGCGCTGACCGCCTTCGGCGGGACGAGAGCGGCTGCATAGGTGTTCAGTGCCGTAACGATGGCGGCGCTCGTCGATGTCGTCTTGTCAGTCAGCGGCTGCACGTCGGTGTTGATGCCGGAGAACAGATATTCGCCGTTCACCATGGTGTTGGCCGTATCCATCATCGTAGACAGCGCGCTGGTCGCCGATTGAATGGCGACGGTGATGCTGCCGGGGTCACGGCTGCCCTGCAGCGCCGTCAGCTTCGAAACCAGGCCGTCGCCGACGTCCTTCATCTTGGAAAGGCCGAGCTGCGAGGATTCCATGCGCGCGCTGACAAGCGAATTGCTTGCTTTGATCGAGGCTATCCTGTCGGCCTCGCGGGTGAAATCCACGCTTCTGGCGGCGTTGCCACCGAGCGAGACACCGATATCGGCATAGACTCCCGTCGTTGCCTCCATCGTCGCCTTCGTCATCTGGTTCTGCGCCTGACGGATGGTCAGCCGCATCGCATTCTGAATGGCCGAACTTGAAATGAATGAGCTCTTCATGGCTTAACTCGCAATATCCAGCAATGACTTCAGCATTTCGTCGACGGCGTTCAGGATCTTGGTCGCCGCCTTGTAGGACTGCTCGATGTCGAGAAGCAGCGTCAGCTCCTCGTCGAGATTGACGCCCGTCTCATTGGAATAGGCTTCGTCGGAGCGCGACAGTGCCGCCGCGGTATTTTCCGCCGCCGTCGTGGCGTTGCTGCGATACTGCTCCAGCCAGCCGAGGGAATTCGTCGCATATTCCATGATGCTGACATTGGAATCGATGCCCGTCGTGGCGTCGAAGCCAACCGGCGCCCCCGCTGCCGGGTCGAAATCAATATCGGCGCTCATCGCCGTATAAAGGCGATCGAGTTCGGCCGTATAACCGCTGACGCCCGACGTGTTCAGAACGAGGCCGGTGGCGTTGACGCCGCCATCGCGCAGACGCATCGGGTCGCCGCCCTGCGAGGTGATCACGCGGCTGCTGACGGTGATGGTCGACGCCATGCCGGCAACCGCGGTGGCGCCGGTGTCGACCGTGCCGCCGCTCCAGGTGAAGAGGCCGGGCACATAGGCTGGGGGCGCTGTGGTGTTCTGCTCCTTGAAGAGCGAGACAAGGCCGCGGGCGATCTCATCGAGCTGTTTCTGGAAGTTGGGGGCGATCTCGTCGCGGATCTGGAGGAGCGATTGGAGGCTCCCCTGCCCCGTCGTCGTCGAGCCCTTGCCGAGCGGCAGTGCAACACCATCGATATAGACGGAATTGCCGACGGTTGTAGCGGTATAGACATCCTGGGACTTGAACGTCACCTTGCGCGGGATCGTCTCGAAGAGGATCGTACCGTCGGGCGTGCTCAGCACCATGTCGTTATTCTCGCGCGTCGTCGCGCTGACGCCGACGATCTGCGAAATCTGCTTCAGGACTTTTTCACGTTCATCGAGAGCGCCGGATGCATCCGTACCGGAAGCCGTGGCAGTCTTGACCGCATTGTTGGCCTTCTCGAACTGGCTGAGTAGAGTGTTCAGCGTATCGACGGCAGTGGCGATTTCCTTGTCGGCATTGGCGCGAACATTCTGAACCGACCGGGAGGCATTGTTCAGCGAGTTGGCGACGTCCTGGGCAGCGGTGATGGCGCCCTGTGCGGCGACCGTGCTGCCGGGAGTAGTGCGGAATGCTTGAAGCTTCTGCTGGAAAACACCGAGATAGGTGGACGGCGACGTTTCATAGTCGTTGCCGCCCATGATTGATTTCAAGTCCTCGAGGCCACCCAGCAGGGTCTGCTGGGCGCTGTCCTGAGAGGAGGTCTTCAGATACTGGCGCAGCAGGGCATCTTCCTGTGCGCGGTTGATCTGAACGACCTGCGCGCCGTTCAGGGACGTAGTGAGCATCGCCTGCCGGCGCACGTAATCTTTATTGCCGGCATTCGAGATATTGTTCGATACGACACTGCTTTGCGTGCCGGTATTGTTGAATATGCTCTGCGCGGTATTAAGTGCGGACGTGAGCGACATGGCTTAGCCGTTACCTTACTTATCTCTTGAGATTGACGAGTACGTCCATGATGTCGGAACCCGTCTGGAACACTTTCGAATTGGCGGTATAGCTGCGCTGCGATTCGATCATCTCGGTCAGTTCGCCGGCGAGGTCGACGTTCGAACCCTCGAGAGCGCCCGATTTGATCGTGCCGAGGCCGTTTGTTTGCGGGAAACCGGTGACGGTGACGCCGGACTGGCCGTTGGCGCTGTAGACGTTGCCGCTCATCAGCGTCAGCTTGTCGGGGCTCGCGACGTTGGCGAGCGGAACGCGGTAGAGCGGCTTGGTGCTGCCGTCCTCATATTTGGCATAGACGATGCCGTCGCCGTCGATCGTGACGTCTTTCACCGGGCTTGCTGCCTGGCCATTCGGCGTGCCGGTGCCGGCAAAGTCGGCGCCGAGTTGGGTAAAGCCGGAGAGATCCATGTTAATCGTCAGACCGGTTACGGGATCGACGATCGGAATGGCGCCGGAAGAAATCATCTTGCCGTTGGCGTCGAAGGTGAGTGAGCCGTTGCCAACGTCACCGCCGGCAGTAGTGTAGGGGAACGACGTCGTTCCGCCCACCGCCGCATCGGCATTGCGATAAATCGAAACTTCCCAGGTGCTGGCAACCCCCGGAGGCGCCGGCGGCGGAGTGGTCACAGCGGTCTTGGTGAAGTAAAAGTCATACATCACCTTGTTGCCGAGGCGGTCGTAGGCGACCATGGAAAACTTTTTGGTGTCGGTGGTCGTCGTGGCGGCGTTGGCGCTCGGCAGCGTTGCTGGAGCGACAGGAGCCACCTTCGCGTTGGAATCGAGGTTGCCCTTGAAGTAGCCAGCCGTTGAGGCAATGGCCGTCAGACCTTCCTGGTTTACGTTGACGGGTACCAGGCCGTCGAAACCGTTGACGACGACGGCGGGGGCGCCCGAGTCGTAGGAATAGCCCATCAGCTGAAAGCCGGCTGAGTTGACAAGGTTGCCTTCATCGTCCTTCTGGAAGTCGCCGGCGCGGGTCAGCACCGGCGTACCGTCCGGCCCCTGGACGATGAAGAAGCCGTCACCCGAGATTGCGAGGTCGGTGCTCGAGGTAGTGTAGGAAATGTCGCCCTGGTCGGAGACGGCCTGGCGCACGGAAGTCTGAACGCCGCCGGAATTATAATTGCCGCCCGAGGAGGGCAGAACCAGAGTCGAGAAGCTCGTCGACACGGCCTTGTAGCCGGTGGTGTTCACGTTGGCGATGTTGTCGGCGACGGTGCTGAGGCGGTTCGCCTGCGCGTTCATGCCCGACACTGCCGTCTTCATGCTGCCGAAAATGCTCATCTGAAAACCTCGTTTTACCTGTTAAACTCGAGAGTATTTGTCGGGCCTTGCGTGAAGCTGTCTGTAATGGCGAGCAGCGAGGCCAATATCGAGGTTCAGCCGGGCGCCGCCACCCGGCCGGAAAAATCAGGCCCAATCAATGCAGTAGCCAAGGAAGCGCTTGGAATCGACCGGGTCGACGCCGAGCTTCTTGCGCAGCTTCTTGCGCAGCTTCGAGATGTGGCTTTCGACGACGTTCTCCTCGACCTCTTCATCGAAGATGCCGTAGATGGCGTTGAAGATCTGGGTCTTGGTGACACGGCGACCGCGGTTGGCGATCAGATATTCGAGGATGCGGCGTTCGCGCCGGGGAAGCGCAAAGACCTCGCCGTTAATCTCCGGGTCACGGCCATCCGAGAAGACGCGGATCCCGCCGATATCGGTATAGTTGGCGATCGCCTTCAGCCGGCGCCGGATCGCAGCCGCCCTTGCGAGGATTTCGCGGGGATGGACCGGTTTGCGCACGACGTCGTCGACGCCGCAATCGAAAAGCGCGAGCGTGTTTTCAAGCGAGGGCTGATCGCTGACCGCGATCACGGGCGCCATCGAGCGATCTCGGATCGCCCGGGGCAGCTCGAAGCTGCGCTGGCCCTGACCGATCAGGAACGCCTCTACCGCCGCAATATCCGAATCGGCGGCGGTCTGCACCCACTCGCCGAATTCCGATGGATCAAAGCCGGTGGAGGGAATGCCCTCCCGGCCAAACAAGGATGTGTATCCGTCTTTCACGAGCTCACGCTCATCAACCACTACGATCATTCGTCCGCCTCCGAATCAGTGTGGCACTTCGATGATCTATGGGTACGAATCGCGCGAATCGGCGACAACTCGTTAAAGTGAATGGCGGAAATTAATAATTGATTAAGACCTGCGTGGCGATTTGATCTATATGTAGTGGCCACCCGCGGATATCCACACAAAAGTTTCGTGGAAAAGTTAACGCTTGGTTAAATGTGACTTGCGCATCGATTTAGCGCCGGATTCCTGCCACATTACGACACAGTTTCGTCATAATTTGACACTTCTATTTTTAGTTGAATTAATTTTGGCAGAAGTTACTCGCATTAGGAGTCCATTTGCCGTAGCCGGTGGCCACCAAATTGGCGATGACGCGGCAGACATACTGCTTCTGTGCGGGGTTGTTATTCGGCCCGGCGTGGTATCTTGCTACCGCCATCGTCCACGTCTCATGGCGATCATGCAGGTTGCGGAGAAACTTCGCAGCATACTCGACGTTGCGATGCGGATCGAACATATCTTCGGCCGAGGCGAAATTCTCGCCGTGATAATAGTGATTGATCTGCATGCATCCGATGTCGATGAGCTTCGCCCCGCCTCTGCGGGCGACATCGAACTGCCTCATTGCGTCCTCTTCCGAGGGCGGAAAAATGGCCTTGCCTTCGACGTTCATGGCATAGGGATAGAGTGAACCCTTGCGGCCGGTCTCTGTCAGGCCGACCGAATAGAGGATACCTACCGGGATGCCGTATTTGGCGGCAGCCGACTGGATTTCTTGTTCGCAGGCACCGGTGGAAGCGGCCGCCTCAGAGGTAAACGCCGCCAGAGCCGCTGCTGCGAGCACCGCCAGCAGAGACGCCTTCAATACCGTTCTCGCCTGCGCCATTGAAGCCTCCATCCGTCCGCTGCGCCGTCTGATTGTGGCGCTCGCGCGCCTCGCCACCCTGCCCTTGCTGGGCGAGCGACTGCTGCTGGGAGGCCTGCCCCTGGCTGCCGGGCTGGTTTCCGGCGTCGGCACGCTCGACGGGAGCCATGCTGATCGTGACGTTGTCGACCGCATAGCCCTGGCTGCGCAGCGCTTCGAGAATCTTGCCGTGGTCTTCCTTCAGCTGCCGATAGGCTGCGCCGGTTTCGACCTTGAGGTCGACGTTCAGGGCATCGCCGGCCAGGCGCATGGTCGCCGTCACCAGGCCAAGATCGATCGGGTTCATCTGGATCTTCAGTGTGTTGACCACCTTGCCGGTGCTCGTCCATTCCGCCGCGTTGGAGAGCGCTGAACTCGGCTCCATGGCACGCGCCCATTCGGAATCACCGGCGAGAGCCGCGGTGACCGCTGCGGAATTCGTATTCTGCGCCAGGCCGATATAGCGGCGCGACTCGAGGACAGAGATGTTTTCGACATCGGTCTTCTTCGAACCGTCCTTCGGTCCGGCCTGCTCGGCGCCCAGGTGAACGTCCATCGACACGCCGCGGCCATCGGCGCGGCTGATCCGGAACGTCCTGCCGTCGGTGGCTTCGGTGTTCTCCGCACCGGGAACCCTGATGTCATCGGCCTTGATGCTTTCGGCGCTGCCGTTGACGACCGTCAGGGCGTCAGATGCGTGGCCGGTCGTTTTGGCGTCAATGCCCGCGGTCTGCTTGTCGGCATGTCCGGCCTCGGCGGCCTTGATGGAGGCTTGATGAGCGGCTGCCGCGGCCGGCAAAGTGACCGTCCCGTCGGCAGGCTCCTGCTTCAGCAGGCCGAGCACATCGGAAATGCCGCCGTCATCGTCCTCACTGTCCGTAGCCTTATCTGTTTGCGAGATCTCTGTCTTGCCGTGCTTGACGCCCTTGGCCGATCGCGCGGCCTCGTCGGCGGACTGATCTTCGGCATCGAGCTTGCCGACGCCAGCCGGCAATTCGAGCCCATCCTTTGCATGCTTCGCGGCCGCCCTTTCGCCATTGGCGATCGTTTCCGGCTGCACGTCGGCCTGTGCCTTCAGCGCAGCGTCGCTGAGATCGATCAATGGTTTGGCGCCGCTGCGGCTACGGAGCGTCCGCGCCACCTTCCCTGCATCGCCGTCGGCGACACTCTGATCCGGCTGTGCATTATCGGGTGCGTCGTCGGCGGTGCTGCCGCTTGCCTTGGCCAGCACATCGGAGAAGTCTCCCTTCTGACCGGCGGCGTCACCCTTTCCAGCCTTAGCGGATTTCGCCGCCGCAGCCGCCTCCGCACCAGAGGCTCCGCCCGAGACGCTCAAATCCATCATTGTTCGTTGCCTTCCTGCGCCAGAAGACCATCGATCTCGTCGAGCTTGGATCGGCTGGTCGTCACAAATGCGTTGAATGAGGAGTCGGTATCCTGGCTCTGGCCAGTCGATGCCACACCTCCCGGAACAGGCTCGGGAGGCGCGCCTGGCGTCCCCGGTTGCATGGCTATCGCCGCAGCCTTTTCAGAAGTGATTTCTTGATGAGAAGTGTTAGGATTGGATGCTTGCGTCAAGCTTGCCGGATCCGGGGCGCGCAGGATCTGCTCGGCAACCGAGCGCGCCGCCGCCTGCAGCGCCTGATCCCGCGGCGAAAGCATCTTGCCGTCGATGCCGCTGACATTCTTCGCCGCCTGGTCGATATCGTCTGTCGGAAGCCCGGCCATGCCGCCATAAAAATCCGCAAGCGGGCCGAAGGGATTGTCGGTGCCCGCGCCAAGCAACTGCACACGCTCGACCGCCATGCGCGCCAACTCGGACTTGCCCGCTATCGCGGCGGCGCGGGCGATGCGCAGATAGACCTCGCGCTGGCGCGGGGCATCCATGAAGGACAGTATATCGACGACATCCTGCGGTTTCACGTCGTGATCATGGGCGACGACAAGCTTGACGAAAAGATCGGCGAACTGACTGGCATAAGGGGAATGCAGGAAGCGCCTGACATAACGCTGAGAATAGGCCAGCGCTTTGTCGAGCATCCCCTTGTCGACGCAGATGGCGAGGGAACGGCGCAAGGCCGCCTCCTCGACGATCGTGCCCGGCGCGGCAAGACGCGCCTGATCGTAAAGACCCAACGCATCTGTCGGTTTCGTGGCGATCAGCACATTGCCGCCGATCAGCGCCAGGTATGGGCCGATTTTCTTGTCGCGATATTCCCTGGCGGTTTCCTCCAGCGTCTTGGCGACGAGCAGCCCCTTGCCGGTCAGATATTTGCGCAGCACATCGGTGACGCGGTTGTCGAAATAGCCGTTGACGTCATGGGCGATCAGATATTCGAGCGTCTGGGGATTGCCGCCGCTCATCGTGTAGATCAGCGCCGCATCGACATTGCGGTCGTCATCGAAAATCCTTGTATCGGCCGTGCGCAGCCGCTCGTCGATGGTGCCGAGCATGAAGCGCTGCATTTCGCCGGCCGAATGATCGCCGGCGACAACGGAATCCTGCACGAACTGCAGTGACCGCAGCATCTTGTACGGCGCAAGATCGTCCGGATCCTGCGCATTGCCTGCGGCAGGCGAAAACATCGCCAGGCCAAGGGCCATGAATCCGACGTAGCGATGCTGCCGACGCGCCATCCGACTATCCCTATTCCGCCTGCACCAGGATCTCGATCCGGCGGTTGGCTGCGTTAAAAGGGTCGGCGGGCAACTTCAGCCGGCGGTCAGCGAAGCCGGAGACCTGGGAGATGCGCGTCTCGTCCAGCCCGCCGCGCACGAGCATGTAGTAGGCGCTCTGGGCGCGGTCCATCGAAAGCCGCCAATTCTCGTTCTGCCCACCCTTGTATTGGCGCCCGTCCGTGTGGCCACGGATGGCGACTGCGCCACCCCTCTCCTTCAGGATCGTCCCGATCTTTTCCATGGCAAGCACCATCTCCTGGCGCGGAACGGCCGAACCGATATTGAACATCGAATCGTCGTTCTGGTCGGAGATGCTGACCAGCAGGCCGCCCTCGGATGCCGTCACTGTCAGGCCTTCGGCAAGCTTGCCGGCAACACCGCTGATCTGCTGCGCGATCTGCGCCTGAAGCTGTTCTGCTTCCTTCTTCTGCTGCTCGGCCCCGACCGCGCCCTTGTCGGCTTCCTTCTGATGATCGGCGTCCCTCTCGGCCTCCGCCGTCTTCTCACCAGGCGCCTTGCTCTCCGTCGCCTTGCCACCCTTGGCCTCGGCGGCACCCTTGGTTTCCTTGGCCTCGGCCGGCTTCTGTTCAGTCGCCAAAGGCGCCGGCTTCACATCCTCGGCGTTGGCGACCTCCGTCGTCTCGCTCTCGCTCGCCTGCTCCTCACTCCTGCCGGGCGGCAAGGATTTTCCCGCCGTTGTCACCTCGACCTGCTTGGTCCAGAAATCCGGATCGAAGGGGTCGCGATAGGCTTCGCCGCCATCGGCACCGGTGGCAGGGCCGGAATCGGCCGCGCCGCCATCGCCCTTGGCGCTGACATTGGCCTGCTGGCCGACCTCTTGTGCGATTTCGGCGAGAACCGAATAGGGATTCTCGAAGAAATCGGCTTCGGAATAATTGGTGTGGTCGCCTGAAGTCGATGTCTGGTCGTCACCATCCGCGGCGGACTTGCCTTCGGTCGGATTTTCTTCCTTCTGCTTCGACTTTTCGTTCTTCTCCTCGCCCTCCGCATCGTCGACAGGCTTCTTCAGGCCTCTCTCGGTCGGCTTTTCGTCGGCAAGCTTGATCGGATTGAAATAGGTCGCGACCGCAGCCTTGGTCTCCTCATTGGCGGCGTTGACCAGCCACATGACCAGGAAGAATGCCATCATCGCCGTCATGAAGTCGGCATAGGCAATTTTCCACGCACCGCCATGGGCACCATCGTGATCACCGCCGCCATGCCGCTTGACGATGATGATCTCGTTCCTGCCGTGGTGATGGTTTTCGCCTTCGCTCATTCGAGAACTTTCTTCAAGCTGGCCGCCCAGGCGGACATACGGGTGACGACGACGGATTCACCAATTTCGACGGAAAGATCGATATCGTCGGCCTCAATGTGCCGAACCGCCGCGACATGGTCGCCGAGTTCGGTTTTCAACATGTCGAAGAGGCTGGTCGGCCCCCTGACGACGATCGGTCCGGCCGCGCCTTCGAGAATCGCATCACGCAGCAAAGCGGCGAGACTTTCGGCAGCCTTGGCCGCAAGCGCTTCCGTCATGACGGGCGCAATGACCATCGCCGCACCGGCGCTGACCAGCTGAGCGACCTCTTCGGCGATATCGCGGACGCGGGATGCAATGACCGCCGCCGCCTCAACTTCATAGCGAAGCTTCAGTTCTTCGAGCTCGCGCGCATGGCCCTCGGCCAGCGCGCGCGCCTCGTTTTCGTATTTCTCGGTCAAATCAGCGGTCGCCGCGGCGTGACCTTCCGCATAGGCTTCGCGACGCTCCGCCTCTACGTCGACCGGCGGTTCGCTGGGCGCCTCCGGAAAGGCATCTCCGGCGAAATCGTCGATGTCGATAATCGGCGCCGATGATTTCGGTTCGCCGAAATCCTTCAAATACCGAGAAAGCGAAATGCTCATAGAAACCATCCAGCATCCGGGAGACGAGCGCCATGCCAACCCCCGTCCAAAAATGACCTTGCGCGCGACACGTCCTTCGCAGCGAACAAGGGCTTGACCTTGCGCCGGCACAAAATACGGACCATGCCTTCTTGCCGGAAACTAGGAATTCAAACTTGCGCGAAGATGAATGGCGCCGTCGTCACCCACATCCGCGCGCGCCCTATTCCAGCAGAATGAGGATCTTGCTTGCGGCCGTGTTAAGGATCGAGATCGCTTCGACGGCCATCTGCTTCTGCGTTTCGATCGCCTTTTGGCGGATCGAAGCCTCGTCCATGTCGGTATCGACGAGCGCGCCGACGCTCTTGTCGATTGAATCGGACAGATCGGCGGTGTAGTCGATCTGATCCTCGATACGCACCTTCATCACCCCGATGGAGGCCGCCGTCGTCGTCAGTGAAGCGAGCAGGGAGTCGGTTACGTCGAGCATATCGACAAGCTGCGCGTCGGTGGTGTTCTTGCCGATCGCGACTTCCATGCCCGTCGCCGGCGTGGTCGAACCGGCGTCCAGAAGATAGTAGTTTCGCGGTCCGACGCCGCTGTTATTGATCGCCTGGGCATCAATCGCCTTGGTGAACAGGCCGCCGCTCGCATTGTTCTTGTCGATCAGGATGGTCTGCGACGACGGGAAGTCGATGCTCTGAGCCTGGTATTCGCCGGTCGAGGCGCGCACGAAGCCGGAGATGACCGACCATGTCGGCGGCGCGGCCTTGTCACTGTTCAGCAACCAGTTTTCCCCTGCAAACGACGTCGATTCGACGACGGTCCGCAACTGCTCCTTATATTCGCTGATCTCGGCGTTGATCTTGTCCTTGTCCGCGCCCGGCTCTCTTGCCGAGACCAGCTTGGCGCGAATTTCGCCTATGAGATCGATCGCCGAATTCATCGCCGTGTAGGTCGCATCCACCTTGGCAGCGCCGAGACCGAGCGCGTCACCGATCGTGCCGAGATTGGTGCTGTCCGAGCGCATGACAGTGGCGACCGACCAGTAGGAGGCATCGTCTGCGGCCGTCTCAATCCGATATCCCGAAGAAACTTGCTGCTGGGTCTGACTGGCTTCTTTGTTGATGCTGCGCAGCACTGCAAGTGCATTCACCGCGGCCGCGCTGGTTATCTTAACGGTCATCGACAGGCTCTCGGAATAAAATGAAGGGGCAGGCCGGACTGCCGGCGGCGACTGAAGTGGCGTCATGCCTCCGGCGAAATTCAACCGGCGCGTCGCAAAAGCAAATCAATTCAAGGCGAAGTTAACTCGATATCAACTTGTTCGGCAAGAGCGGCGGCACAAGCGCGACATGTGGATCAACTCTCAAGGCAAGTTACTGATACCAAACGAAGAACCGCGCCGTTTCGGGCGCGGTCCGGAAGATCTTCGGCTTGCGGCCGAACGGCGGCGCAAGATTCGGTCCAGCTTCAGCGACCGATTTAGCTGCGGAACAGCGTGAGGATGTTTTGCGCGCTGGAGTTGGCGATCGACAGCGACTGGATCGCCAGCTGCTGCTGGGTTTGCAACGCTGTCAGCTTGCTCGATTCCTCTTCCATGTCGGCATCGACGAGGCGGCCGACGCCGGAGTCGATGGAATCACTCAGTGCTCCAACGAAGTTTTCCTGCAGCTCAATGCGGGTGGAAATCGAGCCGAGCTGCGAGGCAGCCTTGGTCATGGCCTCCAGGCCGGCTTCGATGGACGTCAGGGCCATCGAAATTTCAACCGAACCGAAGGTGCTGATGTTCATCGAGTAGATCGAGCCGATCGTACCGGATGATGTGCCGATAATGCCGGAGCTCGTCTCGATCGTGCCGGTGGAGGTCATCCCGAACAGTACGTTGCCCGTGGAGCTCGTGTTCAAGACGTAGTCCGTGGTCTTGACCGAGACATTGCCGTTGCCGTCGCGGACGAAGGTCGACACGACGCTTTTGGTGCCGTCAGCGCCGGCGACCCAGTTCTCGCCGGAGAAGGAAGCCGACTGCGCGATGCTGAGCAGCTGCTGCTGCAACTGGCCGATTTCTTCCTGCACCTTGGTCTTGTCGACGCCCTTTTCGGTTGCGGCGACGATCTTCGCCTTGATCTCGGTGATGACGTCGATGGCACTGTCCATGGCGGAATAAGCGGTGTCGACCTTGGCGGCGCCAAGGCCGAGGGCGTCGGAAACGGCGGAAAGGGCCTTGTTGTCCGAACGCATAGTTGTTGCGATCGACCAATAGGCAGCGTTATCGGCCGCCTTTTCGACACGATAACCGGACGATACCCTGTTCTGGGTGTCTTCGAGGCTGTTGTTGATGCCACGGAGTGTCTGAAGAGCGGCCATTGCCGCGACGTTGGTCAAAATGCTGGTCATGAAATGTTCGCCCCTCGTCGGCAGTTGGAAAAAAGGGACATTCCGGAATGCTACCGGGAACGGGGATCAGCCTCATGCCTGTTAACCGACTTTTAAAATTGGTTAACTCGCCGTCTCGCTGACCTGAGAAAACAGCATTATGGTTAATCAAGAGTTAACGAAAATGAAAAAGCCGCGCTCCATCGAAGCGCGGCTCGAATTCCGGGGTCCGCCGGGCCGGCGGACCGATGTTTCTGCAGATTATTAGCCGCGGAAGAGCGACAGGATGTTCTGCGAAGAGGAGTTCGCGATCGACAGCGACTGGATAGCCAGCTGCTGCTGGGTCTGCAGGGCGCTGAGCTTGGAGGACTCTTCTTCCATGTTGGCGTCGACGAGGCGACCAACACCGGAGTCGATCGAGTCGCTGAGAGCGTTGACGAAGTCTTCCTGGAGGCCGATGCGGGTGGAGATCGAGCCGAGAGCAGCGCCGGCGCTGGTCATGGCCTTCAGAGCCGCCTCAACGTTGGTCAGAGCCGACTGGATCTGGCCGAGGGTGAAGTTGGTGATGCTCATCGAGTAGATCGAGCCGGTCGCACCCGTCGAGGTACCGAGGATACCCGTGGAGGTTTCAACCGCGCCGGCGCTCATGCCGAACAGCACGTTACCAGTGGAGCTGTTGGAGAGTACGTAGTCGGTCATCTTGACAGAAACGGCGTTGGAGCCGTCGCGGACGAAGGTGGAGACGACGCTCTTGGTGCCGTTTGCGCCGGCAACCCAGTTTTCGCCGGAGAAGGAAGCCGACTGAGCGATGCTGAGCAGCTGTGCCTGCAGCTGGCTGATTTCTTCCTGAACCTTGGCCTTGTCAACGCCGTTTTCGGTTGCAGCAACCAGCTTGGCCTTGATGTTGCCGACGACGTCGATGGCGCTGTCCATGGCGGCGTAGGCGGTGTCAACCTTGGCGGCGCCGAGACCGAGAGCGTCGGAAACAGCGGAAAGTGCCTTGTTGTCCGAACGCATGGTCGTTGCGATCGACCAGTAAGCAGCGTTGTCAGAAGCTTTGCCGACGCGGTAGCCGGACGAAACGTGAGCCTGGGTTTCCTGGAGACCCTGGTTGATGCCACGCAGAGTCTGGAGGGCTGCCATTGCAGCGTTATTGGTGTTGATGCTCGTCATAATTGCTTGCCCCTTGTTGGCAGATTTTAAGAAGGGACATTCCGGATTTATGGCCGGCCCACAGCGATCAGCATCATGCCTGTTAACCGTCTTTTTTAAGGTTAACTCGCCGTTTCGATGGGCCTAGAAAACAGCAAGATGGTTAAGGAAAGCTAAATCAGAATCGAAAATAGCGTAAAAATATCTGACACTTAGGAGGTTTGTCATTAACCTTATTTTAAAACATTTCGCGGCCGGGAATGATCCGGCCGCGAAACTTGGAAACCTTGTGCCGACCGCTCTTAGCGGAAGAGCGACAGGATGTTCTGCGAAGAGGAGTTGGCGATCGACAGCGACTGGATCGCCAGCTGCTGCTGGGTCTGCAGAGCGCTGAGCCTGGAGGACTCTTCTTCCATGTTGGCGTCGACGAGGCGACCGACACCGGAGTCGATCGAGTCGCTGAGAGCGTTGACGAAATCGTCCTGGAGGTCGATGCGCTTGGAGAGCGAGCCGAGAGCAGCGCCGGCACTGGTCATGGCCTTCAGAGCCGATTCTACGTTGGTCAGCGCCGTCTGGATCTGGCCTGCGGTGAAGTTGGTGATGCTCATCGAGTAGATCGAGCCGGTCGCACCCGACGAGGTACCGAGGATACCCGTGGAGGTTTCAACCGAGCCTGAGCTCATGCCGAACAGGACGTTGCCCATCGAGGAGCTCGAAAGAACATAATCGGTCGTCTTGATCGAAACCGCATTGGAGCCGTCGCGGACGAAGGAGGATACGACGCTCTTCGTGCCGGCAGCGCCAGCAACCCAGTTTTCGCCGTTGAAGGAAGCCGACTGAGCGATGCTCAGGAGCTGCTGCTGCAGCTGGCCGATTTCTTCCTGAACCTTGGCCTTGTCAACGCCGCTTTCGGTTGCAGCAACCAGCTTGGCCTTGATTTCGGTGACGACGTCAATAGCGCTGTCCATGGCGGTGTAAGCCGTATCGACCTTGGCAGCACCTACGCCGAGAGCGTCGGAAACGGCGGAAAGTGCCTTGTTGTCCGAACGCATGGTCGTTGCGATCGACCAGTAGGCGGCGTTGTCGGAAGCGTTTTCAACGCGATAACCGGAGGAAACGCGGTTCTGCGTCTGGTTGAGGCCCTGGTTGACGCTGCGCAGCGTCTGGAGAGCTGCCTGTGCGGAAGAATTCGTGTTAATGCTTGTCATAAGTCTGTCCCCTGGAAAACTAGATACAAAAAGGAGGACATACCGGACTGTAATACCGGCGATGACGGACCAGCTTCATGCTACTCGGCGCCTGTTTGTTGTGGCCCAAACCCGTCATGTCTGGGGCAATCTCGCAGCCAATGCTTGCCAACTTCTTAAAAATGAAGGCGCTGGGGAAGCCCTCATCTCGCATAGTTAATACCCTATAACAGGGCATAGTTAATGCCGGCCGAACATACTTCCTTGCGTTCAAATCCGGGGCAGACAGCACGATCGGGAAAAGCAACTTCCCGCCAGGCAGAGCTCTCACGCCACCGGTTTCAAGCAAGCTTCGGATGCCAATGTGGCAAGCGCCGGGATAGCATCATCGGACCGATCCGTCCGTTTTCGGTAGGGAAAGCCCGTGCGTGTCGGCGACCACAGTCATGCCAGAACATTTCCTTCATGGAGTTGGATTTTGAACAGCAAAGTTTCGTTCTCTGCGGCATCCAAGGATTACCAGATGGGCCGCTACACACAGTCCTTGGCGACGCTCAACCAACTCATGGATATCCAAAAGGACGCCAAGACCTACGCGCTGCTGGCTAAGAATCTCCTGCAGCTCGGCTTCAAGGCCGACGCGGCGAAAGCCTATGGCCTTGCCGCCGGCTGCGAAAGCCCCAACTCTTACGAATACGCAAAGCAAGCCGCCAAACTGCATTACGAGACCGGCAATGAGGACGACGCACTGCTGATCGCCATGCGAAACCTCGCCAGGGCACAGGAAGATGCGGAGCTCGCCTTTATCATCACCGCAATCTATCTGAAGCGTCAGCAGCGGGATATCATCCGTCCGTTCAAGACGGTACTGTCGCAGAGCGCAAATCCCGATCATATGCGTCTGGCGGCTTTGCTCCTCAGCGACGATCTGAACGATGCAACCAACCAGAGCCTGGCGCGCAACCTCTTCAAACGTTTTCCCGGCAACCTCGCATTCCGTTTCCTCCATCTTGTCTTCGCTCGCGAATTCAATGACTTCGAAGAGGCAGCCAAGCATCAGTCGGTGATAGAGCAAGCCCTTGCAAAGGGCGACCTCGAGATCCTGCGCAAGGACAATCCGTTCTATCATCTGCATTGGTGCGGGAACGAGGATTACAATCGATATGCAACAATCGGCACCTCGCCGCTCAACCAGGAGCGCGTCGCCTTCCGCCGTAACCAGCCGCATAGCTGGTCGGACAAGATCCGGATCGGTTACATGTCATCCGACTTCTGGGATCGCCACGCAACGATGAAGCTCTTGCAGCGCATTCTGGAACTGCATGACAGGGACCGTTTCGACATCACCCTGTTCTGCCACACGGGCCCGGAATACCTGAAGCACAACGATACCGACCGCAGCCGCTGGGGCCGGATCGTCGATATTCACGGCTTCTCAGACCAGGCTGTGTTGGAGACGGTGCGAGAGCATAATATCGACATCATGGTCGACCTGAAAGGCCATACATCCGGCAGCCGCGCGACGGTTTTCAATCTGCCGCTCGCGCCTGTGCATGTCGGCTGGCTCGGCTTTCCGGGCAGCACCGTCAACATCGACCTCGACTACGTGATCGGTGACCATTTTGTCCTGCCCGACGTGGCAAAGCCATTCTACCACGAAAAATTCTGCCGACTTCCAGAGAGCTACCAGCCGAACGATCCGACGTATCGTCCGAAGCCTCGTCCGGTCACGCGAGAACAGCTCGGCCTTCCGGAAGAAGCCTTCATCTTCGCATCCTTCAACGGCAACCGCAAAATCACGCTGGAGACGATCAATAGCTGGTGCCGGATCCTCAAGCGGGCGCCGAACAGCGTTCTCTGGCTGATGGCGAATACGCCGCGCAACCAGGCGAACCTTTTGAAGCAATTCCAGGCGGCAGGCATCTCCGCCAAGCGCATCATCTTCTGCCCGCGCGCGCCCTATGAAGAGCATATCGACCGCCAGCAGGCAGCCGACCTCGGCATCGACACCTTCCCAGTCAACGGCCACACGACCACCTCGGAGCAGCTCTGGGGCGGGTTGCCGGTTCTGACGCTGAAGGGGACGAACTTCGCTTCACGGGTCAGCGAAAGTCTGCTCAGGGCAATCGATCTGCCGCAGCTCGTCGCAACCGATCTGCAGGCCTATGAAGACCTCGCCGTCGAGCTGGCGCAGAACCCCGAGCGGATCGCCGAATACAAGGCGCACCTGAAGGAGATGCGCTACATCGCCCCGCTCTTCGACGCCGAACGCTTCTGCCATCATCTCGAGCAGGCCTACGAAATCATGGCCGAGCGTGCCAAGCAGGGTCTGGCACCCGACCATATCGACATTGCGGCGCTGCCGTCACGCACGGCGCCGTTCGCGGCCGAGTGAGGTTTCGCATCTCAACAAAAACCCGCCGGAGCGATCCGGCGGGTTTTTCGTTGAGGAGTAAATGAGGGCGGCCGGTCAGCTGAACGAGCGCACCAGGCTTCCGACGAGCAGGTTCCAGCCGTCGATCAGCACGAAAAACAGAATCTTGAAAGGCAGCGAGATCGAGGTCGGCGGCAGCATCATCATGCCCATCGCCATGGTAATGGTTGCGACGATCAGGTCGATGACGAGGAACGGCAGCACGACGAGAAAGCCGATCTCGAACCCGCGGCGAATCTCGGAAATCATGAAGGCAGGGATCAGCACGCGGTAATCGATCGGCTCGGCGGTCTGGATATTCTGTCCGCGTTCGCGCGCCAGATCGACGAAGAGCGCCAGATCCTTGTCGCGGGTATTGGCCGCCATGAAGGTGCGGAAGGGTTCGGCAATACGCTGGACCGCCTCGGTCTCGTTGATCTGGTTGGCAAGCAGTGGCTGCACGCCGTTTTGCCACGCCTGATCGAAGGTCGGCGACATGACGTAGAAGGTCATGAACAGCGACAGCGACAGGAGGATCATGTTGGAGGGCGTCGAGGAGAGGCCCATCCCTGAGCGCAGGATCGAGAAGGCGATGACGAAGCGCGGGAAGCTCGTCACCATGATCAGGATGCCCGGCGCGACCGAAAGAACGGTCAGCAGGCCGAAGGTTCGGATGATCCAGGCGGCGACGGAGCCATCGACCGGCACGTTCAACAGGTCAGTCGGCAGCTGCTGTGCCACCGCCAGTTCCGGTGCCGCCATCATGGCGGCAAGGAAAACTATGAATCGAATCATTCGATGACAAAGGTCCTGAACATGACCTTCGATACCCGTCCTTGCGAGCGCAGGTCAACACGTTCCTGAATGTCATCCTTGAGATATTGAAACCCCCGCGGGCCCTCGATCTGCTGGAGGGAAACCGTCCTGACATAGGCGAGGATATCCTGATGAATATCCTCGGAAACCTTGACATCCGGCGGCCCGTTGAAGAGCAGCGCGACTTCGAGTCGGACCCAATTTTCCGAGGGGTAGGCGAGGTTCGAAGTGATCGGCTCGAGCTGGACGACGTTGTTCTCCTCGGTCGAGATGCGCGCCAGGCCTTCTTCCGCCTTCTTCTTGGCCTCGGCCTCCTTGGCCAGCTCGGCATCCTTGGCGCCCTTGATATTAGGCGCAACGATCGTGCCCACCGCCCAGCCGCCGCCGGCGCCGAGCAGGGTCAGGACGACGACGCCGATGATCGTCATCAGCGAACCGGATTTCTTCTTCGAGTGACCTGCGCCTTCGTCTTCGTCTGCCATCGTTGTCGGCCTCAAAGCGGCGAGAAAAGATCGACGGCCTGCTGGCCGCGCGGTGGCTGCTGCACCTCCATCAGGCGGCCGCGACCGCCATAGGAGATGCGGGCTTCGGCGATCTTGTCGTAGGAGATCTGATTGTCGGCGTTGACGTCCTGCGGACGCACGATACCGGCGACATTCAAAATGCGCAGTTCCTGGTTCAGCCGCACTTCTTGCGAGCCCGAGATGACGAGATTGCCGTTTTCAAGAATACCGGTGACAACAGCCGCAACCAGAAGCGTGATCTTGTCGGTGCGCTCGATCTTGCCCTTGCCGTCGGTGCTGGTGTCGGAACCGTAGGTGAGATCGGTCTTGGATTCAGGCGTCCACCCGAAGATCTGAGCGTTGACATCCCAGCTCATGCCGCTCGAATTCGTGCGGCTGCGGTTGGTCTCGTTGTCGAAGGAGGCCTTGTCGTTGATCTGTATGTCCACGGTCAGGATATCGCCGACGTTCAAAGCGCGCGCGTCCTTAAAGAGCGCGGCCTGCGAGTCGCTCCAAAGCGAATAGCCCTGCGCTACGGCGCGCGGCTGCTTCGGATAGAGCGCCATCTGCGGGGTCTGGCCATAGGCAAGGCCGCTGCCGATCGGGCTCATGGCAGGCGCACGGCCGATCTCGCTGACTGCCGTCGGGGACTGGCAGCCCGCAAGGAGTGCGAGGGCGGCGATCGCGGCCGGGAAACGCATGTTCATGAAGGATCCTTCGACGTATTGGGATCGGATGCACTGGCGATGATGCTGGCGATGACGGCGGCTTTCTGCGGGTCCATTTCGTTGAGGATGAGGCTCGACTGACGCGGACCGAGCCGCATGATGACAGCCGAGGCCACTTCGATCTTCATATCCTGCAGCTGGAGCGCCGCCGCATCCGGCTTCATCTTCTTATAGATTTCGGTGAGGCCAGCTTCCGCCTGCTTCAGGAAATCGTCACGCCGCTTCAGCCAGTCCTGATATTCGGCCTTGCGCTTGTCCATCTCCGCCATGCGGGCGTCGATGTCGGCGCGAAGCCTCTCCAGCTCCTGTTTCTGCAGGAGGTAGCGTTGGTCGCGAGCGGGATCGGCGATGTTGGTGCAGAACTGCTTGATCTCGTCCTGGGACGTGATGTCGCCGGCCGGCGCATGTTCCTGTGCAAAGGCGCCGGGGATCGACAGAAGGACGAGGCCGGCTGCCGGCAGCGCCAGCCGCCGCAGCAGTTGCAGGACCGTCATGTCAGGATTGATGATCTTTATCATTGCAGCACAAGCTCCGCCTGCAGGGCGCCCGCCGACTTGATGCCCTGGAGAATGGCGATGATGCCATCCGGTTTCACGCCGATATTGTTGAGGCCGGCGACAAGGGTCCTGAGGTCGGGACCGTCGATGATGGCAACGCGCCCGCCGGTCTGCTCAGCCGCGATATCGGTCTGCGGCTGGACGGCAGTCCGCCCGCGCGAGAAGGGTTCGGGCTGGATGATCTGCGGCGTCTCGGTGACCTGTACCGTCAGAGTGCCGTAGCTGACGGCGACCGGCGAAACGCGGACATCAGAGCCGATGACGATCGTTCCGGTGCGCTCGTTGATAACAACCTTGGCAGGCGTATCGGTTTCGACGATGAGATTCTCGACATCGGCCATGAGCCGGGTGAGATCGGCCGTGCGCGGTTTCTGGATCACGACTTCCTGCGAATCCTTGGCTTCGGCGACCGGGCCGCCGAAGCGCGCGGAGGCATAGCCATTGACGATGTCGGCAATGCGGATCGCCGTTGAGAAGTCAGGATTGCGCAGTTGCAGGACGAGATTGACCGAATCCTTGAAGTGGGACGGCAGTTCGCGTTCGATGATGGCGCCGCCGGGCACGCGACCGGCGGTGGTGACGCCCTCGGTCACCGTCGCCGCCTGGCCCTGCGCCTGAAAGCCGGAGACGATGACGGAGCCCTGGGCGACAGCGTAGATCTGGCCGTCGGCGCCGGAAAGCGAGGTCATGACGAGCGTGCCGCCGCGCAGCGAGGTCGCGTCGCCGAGCGAGCTCACCGTGACGTCGAGACGGCTGCCGGGACTTGCGAAAGGCGGCAGGTTGGCGGTGACCATCACGGCCGCGGTGTTCTTGGCGCTGGACTGGCCGCCCTGTGTCGAGATGCCGAGATTCTGGAGCATCGCCCGCATCGACTGCTCGGTGAAAGGCGAGGAACGGAAGCCGTCGCCGGTTCCCTGCAGACCGACGATGAGACCATACCCGATCAGCTGGTTATCGCGGCCGGCCTGAAGCGAAGCAATATCCTTGATGCGGGACGTCAGCGCCCAAGCGGGCGCCACGTCGGCCAAAATCATGGCGACAACCGCAACACAGGTGACGATACGGAAGAACAATTTCATTTTGCCCTCACATGGATCGTGCCATCCGCAAGCACCGTGCCGCTGACGATGACGCCGGAATCCATATTGCGTGCACGGACCACTTGCCCCGTAGCGCCGTCTTCGAGCGGCGTACCGGCGGCGGAGATCGTCATTGCACCGAGAGAGAAGACCAGGCGGATCGAAGAGCCGCGCGTCACGGTATAGGGTTCGCGCAGGGCTGAAACTGAAATTGTGCGGCCCGGCAGCAGCGTGCGCTTGGAAACCAAACCTTCGACCTGCGAAATCGATTTGGCATAATCACCGGCGAGGTTGGGATTGGTGACCTCAACCTCCTGAAGCTGGCTGCCCGACAATGTGTCGCCGGGGTAGATGATCGTCGTGGGAACGACGGCATAACCCATGCCGGCATTCGCGTCCGCGGGCAAAATAACGCCCGCGAGTGCGATCGTGGCTGCCGCCACCCATCCTGAGATGCGTCCTGCCCGGCAAAACATCATGTTTCGGCCCTCCCTTTACTTCAGGTTCTTGCTGACGATGGAGGCCATTTCATCAGCGGTGGTGATCACCTTCGAATTCATTTCATAAGCACGCTGGGCCGATATCAGCTCGGTGATTTCCTTCACAGGATCGACGTTCGAGGATTCCAAATAGCCCTGCTTCATGAAGCCAAAGCCTTCCTCGTCGGGGTTGCCGACGACGGCCTCGCCCGAGGCCGGCGTTTCCTGGAAGAGATTGTCGCCGATGGGCTGAAGGCCAGCCTCGTTGACGAAATCGGCAAGCGTAAGCTGGCCAAGCACGGTCGGATCGGTCTGGCCCGGCAACTTGGCCGAGACTTCGCCCGAGCGACTGATAGTCAATTGGGTCGAACCCTGCGGGATGGTGATGCCCGGAAGGACTTCATAGCCGTCGATGGTGACGAGCTGCCCCTGGTCATTCTTGTTGAAGGCGCCGGCGCGGGTATAGAGCGTGGTGCCATCGGTCGACTGGATCTGGAAGAAACCCTTGCCGATCAGCGCCACGTCGAGATCGTTGCCGGTCTGAGTGAGCTCGCCCTGGAGGTGCAGATTGCGGACCGCCGAAGTCTGGACGCCGAGGCCGATATTCGCGCCTTCCGGAACGACTGCCTGATTGGCGCGGTTGGCAACGCCCTTTGCTCGTTCGGTCTGGTAGAGAAGGTCGGTGAACTCGGCCCGGGCCCGCTTGAAGCCCGTCGTGTTGATGTTGGCGATGTTGTTCGCGATGACTTCCAGATTGGTCTGCTGGGCATCCATGCCCGTTGCTGCAATGGCGAGCGCTCTCATGTGTTCGTCCTCAAATCAGTTACATCTGCATCCTGGTGACTTCGAGAAAGGCGGTGACGACCTTGTCGCGAATGGCGATCGCGGTCTGCAGCGCCTGCTCGGCCTGGAGCATCGAATCGACGACTTCACGGGTCGTCGCCGTACCCTTGATGCCGGCGAAGGACATGCTTTCGGCACTCTTCAGGCTGTTGACCGTGTCGATCGCCATGCTGCCCATGACCGAGGCGAAGCTCAGGCCGTTGGCCGCACCCGCAGTGCCCGGCATGGTCGTTGCGGAAGAGGAGGCCGAATTTTCGGTGTCGACGGCGCCGAGCGCGCGGGTCATCGAAAGATTGCTGACATTCTGGACGCTTTTGATCATTTATTATTGGCTCTTCAGAAGATCGATCGTGGAGGAGATGAGGTCACGGGTCTGCTTGATGGTCTGCAGGTTGGCGTCGTAGGAGCGATTGGCTTCACGCATGTCGGCCATCTCGACCAGGATGTTGACGTTCGGCAATTTGACGACGCCCTTGGCGTCAGCCGCGGGATTGCTGGGGTCGAATTCGGTGCTGAAATCGCCTTCATCAACGCCGACCTTCTTGACGTTGACGGTCTCGACGCCGCTCGTGCGGTCCATCTGCTGGCCAAAGGTGATCGTCTTGCGGCGATAGGGATCGGCGCCGGGTGTATCGCCGGTCGAGCGGGCATTGGCAATGTTTTCCGAGACGATGCGCAGGCGCGTCGATTGCGCCTCGAGCCCCGAACCGGCGATTTTCATAGCTGCGGAAAGCGGATCCATGACAATTACTTCCTGACGGTCATCAACATCATGCGGTTGAAGGAGCTGATCAGCGAGGTATTGAGCTCGTACTGGCGCTTGATCTCGCCTGACTTGGAGAGTTCCTCTGCCAAACCGACGGTGTTGCCGGATTCCTGGATACCGATCTCCTGGTCGAGTGCGGCCTCCTTGATGTCGATATCGCCGCTGTCGCTGAAATCGTTACCGCTCAGATGCGCCGGATTGGTGCGCGCCATCGTGATGTCGGATCTTTCCAGCACGGCATCGAAGGGTGTGACATCCTTGGCGCGAAACTTCGGGGTATTAGCATTCGCGATATTGCCGGCAACAACCTGCTGACGGATCGTCAGCCATTCCGCCTGTCGCGAAGCCAAGTCGAAAAGTTGGATCGGTTGCATGAGAACTCTCCGTTTTTACTATCCGGAGGCTAGTGCGGTAATCTTGCGTGGGACTTACGGGAATTCGGCCTCCGACACGCGTCGCCGAAGGCCGCCGTAAAAAAGGCTCCTGCCGGTTCGCGGCGGAGCCCCCGTTGTCTTCGGCTTCTGCGAAGGCGTTCAATTGTTCTTGTAGATTTCGCCCCTGGAGGTGATGATCACCCACTTACCATCGCGCTGCTCGATCGTCGCGAGCCGGCTTTCGTCGGGAAGGACCGAGCCGATGCGCACGACATACATGCCCGAAGGATCCTCTATCAGCGCCCGGCCGTTGGACACATGCAGCAGGCGGAAGGATGACTTCCCCGGAAAGGGCTGATCTTCCAGCATGGCGCCGCCATCACGCTCCTTGCCAAGATTGGAGACCGTCGCCGTCGTCAGCTGATCGACCGGCGGAACCTTTTTGGTTGCCTCGTTCTTGTTGGCCATAGCCAGCGGTGACACGCTGAAGACGTTGCGGGCAGGCCAATCCGGCAGCTCACGCGAATCGCTGCTGCTGGCGACGTTGATGCCGAACTTGTCCGCGTTGAAGAAGACGTACCAGGGGAAAAAGGCGGAGGCCCCCGCAAGCGCCAGACCGGCGAAAGTGAGAAACCGATCCAGTGTGGCGGCCTTCCTTCGCTGCTTCAGGGACGCGATGCGTTCGTCGTCGAATTCAGCCACTTCTATCTCCTCTGGATGGATGCGCCCGGATTGCCCATGCCGGCTGCAGCCTTGAGCGCGCCGGCGAGATCGGCAAAGGCGTCGACCGAGTCACGATCGCCGGGAGACTGTTTCAGGACGTCGTAAATGATCGGGACCTGCTTGACCGCCATGTCGAGATCTGGATCAGCGCCCTGGCGGTAACCGCCGATCAGCCGCAGGTCCCTCGTTTCCTCGAAGCGGTGGATCAATACCTTCAATCGCGAAACCAGCTTTTCCTGATCCGGCGTCCACGCCTTGCGGGCAAGACGCGAGATCGAGGCGAGCGGATCGATCGGAGGATAGCGCCCCTCTTCGGCGAGACTGCGCTGTAAGACGATGTGGCCGTCGAGGATGCCGCGCGTCGAATCGGCGATCGGATCGTTGTGGTTGTCGCCATCGACGAGGATCGAGATGATTGCCGTGATCGTGCCGGCGCCCTCGGCGCCAGGACCGGCGCGTTCGAGCAGGCGCGGCAGTTCGGTGAAGACGGAAGCGGGATAACCGCGAGCGATCGGCGGCTCCCCGGAGGCCGTCGCCACCTCACGGATGGCATGGGCGAAACGGGTGACGCTATCGACGACAAAGAGGACGTTCTCGCCCTTGTCGCGGAAATGCTCGGCGACGGTGACAGCCGTCAGCGGCGCCATCTTGCGCAGCATCGGGCTTTCGTCGCTGGTTGCAACGACGGCAATCGCCTTCTTCATATTGCTGCCGAGCGTATCCTCGATGAACTCGCGCACCTCGCGGCCGCGTTCGCCGACGAGCGCGATGACCACCTTGTCGAAGGCGTCGGCGCGGGCGAGCATGGAGAGAAGCGTCGACTTGCCGACGCCGGAGCCTGCGAAGATGCCGAGGCGCTGGCCGAGGCAGAGCGGCGAAAAGATGTCGATTGCGCGCACGCCGGTCTTGAAGCCGGTCCCGACCCGCTGGCGGGTCATCGACGGCGGTGCTGTGTTGGAGATCGAGCGGCGATCGAGGCCCTCGGCGATTGGACCCAGCCCGTCGATCGGCTCACAGAGCGAATTGAGGGTGCGCCCGCACCAGCTATCGGAGGGCGAAATGCGGAAGGCGCCCTTGCGGATGACGGTGTCATGGATGCCGATCGGCTCGCCGGGCTCGATCGGGCAGACGTAGATCAGTTCCGGTTCGACACGAACGACCTCGCCGAGATGGACGCCGGAGGCGGATTTATGAGCGACGAACTCGCCGAGACGAACATGGCGCGAAAGACCGTGGACGGTGTAATGACCGGCCGCAATGGTCTGGACGCGACCGCCATGGGCAACCGCGAATTCCGGCGATGCATATTGCTCGACGAGACCTGCCAGATGCGCCAGCTTCGGGGAAAGGCCGTCCTCGGCCAGTAGCGTGCTGCTCATGCTTCAATCCCGTCCGAAGATCTGTCGCTTTTTCGATGTGCGTTCTTGTGCACGTCGTCCTGCCAAAACCGCGGCAAACTTTCGGGCGACATGCATTAGCGGCTGCCCCCAAGCGTCTGGACGGCCTGCTTGAACGAGTCCTCGCTGTCGCGCATCAGCGACGAAATGCTTTCAAAGGCACGGTTCACCTCAATCAGCTGGGTGATCTCGCGCATGGCATTGACGTTGGAGTTTTCGAGGTATCCCTGCTCGACGCCGATATTGAAGCGGTCGACGACGGCGCGCGGCTGGTCGGTGGTCATGATGCCGCTGTTTTCGTAGCGCAGGTAGCCCTTGCTGATATCGGCCTCGAACAGGCCGAGGGAGCCGACCTGCCGGCCGCTCTGATAAATGATCCCATCGGTGCCGACAGCCGGCTCGCCAGCCTTCGTGTCGAGCTGGATCGGTGCACCGCCGGCATCGAGAACGGGATATCCCCTGACGGAGACGAGTTCGCCGGTTTCCCTGATGGTGAAACGGCCGTCTCTCGTGAGCACACGGCCGGCTGGGGTCTCGAGCGCAAACCAGGCATCACCCTTGACGGCAAAATCCAGCATGTTGCCGGTGTGCTGCAGTTCGCCCGTCTGCTCATTCAGATAGTCGTTGCCCTGGGAAACGAAGGCGACCTTGGTGTTCAGCTTGTTCTTGGTGGCCGCCACCATCTCGTCGAACTTCACCTCGGTTGCGCGAAAACCGGTGGTGTTCACGTTTGCCATGTTGTCCGCGATAGTGCTCAGGCGCTTTTCAAGCGCCATCTGCGACGACAGAGAAACGTAAAGACCGGATTGCATGTCGGTAAGCTCCAAGCATTGGCGATGAACGGAACGAAAAGCCGGGCGTCGTCTGATCTGTTTCGGCCGGAATTTCGCTGAGGCGGCATCTCAGAAACGGGCGCGAGCGCCCATTCGTCTCCTTTAGATTGGCGGCAGATGCTTGCGCGAAACTGGCAGGCTGAAATGCCCTCATGCAGGCCCTTTCATCAGCCTCACGCAAGGCAGGAACCCTATCCGTCTCAAAGAAAAGCAACGTTCAGATTGGGCTGACGATGAACATCATTATCGGATTTATAGTGACTTGCGGCTGCGTCATCGGCGGCTTCATGGCAATGGGCGGCCATGTGGACGCTCTGTTCCAGCCCTTCGAGTTCGTCATCATCGGCGGCGCCGGCATCGGCAGTTTCATCATGGCAAACCCGATGAAGGTGGTGAAGGATTCCGGCAAGGCGCTCGGCGAAGCCTTCAAACATGCCGTGCCGAAAGAACGCAATTACCTCGACACCCTCGGCGTGCTCTATTCGCTAATGCGCGACCTGCGCACCAAGTCCCGAAACGAAATCGAAGCCCACATCGACAATCCGGCCGAATCGACCATCTTCCAGCAGGCCCCGACCGTTCTGAAGAACAAGGAACTGACGGCGTTCATCTGCGACTACGTGCGCCTGATCATCATCGGCAACGCCCGCAGCCACGAAATCGAGGCGCTGATGGACGAAGAGCTCAACACCATCATGCACGACAAGATGAAGCCCTACCACGCGATCCAGATCATGGGCGATTCCTTTCCGGCGATCGGTATCGTCGCGGCGGTTCTCGGCGTCATCAAGGCGATGGCTTCGATCAACGAATCGCCTGAAGTGCTCGGTCACCTGATCGGCTCGGCGCTCGTGGGCACCTTCCTCGGCATCCTCTTGTCCTACTGCCTCTGCTCGCCGCTGGTCTCCCAGATCAAGATCGTGCGCAGCAAGCAGCACCGCCTCTACGTTATCGTCAAGCAGACGCTGCTTGCCTATATGAACGGATCGGTGCCGCAGGTCGCTCTCGAATACGGCCGCAAGACAATTTCGGCCTACGAACGTCCTTCCATCGATGCAGTCGAACAGGAAATGATGAACCCCGGCGGCGAAAACAAGGCGGCTTAAAGACCATGGGCGATGCTTCGCATGACAAACCGGCAATGGATCCTGCCCTTCTCGCCAAACTGACTGGCGGGCTTGGCGACAGAGGCAGAGTCTCGAAGATCTGCAGCTCCTTTGGGGCCGTCTACGCCGAGTTCTTTCCCGATGTCATCAAAAGCGAGACCGGCCTCGACGTGACGGTCAACTATCTCGGCTGCGAAATCGGCTACAAGAACCACCTTATCGACGACCTGAGCGCCAATGTCACGCTGGTCGATGCGGCCTTGCGCAACTGGTCGCAGAACATCACCCTTGCCTGCGGCAACGGTTTCGTCATCACGCTGATGGAGCACCTGCTCGGCGCCACCGCCGATACGATCGATGAACCGGCCGACCGGCTGCTCTCGGTCATCGAGCTCGACCTTGCCGTCATGGTCTTTGACAAGATCGCCAAGGTGCTGCGCTCGGCGGTCAATGCACCTGGCGGATTCGAACCAAGCCTTTCGGTCCCGCATGCGCACGAGATGCGCGCCCGGCCGGCAGAGGACAAGCCGGACGAATTCGCCGCCGCCATCAACATGTCGATCACACTAGCCGGCATCGTCTCGGAATTCTCGCTGATCGTTCCTCAGACGGCACTGCTCAAGACCAAAGTGACGCCGCCGAAGGCGAAGCGCCAGGCCGGCGGCAGCTCGCCGGAATGGACCGAACAGCTCGGCGATCAGGTCCGCCGCTCGCATGTCACACTCGAGGCCAAGATCAGGCTGCAGGACCTGACGTTGCGTACCATATCGAAGCTGATGGTCGGCGACGTGATCCCCTTCCGCGACAGTGGCGACGTACGCGTCGAGGTCAGCGCCAACAGCAAGGAATTGTATATCTGCGAGTTCGGACGTTCCGGCGAAAACTACATGGTCCGGGTCAAGGATACGATGAACTCGGATGACGAACTCATCCGTCATTTGATGAACTAATCTTTTGGGCTGCAAAGGCAGTTTGAGGCAAGTTTCAACTGGAATAGTGATTTCATGGCTACGAAGAAGACACAGCAGGACAGCGACCTCTCCCTGGATATGCCGGGCAGCGAAGCCGATCTCGACCAGGCGATCGACGATCTGCGCGGCGTGCTGAAGAAGGATGCCGATGGCGACCTGTCACAGTTTGGCGGCGACCTGGGAAATGATGGCTTTGCAGCAGGAACGGACCTGGCCGCCTTCGGCGGCGAGATTTCGGATTCCCCTTTCGGCGGCGATGATTTCGGCGGCGACTTCGGCGCTGGCAATGCCAGCCCGGCTGCCGGCATGGATTTCGGCGGCAGCACTTCGTTCGAGACCTCGCCGGCACCGCTCGGCAGCGCACTGACCTCGAACTTCGAGCTGATCATGGACATTCCGATCGATGTCCAGATCATGCTCGGGACCAGCCGGATGCAGGTCTCCGGCCTGATGAATCTCAACGAAGGAGCGACGATCGCTCTTGACAAGAAGATCGGCGAACCCGTCGAGATCATGGTCAACGGCCGCCGGATCGCTCGCGGCGAGATTACGGTGCTTGATAACGACGACACCCGATTCGGCGTAAAACTGATAGAAGTTTTGAGTACGAAAAAAGCCTGATCCCTGTGGGGACGGAGAGGTTAGACCATGATGGACTTTGACGATTTCGGCGGCGCGCTAGCCGGGAAACCGTTGACCCAGGCTGAAAAAGCGGCGGCGGTCCTTCTCGCCATGGGAAAGGGTGTCGCCGGCCGGCTGTTGAAATATTTCACTCAGGCCGAACTGCAGACCATTATCTCATCTGCCCAGTCGCTGCGCGCCATTCCGCCGGACGAGCTCCTGTCGCTCGTCTCCGAGTTCGAGGACCTCTTTACCGAGGGCGCCGGACTGATGGACAACGCCAAGGCGATCGAGGCCATTTTGGAAGAAGGCCTGACCCCCGACGAGGTTGACAGCCTGCTCGGCCGTCGCACGGCCTTCCAGGCTTACGAGACCTCGATCTGGGATCGGCTCAGCGAAGCCGAGCCGGCATTCGTCGCGCAGTTCCTGCTGCGCGAACATCCGCAGACTGTCGCCTATATCCTTTCAATGATGCCCTCCTCCTTCGGCGCCAAGGTGCTGCTGCAGCTTCCCGACAATCGTCGCGCCGACATCATGAACCGAACGGTCAACATGAAGGCTGTCAGCCCGAAGGCTGCGCAGATCATCGAGAACCAGGTGATGACGCTGCTTGCCGAGGTCGAGGCAGAGCGCAATGCGGCCGGCTCGACGAAGGTCGCCGATCTCATGAACGAGCTCGACAAACCGCAGGTCGACACGCTGCTGACCTCGCTCGAATCGATCAGCCGCGAGTCGGTCAACAAGGTTCGGCCGAAGATCTTCCTCTTCGAGGACCTCATGTTCATGCCGCAGCGCAGCCGCGTCCTGCTGCTCAACGACATTTCAAGCGACGTGCTGACCGTCGCGCTGCGCGGCTCGCCGGCCGAGATCCGCGAAGCGGTTCTCTCCGCCATCAGTCCACGTCAGCGCCGCATGATCGAATCGGATCTGCAGAGCGGCATGGGCGGCGTCAATCCACGCGAAATCGCCATCGCCCGGCGCGCCGTGGCGCAGGAAGCGATTCGCCTGGCCAATTCCGGCCAGATCGAACTCAAGGAAAAGGAAGGCGAAGCTTCGGCTGCCGCCTGACCCTCCGAGACTGTTGACAAATCCAAGCGGCAAACAGGCCGCTGTTGATCGTCGCGCCACGGGCGACTACCCTTTCTTCGATAGGCCGCGCTCTATGGCGCGTCGCAGAACACTCGGTTTCTGCGGCGCGCCTCAGGTTTTTGTTTTGACGCATCTCGTCATCCCAAAATCGCTGCCCAGCTTGGGGTGGCATGCATTCGCTGCGGCCTGTTTCTTCAACGGAGGGCCGCGACTTGGCAGACGATGACAAGGACAGCAAAACAGAAGCCCCGACCGCGAAAAAGCAAAGCGACGCCGCGGAAAAAGGCAATGTGCCGTTTTCGCGCGAGCTTTCGATCTTCGCGACCATTCTCGCCACCTTTATCTATCTGGTGTTCTTCCTTCCCGATAGCGTCGGCCGCATGAGTGAAACGCTGCGCGACATTTTCGAGCAGCCCGACCAATGGAGAATCGAGACGGGACCGGATATTCTGGCGCTCTTCGTCAAGCTCGGCTGGGCCTGTGCGGCGCTGCTGGCGCCCGCCTTCATCCTGTTAATGGTCTTCGGCATCGCCTCCTCGATCTTCCAGAACCTGCCGACGCCTGTGCTTGAACGCATCAGGCCGCAGGCCTCGCGCGTCTCTCTGATCAAGGGCTGGTCACGGCTCTTCAGCTTGCCCGGTCTCATCGAGTTCGGAAAGTCGCTGTTCAAGGTCGTGGTCGTGGGGGTGATTCTATTCTTCGTGCTCCGGAGCGAATATCTCGGCTCGATCGACGCGATGTTCTCCGATCCGCAGACGATCCTCATGCGAATGGTGGCAGCGATGCGCAAGATCATCATCGTCATGCTGATCGCCACCGCAATCGTTGCGATCGCCGATCTTTTCTGGACACGCCATCACTGGTTCACCGAGCTCAAGATGACGCGCCACGAGGTGAAGGAAGAAAACAAGCAGGCGCAGGGCGACCCATTCGTCAAAAGCCGGCAGCGCTCGCTGATGCGCGACCGCGCGCGCCGGCGCATGATCGCCAACGTACACCGCGCCACGCTTGTCATCGCCAACCCGACGCACTACGCCGTGGCGCTGCGCTATGCGCGTGAAGAGAACGACGCGCCGGTGGTTCTGGCAAAGGGCCAGGACCTCATCGCGCTCAAAATCAGGGAGATTGCCGAGCAGAACGGCATCCCGGTGTTCGAGGATCCGCCGCTTGCGCGCTCCATGTTTGCGCAAGTCTCGGTCGATAGTGTCATACCGTCAGTCTTCTATAAGGCCGTTGCGGAGCTCATACACAGGGTCTACGCCGCAGAAGCCAAGAACAAACGGGTAAGATAAGCCGAATGAAAAAATGCCCTCACTCTGCCCAGCGTGAAAAGATCCTCGCAGACGCGATCAGCCCGGTCGCCACCGAACTGCGCCTTCTGGATGCCTCTGACCTCATTTCACTGCTGCGCTTCGAGTATTACGGCAGTCTGGCCGATCTCGTCGCTTCGGCGGCGGAGCTTTTCTTTCATCCGGGCACGGTCAATTTCGGCCTGGGCGGAAACTATACGCTGGAGTGGGGCGGCAAGCCCGAAGTCGTTCTCGACCTTGAAATCAAGCCGCAGGGCGTCACCGTCTACGCCCAGCTTACCCTTGCCGAAAATCATGCCGGCATCGAAATCAACCACATCGCCTTCCAGAAGCCCTCGGACGACCCCGACGAGAATACCGCATTCCTGGAAAAGAGCCTTCGACAAGCCCGCTACAGCGTTAAGCCGCCACGCGCGCTAGCCAGCTGATTTGCCCTCAGCAAAGCCAGGCTTTTACTCTGTCTTTCTGAAGGGCGGCAGGCGCCGGTTCAGCTGATATAGCCGAGCCGGATTGCCTTCGCGATTGCCTGGATGCGGTTGACGGAATCGAGCTTGATGGTCGCCGAACCGAGATAGGCATTGACGGTGTGCACGGACAAGCCGAGTTTTTCGGCTATCTCTTCGCTGATACGGCCATCGCCGGCAAGCTGGAGGCAGGCGATTTCGCGTTCGCTCAGCGCTTCGGCGGCGGTCGAGCGGCGTTCGTCGAGAGAGAGCAGATCCATCATGACGTGGCAGCAGCGACCATGCAGCTCGACGATGGTGTCGCTTGAAGGATCGATATCATCGCCAGTGAAAAGGATGAAGCCATTGCCGACGGCGCCGAGCCGCACCGGAAATGCAAGGCCGGAGAAAGGCAGGATGCCATCCTTCAGGCGCGTCATGAAGGGCGAAAAATCGGACGGACCGGGGGCCGCCCGGTCGTGAGCGCCGGCCCATGAAAGCGGCAGCAGCGACTTTTCGATATGGTCGAGAAGGATGTCTCCGTAGGCATCGGTGAACGCCTTGCCGAAGCCGGCATTGGAGGGGCCCCAGTTCTCGAGCTCGCAGACAAGCCGCTGTTTTGCGGGAAGCCCTGAGCCAGTGAGGCGGTAGATCGCGAAGCCCTGAGCATCAGCGAGCTTCTGCATCGCGATCAGCCGCGGGAAAAGATCGGAACGGCTGGAAATCCTGTTCACCCGCACCATGCGCAGCGGATCGGCACCGTTCATCGCCCTGCTTGATGGTTGCCCCATGGATCCCCCTATACGAGATTGTTGCGGACCGCGAAGGCAATAGCCTCCGACCTGGTCTTGGTCGCGGTCTTGCGCATCACGCTGGTGATGTAGTTGTTGATGGTGTTGCGGGAAATTCCGAGAATCATCGCGATCTCGTCGCTGGTCTTGCCCTCGGCAATCCAGAACAGGCATTCCAGCTCGCGGTCGGTCAGTTCGAAATCTCGGTCGACCCTTGCGCCCCCGCAGCGAAGGAAGCTCGCGACATAACCGGCAAGCAGCCCTACATCCCGCAGGCGCTCCGGCGACAGGATGAAGCCTTCGCCGAACAGGAACATCAGAGCGAGCCGCGAGCGGCCGACATTGAAGGTCAATGAACAGTATTGGCGGCTGGCGCCCTCCGGCACTTCGGCGCCTTCGGGCAGAAGCGCAAAGTTCGGCTGGAAGACCTGCATGCATCTTTCCAGCTCGGTCGAACGGGCATAGCCGCTGACGAGATCATTGGCGACCTCCTTGACCAGATCGAAGGGCCAATCCGAGGAAACGATGAAATCGAGGCCGCTTTCCTGGATGAGATCGCAACGCGCCAGAAGATAGTGCGAGGCACCGACATATTCCGTCAGTGCACGCAGTCCGGACTGCAGCCGGCCAGTGCTGGCGACGCCGTGCAGGCGCTGTATCAGCTCGTCGCGCGGCAACAGAGCCGGCGCCACTGCGCCTGCGAAATTCATCATCTGCCTCTCGCCTTTGCTCGCCAGAACTATGTTCATATCCATTGGCAACGTCCTGCGGCTGAGAAGCGATCACACCCTGTGCAACTGCTATTTATCTGCAAAGGATTCAATTCAAGTCCCGCTCGAATCCCATTTCGAATCACCCAAGGGTAATCCAGCCGATATAAAGTACCATCTCCGACTTCTGGGGATTTACTTTCGCCGACGTCCATGCCCTGATTCGAATGCCGATTTTGCCCCTCAACCTATTGGGAGGCTAAGGTGATTCTGGCTGTGCCGCAATGTGATTCGCGTATTACGCGAGTGAAGCTCAACAGATTTATTAGCCTCTGGTAAAGCGCGTCGCGGCCTTTCAGATCCAGCGGGCGTTTTGCCGGAAGCTGGCACTGTTCCGTTACCCGATGAAGTCTAGTGCCGACGTGAAAAGGGCCGGTTTCCCGGCCCTCTCTTATGCTGCGTCGTCGATCGCCCATTTCCTGAGAATTTTGGCGGCGCGCTCCTCGTTAATCTCCACCATGCGGGCAAGCTTGCGTTCCGGACCTTCCTTGACACGGCGGTTGAAGTTGCCGTCGTCGTCGCCGAGGCTGAGCAGATCCTCGGTGCTGTCGAAGCCGAAGTCGGATCCGAAGCCATCCATGAGGGCGCCTCCAGTGGCGCCGGGCGCCGGGGCGAAGTCCGGAAGTTCGAGGCCTGCCGCTTCGGGCGTGGCATCGCCGAGAACCGCGCCATTGCCGCTGACGCTGCGTACCAGCGGCCGCAGACCCATCCAGACCACCACGAAGGCGACTGCGACGAAGGCGAGCGAGTTGATGATGCCGGCGAGGTTGCGGCTCAGCATGTCCATGACGCGGATGCCGCCGGTGGCTTCTTCGAGCAGCTGATTCTCAAGGAAGTCCATGGCAGTGACGGTGACGACGTCGCCGCGCTTGGCGTCGATGCCGGCCGCCGAGGCGACGATCTTCTGCATTTCGGCGAGATAGGCGTCGATCTTGGCCTGGTCGGCGGGCTCGCCGACCATCTTGGCGATTCGGCCCTTGTTGACCACGACGGCGATCGAAAGCTTCTCGACCTCATAGCTGTTGCGGGTCGTCGCCGTCGTCTTGCTGTTGATTTCGTAGTTGGTCTGCTCTTCGCGCTTGTCGGACTTGTCCTGCGATTCCGGGCCGCCGGAGCCGCCGGCATCCGGAGCCGCCTGGGGAATGTTCTGTTCGACAGTCGTCGCATTGTCGGACTGCCTCTGTTGCGACTGCTGGGCTTCCTTGGTCGAGCGGACCGAACGTTCGACTTTGGATTCAGGATCGTAGACCGTCTCCTGGATCTGCTGGGCATCGGTGTTGAGGTCGGCGGTGACGCTGGAGCGGAAATTGTCCATGCCAAGGAAGGGCGCTAAGGCCTTGTCGATGTTGGATTCGACTTCCTGCTGAACGTTCTGGACAATGTTGAGCGAGCGGTTCAGCGAGCTGTTGCTCGTCTCGTCGCCCGATGCGAGCAGCTGGCCGGCGGAATCAAGAATCGTGACGTCATCGACGTCGAGCCCCGGCACGGCCGAGGCGACGAGGTGGCGGATCGAGGTCGCGGCGCCTCGCCCCGTGGCGGCGCTTGCGCGAATCATAACGGAGGCGGTTGGCTTCTGCTCCGCCTTTCGGAAGTTTCCGACCTCGGGCATGACAATATGGACGCGCGCGGCTGTTATGCCCGAGATCGACTGGATAGTGCGGGCAATTTCCCCTTCAAGCGCACGAACCCGCGTCACTTCCTGCATGAAGGAGGTCAGGCCGAGCGAGCCGACATTGTCGAAGAGTTCGTAACCGGCATTGGCGCTGTTCGGCAGGCCGCGCTCGGCAAGCATCAGGCGGGCTTTGCCCGTCATGCCCGCCGGAACGGTGATGCTGGAACCGTCCGTGCCGACCTGGAAATCGATGTTCGCTTCGGCAAGGGCCATGCTGATCTGGTTGAGATCGGGAGCCTCGAGGCCGACGTAGAGCGTTTCTTGTGCGGGTTTGTTGACGAAAAGGGCAGCCGCAAGGATGATCGCGATGGAAACGGCGCCAACACCCCCCAGAATCATCAGGCGTGTCCGGCCCAGGGCACCTAAGTTCTTAAAGATCTGAACTAATTGATTTAACAGATTCATTCTGTTCTCGCACGATCCGTCAAAGACAAAGCAGGCTTATTGCCTCATCTGACGAATAATCGGCGAAACTTGTGCGAGCGTTTCGTGAGGAGCGCGCCGGAGCGAAAGGCTGAAGCATGTCGCGCAGTGATTTTTGCGAGAACGACATGGTTCAAACGAGGAATTCAGGCGCTAGAAGCGAGGCTGAAGAGATCGCGCGCTTCAGAAGAAGTCGAAGTCTCCCGCCGCCTTGCTCAGCGGCTGGGAATGGCCATGGCGGGTGGCGCCGCCCAGCGCCTTCTGCATCTCAGCCAGCTTGACAAGACTGAGCGCGGTCGCGACGTCGACCGTCCAGCCGAGCGGAATTTCGCCGGTGATGGTATCGATGAATTCGGCAAGGCCGCGCGACTTCTGCACTGCCAGATCGATGCCCTGCATGACCTTCATGGCGTCAGGCGAATTGAGGATTTCGGCGCCACCGAGTTCGAGGAGCTGCGGTTCGATGCGCTCGATCAGATAGGCCACGTCGTGCAATTCCGAAACGATGCGCATCAGAATGTCGCTCAGCGCTTCGACAGGCGCGGGCGGCTCCATCACCGGAGTAAATGTCATATCAAAATCCTCGCCATCAAAAAAATTCGATACTGGTTTCGGCGGGCTTCTGCGGAGCGGCGGGACGCTGCTCGAGAGCGACCGTTCTCTGCGTTTCGGCGCCGGTCAACGGATATTGCCGGGCACGGCCGGAGACCGGCCAATATTCGAGCTTGCGCCCGTGCTCCCCACCGGTGGAGGAGCCGACAACAGGTATGCCTTCATCCCTCAGGAACTGCATGGCGAAGGCCGCGTTCTGCTCACCGACATTGGAGAAAGTCGAGATCGTCTTCGCGCCGCCGAAGATCTTTGCCTCCAGCCGGTCGCGCCGGGCGCCCTGCTTCAGGAGACCGTTGATCAGCAATTCCATCAGATGCACGCCGTAGCGCGTGGCATCGCCGCCTGATGTCGGCGAATTCGCCGAACCGGGCAGCAGAAAGTGGTTCATGCCGCCGACACCGGCGACGGGATCTCTGAGGCACGCAGCCACGCACGAGCCGAGAATGGTCGAGAGCACCGCATTCGGATCGCTCAGAACCTTGTACTCGCCTTGAATGATGTGCACGCGGCGGGCTGCACCCTCAGTGATCATTTCAGAGCTCCAAACACGGCTTCGATGGCCGCTTTCATCTTCTCGATCGTGAACGGCTTGGCGAGCACGTTGTTGGCGCCGAGCTGGGCTGCCTTCTGCACCAGTGCACGATCGCCCTGGGCGGTGAGGATGATGAAAGCCGCCTTCTTGGTGTTCGGGTTGGTGCGCACAGCCTGAAGGAAGCCGATGCCGTCCATCTTCGGCATGTTGAAGTCCGAGATCACGAGGTGGTGCGGCTGTTCGGTCATGATCTTCATGCCCTGCTCGCCGTCGCCTGCGGATGTGATCTGCTTGAAACCGAGCTGGGTCAGCGCATCGCTGAGCAGCAAACGGCTCGTTACCTGATCATCGACGATCAGAACTTTGATTTTCTCCGCGATCGACATTTATTCGGTCCCTTCCTTTCGGGCGGCTGTCAATTTCAAGATTTCTTCACCGATGGCAGTCAGTGGCAGCTGCTGCTCGACGGCGCCAAGTTCGTGAGCAACCCTTGGCATTCCGTAAACGACGCAGGTTTTTTCGTTCTGGCCGAGCGTTCTGGCGCCCGCGTGACGCATTTTCAACAATCCGGCCGCGCCGTCGCGGCCCATTCCAGTCAGAATCACGCCGACGGCGTTGCGGCCTGCAAGTTCCGCGACCGAATCAAAGAGCACGTCCACCGAGGGGCGGTGACCGTTGACGGGCGCCCGGTCGACGAGACGGCAGCACGGCGCCGAGCCGCCGCCGACCTGCAGGTGACGTTCGCCGCCCGGCGCCAGATAGATCTTGCCGATTTCGAGGCGGGCGCCGTCGGTCGCTTCCTGCACCACCGGCGCGCAGAGACGATTGAGCCGCTCGGCGAAACTCTTGGTGAAGGTCGGCGGCATATGCTGGGTGATGACTGTCGGCGGGCAATTTGCCGGGAATTTCTGCAGCACGGCGATCAGCGCCTCGACGCCGCCTGTGGACGAACCGATCGCGACGATCTTCCGGCCGACGCGGAAATCGGCGACGGAGGGCGGAGGCGCGACGGCAGCCGCCGGCTGGGAGAACTGGCGCTGCGTGCGCGCCGCCGCCTTGACCTTCTCGGCGAGATCACCGAACGGCCTGGGTTCACCGGGGCCAGGCTTGCCGACGCAGTCGAAAGCTCCGATCTCAAGTGCCGCAAGCGTCGCTTCGGCGCCGCGATGCGTCATCGTGGATACCATGATGACCGGCATCGGCCGCAGCGTCATGATCTTTTCCAGGAAATCGAGGCCGTTCATGTTCGGCATCTCGATGTCGAGCGTCAAGACGTCCGGATTCAGCCGCTTGATCGCCTCGCGCGCTTCCAGTGCGTCGCCGGCCTGGCCGATGACGTTGACCTCCGGGTCGGAGCTCAACACGGCGGTAATCAGCCCCCGCATGGTCGGCGAGTCGTCAACAACGAGAACTCGTGCCGGAGCGCTCATGCCTTCCTCCCGAGACCTTTGGTCGTGTAGCGATAGGTCGTGATGCCGATATTGTCGAAGACGTGCTTCGCCTCGCCGGAGACGCGCTCGGAATGGCCGATATAGAGATGGCCGCCTTCCGGCAGCAGGCCGGCGAAACGCTGCCAGATCTTCATCTGCGTCGGCTCGTCGAAATAGATGACGACGTTGCGGCAGAAGATGACGTCGAACTTGCCCTTGAAGGGCCATTGCGCCATCAGGTTCAGCTCGTTGTAGGTGATCAGCCGCTTGACGCGGTCGTCGACCTGGAACTTGCGGCGGCCCTGCACCTCGACTTCGCTGAACCATTGCTTGCGCATGGCGGGCGAGACGGTTTCGAGCGCGCTCTCGTCATAAGCGCCGGCCCGGGCGATGGCGAGGATTTTCGGGTCGATGTCGGTCGCCAGGATCTTAAAGTCGTAATCGGCGACATTCGGCATCAGCGACAGCACGGTCAGCGCGATCGAATAGGGTTCCTGCCCATCGGAGGAAGCGGCCGACCAGATGCGGACCCTGCCGCCCGACCTTGCCCGCTGCAGAAGCTCCGGCAGGACATGGTCGCGCAGATGCTCGAAATGATGGTTTTCCCGGAAAAAGCGGGTGAAATTGGTCGTCAGATGCGAGAGCATTTCGCGGCGCGCCGCGGCGCCGGCCGGCGAAGCAACGAGTTCACAATATTCCCGGAAACCCGACAAACCAAGATTTCGGATATGCTTGGACAGACGCGAATAGACAAGCGAGGCCTTCGTCTCGTTGAGGAAGATGCCGGCATCCGAGTAGATCATAGCGGCAATCTCCGTGAGGTCGCGGCGCGTCAGCGGATATTCTCCGCTTGCCAGCACCTCATCGGCTCCCTGCCTCTGATCTTTTGCACCCATTGCATTCATGCGGCTTCGCTTTCGGTCTCGGGAAAGAGGGCTTCAAGTTCGATCAGGCAGATCATGCGCCGGTCGATGGCGAGAATGCCTCGGGCAAATTGGCGCTCGAGGTCGGAGGAGATTTCCGGCGTCGGCTGGATGATCTCATCGGTCACCGTCAGAATGTCGGAGACGGCGTCGACCAGGAGGCCGACAACTTTGCGGCGGACCTGGGCGACGATGATGACATGACGGGCTGTGGGATCGGCCGGCTTCATGCCGAGCCGGGCGGCGAGATCAATGATCGGCAGTACCGCGCCGCGCAGGTTGATGACCCCCAGCATATAGGCAGGTGAGTGCGGCATCGTGGTCGCCGGGGTCCAACCCCGGATTTCACGAACCGACATGATGTTCACGCAAAATTCCTGATCTCCAATGCGGAACGCGATCAGCTCGCGGTCCCCTTGGTTCAGACTTTTTACAGCGTACGACATTCCCTTACCCTACCGCTGCCAACGACATTTCCGCTTTGAGCGACTGACCGCGCGAGGCGCCGACCACCGCATCGACATCGAGGATGAGAGCCACGCGCCCGTCGCCGAGAATGGTTGCGGCGGCAATGCCGGGCACATGGGTGTAGTTGGCTTCCAGGCTCTTGATCACCACCTGGCGCTGACCCTGGATGGCATCGACCATCAGCGCGCGCTGGCCGCCGCCTTCGGATTCCACCAGGAGCGCCACGCCCTCGACGGGGTTGGCCTGAGTTGCACGGAAGTTCAGGATGCGGCCGACATCGACCAGCGGGCAGAAACTGTTGCGGATCGAGATCAGGCGGTGGTTGGCGCCGAAGGAGTGGATCGCGGAAGCTTCCGGCTGGAGGGTTTCGACGATCGCAGTCAGTGGCACGACCAGCGTCTGACCGGCGACGGTGACCACCATGCCGTCGAGAACAGCGAGCGTCAGCGGCAAGCTCATGGTAAAGACCGAGCCGTGGCCCGGCTTGGACGTGATGTTGATGCGGCCGCCGAGCGCCTGGATCGAGCGCTTGACGACATCCATGCCGACGCCGCGGCCCGATATGTCGGAAATCTTGTCCGCCGTCGAGAAGCCTGGAAGGAAGATCAGGTTATCGATTTCCTCGTCAGACAGGTTCGCGTCGGCCGGGATGAGGTCGTTGTCGATGGCTTTCTGGCGGACCTTCTCGCGGTTGATACCGGCGCCGTCGTCGGCAAGCTCGATCAGGATGCGTCCCGAGCGGTGCTTGGCGGTGAGGCGAACCGTGCCTTCGGTGTTCTTGCCGGCGGCTGCGCGTTTTTCGGGGGTTTCGATGCCGTGGTCCACGGCATTGCGGATCATGTGGGTCAGCGGCTCGGCCAGCTTGTCGATGACAGTCTTGTCGACTTCGGTATTTTCACCTTCAGTGATGAGGCGGATCGACTTGCCGGTCATATCGGCGATTTCGCGGACGATACGCGACATGCGCTGGAAGACCGGCTTTACCGGTTGCGCGCGGATCGCCATGACCGAGTCCTGGATTTCGCGGGTGAGCTGCTGCAGCTCCTCGAGGCCCATATTGATCGAGGAGGTGCCCGTTGTGTCGTTCTCGATGACGCTCTGCGACAGCATCGCCTGGTTGATGACCAGCTCGCCGACGAGATTGATGAGGCGGTCGACGCGATCGAGATCGACGCGGATCGTCTGGCCGGCGCCGGCCGCATTGTTCTGGGCGGCGGCGTTTGCGGCGGCCGCAGCGGCGGCTGCCGATTCCTTCTTCTCGACTCGGGCGGCGGCTGCCGCCATCTGCGTGACATTGGAAGCAGTCTCGGCGGCGGCAACGGCAGCAGCGGTATCTTCGGACCGCGCACCGGCGGGCCCCTCTTCCGACGAGCCGGTCTCATCGAGGATCGACAGGTCGAAGGGAACCGGTACCATCGGCAGTTCCTCGTTGCTCGACGCGTCGCCACTTGCCTCCTCGACCGACTTCACCGACAGCTCGCAATCCCATTCGGCGAATTCGAAGACGGCGCGGATGGCATCCTCGCCCTTGTCCGTCTTGAGCGTGACGTTCCAGAAGAAATAGGCAGCCTCCGGATCGAGCTCCTCTAGGCCCGGCAGCTCATCCATATTGCAATAGATCGTCATTTCGCCGAGGCGCGAGAGGTCGCGCAGCAGCAGGGTCGCGTCATTACCCTTGGAATAGAGTTCGTGGCGCGGCTTGAAGGTGATCTCGTAGGCCGGCAGCTCGCCCCCCTCGTCGCCGAAATCATCGAAGGAAAAGGGAATCGGCTGAAAGCCGCTGTCATCTGTCGGCTTGGGGGCTGGCGCCGGAGCGGCCGGGGCAGCCTTGGCAGCCGCCTTCGGCGCCGGAGCATCGGCAGTTGCCGAAGGAGACGGCAATTCGCCGTTGGCCAAAGCCTCGAGCTCCTTGACAAGGCCGCGGCTGCGGCTTTCATCGACGCTGCCGCCGTCGCGCGCAGCATTGGTCAGGTCGGCGAGCACGTCGGCCGACTTCAGCATCACCTTCAGGACGTCCTGGGTCGGCTCGAGCTTGTTGGAACGAACGCAATCGAGAGTGGTCTCGAAAACATGGGCGAAGGCGACCAGATCGTCGAGGCCGAAGGCGCCGGCGCCGCCCTTGATCGAATGCACGGCACGGAACACCGCATTGACGGTTTCCGGATCGCGATCGCCATCATTCATTTTCAGAAGACCGGATTCCAGTTCGGCGAGCTGTTCCTCGCACTCCTGGAAAAAGATCTCTTTGATTTCGTTCATATCCATAGGAGCAAATCCTGGGTTAAGCGGTTACACGCTCAATGGCATCGATCAGCTTGGCCGGGTCGAAGGGCTTGACGATCCAGCCCGTGGCACCAGCCTGGCGGGCGCGGTTCTTTTTTTCCGCGTCGCTTTCAGTGGTCAGGACCAGGATCGGGATCGCCCGGTATTTCTCGTTGCGGCGGACACCTTCGATGAAGCCGAAACCATCGAGACGCGGCATGTTGATATCGGTCACGATGACGTCAGGATTGGATTCTTCGAGAACCTCGAGGCCCTCGACGCCGTCTTCCGCCTGGATCGTCTCGAAGCCGGCATTGTTCAGCGTCACGAGCAGCATGTTTCGGATGGTGCGGGAATCATCCACGGTAAGCACTTTTTTCTTCATTGCCGAATCTCCTTGGCAAGCAGGTGGTCTATATCGACGCCAACCAGCTGCATGGTTTTCTGAAATGCATCGGACACCTTTGAGAAGGTGAACGGCTGCTTGTCCTGCTCCCAGGTCTTCTCGGCGGACATCAGAACCTGGGCACAAAGAGCGCCGATCCGTTCGACGTCGGAGGCGTCGATCGAAAGACCGCTGCCCCGCATGGAGAGGAGTTTGTCGCGCAAGGCGGAAGCCTCGTTGAGGTCGAGCACCGCTGTCAAATTCAGCGTCTTGCCACTCTTCTTTGCTACCATCAGCTTTTCCTTGTCCCCTTCTCCCCGGCCCCGAAAGACGAGCTGGGGCGATCATCCGATAGGTTAGTAAACATTCCGCCCACCTCCGGTGCCCGCGACGGGGCGAGGAAGGTCAAAATCGTCATTTTCATATTCGTCCGTTGCCAGTACAGGCCGGGCGATCTCGACCGCGCGCGGCGGCGTCACGCGAGCCGGCGCTGGAGGCGCTGGATAAGCCTTTTCGCGGGCAATGCGGAATTCGCGGATCGTCTGGCCGAGCTCGACGATGACCGTGTGAAGATGATCGGCGCCTTCGGCGGAACGCTCCGCAAAACCGGCGCTGCTTGCCACCTCCGCACCAAGGCCCTTGACGTCTGATGTCACGCCGTCGAGGCTTGCGGCATGTTCGCCGGTCCTCGTGGCGATACCCGCAATAGCGGCGTTGATGTCGGTGACCTGGCGTACGATGTTGCCGATCGAATCCTGTGTGCGGCCGACCATCTGCACGCCGGCATCGACCTGCGCCTTGGTCGTCGTAACCAGCGTCTTGATCTCACGGGCGGCTTCGGCCGAGCGTTGGGCAAGGGCGCGGACTTCCTGGGCGACGACGGCAAAACCGCGGCCGGAATCGCCGGCGCGAGCCGCCTCGATGCCGGCATTCAGCGCCAGAAGATTGGTCTGAAAGGCGATCTCGTCGATCGCGCCGATGATCTGGCCGATCTTTTCGGCCGATTGCTCTATATCGGCCATGGCGCTGATCGCGCGTCCGACGACCTCACCGCTTTCCTCGACCGCAACACGCGTCGAGGCGACCGCCTGTTCGGCAGCGCGGCTGTCGGCGGCGCCGTCGCGCACGCTTCCGGCGATGCCGGCAAGGGCCGCGGCGGAAAGCTGCAGCCGGTCGGCCTGGCCGGATGCCGTGCCGGCGAACTGCCGCGACAGGCCGGCAAGCGACGTGGTCGCCGCCTCGGCCTTGGCTGTGCGTTCGGTAATGGCGGCGAATTCGGCCTGTAGTCCATCCAGGGCACCGTTCAGGGCGACGGCAATCCCGGCATAGCCGCCGTCGGCGTCGACAGGCGCGCGCCGCGTCAGGTCGCGGGCCGACAGGCCTTCGATGACATCGCCGAAGATCCGGGCGATCTCCGCTTCACTTTCGGCGCGCTGATCGGCGAGCGCGCGGCTCTGGGCAGCCCGTAGCGCATTGAAGCGGAGCGAAACGGCAATTTCCACGTCGACCATGACAATGCGGACGATCGCCGTCATCAGATCGGAAATTTCGCGCGTGCGGCGCTTGCCCGAGGGCAGCAAAGGGCGGCCGGCGATCTCTTCGGCGAGGCCGGAAAGGACATGTTCCAGCATGACACCGTGGCCGGCTACGTGCCAGCGCGGGTCGAGGCCCATCTTGCTTTCGGTATCGGAGAGAACCTTGACGCGTTCGGCATAGAGGCTGTCGAAGCGCGCATCCGTCAGCACGTCCCAATGCGAGGACTGCAGATCATGCAGACGATCGATCTGTCTGTCGCTCTCGAAATTGCGCGCAGCGTCGGGATAAGACTGGAACCTGTGGAAGAGATCGCGCAGCCCGGCTTTCAGATGCGCTTCGAGGGCCGGACGGTTACGGCGCACCAGTTCGCACTGATCGGTATCGAGACCGGCAAAACGCAAGCGGTCGCGCAAGCTGCCTGCCTGCGCTCCACGAGCCTGATCTGATGGCATATCCTGCCTCAACGCCTGTCCCCGACCCACTTTCCAGGCGAATGCCCGGCAAAAAGCTTTGCAGCATTCGATGAACGCAAACGCGGAGCCGGTCTTCACCACCGGCGATGACCGGCAGGTAAAAGCCCCTGATCAGCTATGTTTCGAAGCTGTATGAAGAGATGGATACCGGATCGACCCGGTACGGCGGTACGGCGTCATGCCTGGTGGGAACGAGCACATCTTCCCATTCCGACGTGTAGTCCAATGTTTATGGTTAATTCCTTGCCCGAAAGTTAATAAGCCTTTCGCGACGCGGGCTTTTGCAGCGATTCGAGGCAGTTCCCAGGAAATACTTCCGCGGAGTTGCACGGCTGCTACAAGGCACACGCAAGCTCCGTGTTATATCCCGGCCGATAACCGGACATGACGTCGCAAGGACAGAGCAATGATTGTTCTCGGATTGGGTTCCTGCTTGATCGCAATGGGCGTACTTGTCGCCATCGCCCGCCTCGATTTTCTCGCCGCACATCGTGACAACAACGTGCTTCGGGTGTTCTAACACCGTTCTTGGCTGAAAGCCGGCCGATCCCATTCCCCGTTGGCAGTCCGGCGCCTTTGGTGTAATCGCACTCGCGCCTTTCATGTCAGCGGAACACTCGGTTCATGTCCCCCAGATCTGGTCTCCTCATCGTTCTCGGCTTCACGCTCTGGCGCGTCGTCACTCTGCATTTCGATGCGACGGATCTGTTTGTTGACGAGGCGCAATACTGGTTCTGGTCGCAAAATCTCGATCTCGGCTACTATTCCAAGCCGCCGATGATCGCTTGGGTGATCCGGGCGATGACCGAACTCTCCGGCTCCAACACCATTTATTTCATCAGGCTCGCGGGGCCGCTGATCCATATGGCCGCAGCATTGGTGCTGATGAAGGTGGCGAAGCGCTTCGTCGGGCCGGAGATCGAGGGCTGGACGGGCGCCACCTACATCACGCTGCCCGGCGTGGCGCTTTCCTCGGTGTTCTTCTCGACCGACGTCATACTGCTGTTCTTCATCGCGATCGCCTTGCTTGCCTATTTCGGTCTGACGCAGCGGCGCTCAATCGGACTGGCGCTCGTCATGGGCCTCGGGGTCGGCCTCGCCTTCCTGACGAAATATGCCGTGTTGTTCGTCGTACCGGGCGGCGCGATCGCTCTCCTCCTCATTCCTTCGGCGCGCATCTCCATTCGGGACTTCATCGTCGCGGTCGCGGTCGCGGCGGTCGTCGCCCTGCCGAACCTCTGGTGGAACCTGCAGCACGACAATACGACGGTACGCCATACGCAGGACATCGCTCATTGGAGCGACCTCGGCATCAATCTCCGCCGCGGACTGGAGTTCTTCGCCGCCCAATTCGGCGTCGTCGGCCCGATCGTATTTTTCGCCATGCTCTGGGCGGTCTATCGCATGACCAAGCGCAGGAGCGACAATCGGGAGAAGATGCTGATCTGGCTGTCCATGCCGGTGGTGGTGCTGATCACCCTGCAGGCAACGGTCGCCAAGGCCTACGCCAACTGGGCCGTCACCGCCTATGTCGCGGGAACCGTGCTTGCCGTGTGGCTGCTATACCGGCTGTGGCCTAGGGGGCTCAGGCTGTCGCTTACCATCAACGGCATCGCAAGCCTGCTCTTTCCGCTGGCGACGATCTTTCCGCAGCAATTGCTGCTGCCGAACGGCGACGAATTGATGAAGCGCTATCTCGGCCGTGCCGAGGTCAGCCGCGAAGCGGGAGCGCTTGCAGATCAGGCCGGCACCGACATCATTGTCACCGACAACCGCGATATGGTCGCAGACCTCTTCTATACGCTGCGCGATTCATCCTACAGGATCTACGCGCGGGCGCCCGCGGGCCTTCCGGAGAGTTATTACGAGCAGGAATTCGCCTTGCCCGCCGACATTGCCGGAAAGGTGCTTTTCCTGACGGATGGCCCACTTACCTGCGCCAACGAAACGCCCGAAGTGCTGAGGGACTGGCGGCCCACGAAGGGCTATTACAAGGGCAAGACGCTCTACATCTACAAAGTCTCTGCTGCCTGCCTGACTCCCTGAGACGGCTCAGCTTGGCCGTTCGGGCAGGCAGAGGCCGGTGCCCGCGCCTTCTATGTCCACGAACCTGACGCCGCCTTGCTCGAAGGCGAGGCGCAGTTGCGCCTCCGTCGCACGATGGATGCCGTGATGGCGTCCCTCGTAGTCGCGGATGGTGCTGCGTGAGACCGACGCCTTCTCGGCGAGATCGGTCTGGGTCCAGTCGAGCAGACCGCGTGCGGCCCGGCAGAGAGCGGGGGTGAGAATTGTCTCCCTGGCGCCTTGACCCATGTTCCAACTTACCCATATTGGTTGAGATAGATCATATATGTCATAATGTGAACGGGATTTCCAGACGGGAGACAACAATGCCGCACGATACGCCCTTGATTTCGACAATCGTTGGCGGTCTCGTGCTGGCTTTCATCTTCGGCGCGCTTGCTCATCGGCTGCGCATGCCGCCGCTTGTCGGCTATCTGATCGCCGGCGTGCTGGTGGGGCCGCACACGCCGGGTTATGTGGCGGATCAGAGCCTTGCGCCGGAGCTTGCCGAAATCGGCGTCATCCTGCTGATGTTCGGCGTCGGGCTGCATTTTTCTCTGAAAGATCTGCTTTCGGTGCGCGGCATCGCGCTGCCTGGCGCGGTCGTGCAGATTGCCTTCGCGACACTGCTCGGCTGGGGGCTCGGCGCCTTTATGGGCTGGCCGACAGGCGGCAGCCTGGTCTTCGGCCTGGCGCTTTCGGTCGCTTCTACCGTCGTGCTGCTGAAGGCGTTGCAGGAGCGCCGGCTAGTGGAGACGGAGCGCGGCAGGATCGCCGTCGGCTGGCTGATCGTCGAAGATCTCGCCATGGTGCTGGCGCTGGTGCTGATACCGGCGGCGGCCAGCATCGGCGGCAGCCATGGTCCCGTCGAGCCGCTTTCGGCGGGCCTGAACAGTCTGCTCGGCCTCGATCTCGGCATCGGCGGCATGATCGCCATGACGCTGGTCAAGGTAGCGCTTTTCGTGGCGCTGATGCTCGTCTTCGGCCGCAAGCTCATTCCCTGGACGATGCATCGCATCGCTCATGCCGGCTCGCGCGAGCTCTTCCGGTTGGGCGTGCTCGCCATCGCACTCGGCGTCGCCTTCGGCGCAGCGAAGCTGTTCGGCGTGTCGCTGGCGCTCGGCGCCTTCTTTGCCGGCATGGTGCTTGCCGAAAGCGAGCTCAGCCACCGTGCCGCCCAGGAAAGCCTACCGCTGCGCGACGCGTTTGCCGTGCTCTTTTTCGTGTCGGTCGGCATGCTGTTCGATCCGAACATCCTGATCGACAGGCCGCTGCCAATCCTTGCCACCGTGTTCATCATCGTCATCGGTAAGTCCGTCGCCGCCTTTCTGATCGTGCTCGCGTTCAGGAAACCCCCCGGCACGGCGCTGATAATTTCGGCGAGCCTCGGTCAGATCGGCGAGTTTTCCTTCATCCTCGCCGCTCTAGGCGTCGAACTCGGGCTGTTGCCGGAGGAGGGTCGTGACCTGATCCTTGCAGGCGCTATCATCTCGATCATCCTCAATCCGCTGCTGTTCTTCCTCTGCGACCTTATGCGACCGCTTCTCGAAGGTGCAAGGCGCGAGGAAACCGTGGCCGACCCCGCTTCCGCCGCCGATGCGGGTGCCGTTCAGGAACAGAAGCCACCCGAGGACGACGACGTGCGCCCGAGCGCGCTTACCGGCCACGCAATCCTCATCGGTTACGGCCGGGTCGGTAGGATCGTCGGACAGAATCTCAAATCGTCGGGCACGCCCTTCCTCGTCATCGAGGACTCCGACAAGCGCATCGGCGAATTGAAAGCGCATGGGATCGAAGCCTTCATGGGCAATGCAGTGGCGCGGGAGACGCTCGATCTCGCCAGTCTTTCGACTGCACGCAGCCTTGCCATCGCCATCCCGAACGCCTTCGAGGCCTGCCGCATCGCCGAACAGGCACGCAGCGTCAATCCCTCGATCCTCATCGTCGCCCGCGCCCATTCCGACGCCGAGGTCGATGAGCTGAAGCAATACGGCGCCGACACCGTCATCATGGGCGAACGCGAAATCGCGCTTGGCATGGTTGACCGGCTGGCTCAAGTGCATCATGAGAGTGTTTCCTATGAAGACAGGCGGGAGCCTGATACAATTATCCCGACGGGCACTGCTCCGCCGGAACGAGAATGAGAGATTGGCGCGCTTTTGAGCCGATACAGGAGTGACATCGCCGGGACGGAGGAGATGGAGCTGGATCAGCACCGTCTGACGAGCAGTATCGCCGCTTCCCTTCTCTTCGCCATCCTTGCCTATATGGGTCTGCTTTTCGGCGGCAATCTCATCGTCTCGCCGGCCACTGCCGTCAATACGCTTTCCTCTTCCGGCCGCGATCCGCAGCCGCAGCAGCTGAGCGCGCGCGATGCCGTGCGCGGTGTGCTCGCCGCCGAACGCAAGCTTGCGCCGAAGCAGACCGCCTACGACGCCGGAACGCCTACCCTTGCCGCCGCCCCTGCCATCGATTTTGCCGTCTGGTGCATCGGCGCTCCTCTCACGGCATTCGAACCTCCGCTTCATCGAGCGGTATCCAGGGCACATCAAGCGCGCGCACCGCCGATCGTCGCCTGAGGCCTGCGCCGAGCGGCGCTTCCGATATTGACACGACATGCCGCCAGCGCCCGGGCGCCGGCCCTGGATTATCTAAGGAATACAACATGCGCAATTCACCATGGCTGGTGTTCACCTATACGGTGATCATCGTGATCGGCCTATTGATCGCCCTGCCGAACGTCCTGCCGCAGTCCGTCCTCCAGCGCATCCCCGCATGGCTGCCGCATGAGCAGGTGTCACTCGGCCTCGACCTTCGCGGGGGTTCACACCTCGTTCTGGAAGTCGACGAGGCGGACCTGACCAAGGAGCGGCTGCAATCGCTGCTTCAGGACGCCCGCCGCGTCCTGCGCGAAAAGGGCATCCAGCCGAAAGCCGTCGTGCGCAGTCAGAACCAGATCGTCGTGACGCTCGCCGATGCCGCGCAGAGCGATGCGGCCGTCACCGAACTCAGGACGCTCGCCAACCCGATCAGCACCGGCCTCAGCGCCGGCCAGGCGGATCTCAATGTCACAGCGAACGGAGCGACCATCACCGTCGGCTTCTCGCCGGCCGGCATCTCCGCCAATGTCGACAACGCCGTCCAGCAGAGCCTTGAAGTCATCCGCCAGCGCGTCGACCAGGTCGGCGTCTCCGAGCCGACCATTCAGCGCATCGGTGCCAATCGCGTGCTCGTGCAACTGCCCGGCGCGCAGGATCCGACGCGGCTGCGCCAACTTCTCGGCTCCACGGCGAAGATGTCGTTCCACATGCTGTCGCCGAACAACCAGCCCGGCCCCGGCGTCACCATGCTGAAGGACGATGAAGGCAACTCCTATCCGGTTCTCGACCGTGTCGAAATATCAGGCGACCGCCTTTCGGATGCCCGCGTCAGCTTCGACCCCAACACGCGCGAACCGATCGTCAGCTTCCGCTTTGACAGCGCTGGCTCCACCCGCTTTGCCGAGATCACCCGTCAGAACGTCGGTAGCCCCTTTGCCATCGTCCTCGACAACAAGGTGCTGAGCGCGCCCGTCATCCGCGAGCCGATCACCGGCGGTTCCGGCCAGATTTCCGGCAACTTCTCGGCCGACAGCGCCACGACGCTTGCCGCCATGCTGCGCGCCGGCGCCCTGCCCGCCAAGCTGACTGTTATCGAGGAGCGCACGGTCGGCGCCGATCTCGGCGCTGATGCCATCAAGATGGGTCTCTACTCCGGCATCGTCGGCTTCGCCCTTGTCGCAGCCTTCATCTTCGTGCTCTACGGCAGCTGGGGCATCCTGGCGAATGTGGCGCTGCTGATCCACACGATCCTGACCCTCTCGGCCCTGACGCTGGTCGGCGCAACACTGACGCTGCCCGGCATTGCCGGTGTCGTTCTCGGCATCGGCCTCGCGGTCGACGCGAACGTTCTCATCAATGAGCGTATCCGTGAAGAGACCCGCAAGGGCAGAGGCGCCTTTGCCGCCATCGATACGGGCTTCAACCGTGCCTATTCGACCATTATCGACGGCAATATGACGGCCCTGATCGCGGCAAGCATCCTGTTCTTTTTCGGTTCCGGGCCGGTTCGCGGCTTTGCGGTGACCATGGCGCTCGGCCTCATCATCTCGATGTTCACCTCGGTCGCCTTCGTTCGCGTCGCCATGATCGAGATTACCCGCCGCCGCAAGTTCAAGGTGCTGAACATCCGGCCGTTGATCCCCTTCAGCCCTTACGACAAGCATATCCAGTTCATGAAGGCGCGCTTCTTCGGCGTCACCGTTTCGGCGCTGCTTTCGATCGCCTCCGTCGCGCTCTTCATCTATCCCGGCCTCAACTACGGCGTCGACTTCCGCGGCGGCATCCAGATGTCGGTCAAGACCCAAGGGACCGCCGATCTCGCGAAATTCCGCGAAGGTCTGGACAGTCTCGGCCTCGGCGAAATCACGCTGCAATCCTTTGGCGGCAACAACAGCATTCTCGTTCGCGCGCAGCGCCAGGAGGGCGGCGAAGAGGCGCAGACCGCGGCAGTCACCAAGCTGAAGGCGGAAGTCGCCAAGATCGATCCGACCGCCACCGTCGAAGGCACCGACGTCATTGGCCCGAAAGTCAGCGGCGAGCTTGCCTCGGCCGGCATTCTGTCGGTGGTGATCGCGAGCTTGGCGATGCTCCTATATATCTGGGCGCGTTTCGAATGGCCGTTTGCCGTCGGCGCCATCGTTACGCTGGTGCTCGACGTCACCAAGGCGATCGGCTTCTTCGCAATCACCGGCCTCGACTTCAACCTCACGGCCATCGCCGCCATCCTGACGCTCGTCGGTTACTCCGTGAACGACAAGGTCGTGGTGTATGACCGCATGCGCGAAAACATGCGGCTCTACAAGTCGATGCCGCTGCGCGAGATCATCGACAAGTCGATCAACGAGACCCTGGCGCGAAGCCTTTACACCAATGCGACGGCCTTCCTCGCCCTGGTGCCGATGGCGATTTGGGGCGGCAGTGCAGTCTCGAGCTTTGCAATCCCGATGGTCTTCGGCATTCTGGTGGCCGGCGCCTCGTCGATCTTCATCGCCGCACCTATCCTGCTCTTCCTCGGCGACTGGCGCCGCCGCCACGCCAAGGCGGTACCGGCAACCGATGCGGCTGCCGAAATCATCCCGCCGGAAGAGGGCCGCTCGCGCAAGTCAGCGACCTGAAAAACGGGTTGTTAACGCATCCTTGAAGAGGGCGCCGGTTGCAGAGCCGGCGCCCTCTTTTTATTGTTGCCTATTGCCAGGATGAAATTATGCAGCAATTCAAGATATTACAGCGTCCGTCGCGCGGCTGAAAGCCGCCGCGAGGCCGCAGCAGAGATCGGGGAAACCGCGAGATGTCACCCAACCCGACGAAACCGCTTGAAACCAATATTGCCGGCGACAACGAGGAGCGCATCAAGCGCTTTCTCGCAACCGCCTCGCACGACCTGCAATCGCCGCTCCGCCATATCGCCATGTATGCCGAGCTGCTGCTCGACGATCTCGAGGAGACGCTTGAGGACGAACAGCTTCAGAGCCTCAGGATGATCATCGAAAAGGCGCAAGCCGCGCAGCGACTCACCAAGGCACTGATGAGCCTTGCCGGTGGAGCGCCGCAGGTGACGCCTGAATTGGTCGACCTGACGGCCCTGGCCGAAAAAATCTGGAGCGAGCTCATCGAGGAGACGGGGGCTCGGGACGCGACACTCGCAAGCCAGAGACTTCCCTCGATCCGTACCGACCCCACGCTGTTCGGTCTGGTGCTGCGGCAGCTCATTTCCAACGCCCTCACCTATCGGAGCTCGTCGCCGCCGCATGTGGCCATGACGGCGGAGCGAGAGGGGGCGAGCTGGTTGATCCGGATTTCCGATAACGGCATGGGCATCGATCCCGCTTATCGAGAGCGGATCTTTGACCCGTTCTGGAAATTGCCGAACGCGGGGGCAGCCTCCGGCGCCGGCCTTGGACTGACGACGGCACAGGAGCTTCTGAAGGCGCTTGGCGGGGATATAAGTCTCGAACATTCTGACGAAAGCGGCAGCCGCTTCATCATCCGCCTTCCCGCCGGCTGAAAGCGCGTTGGCATTTTCAGATTTGCTGGACGTGCTTTAAGTCCCAGTCTTTGCGTATGTTTTTACCGCAGAACCGACGTGCAATTTTGCGCGGTTTAAATGCTGTAATCGTCCTTCCAGAAATCCGGAACATCGTAGTTCACATATTCGCGGATGATGTGCTGCAGCGTCTGAACGTCGATCTCGTCCTTGCCGATGCGGAAATCGACGCCGTAATCCGGGAATTCCTGAAAATAGCCGCCCGATATGTCGGTGGAGACGACGCCGATGGGGCCGGTATAGCCGATGCCGCGCAGTTCCGGCACCGTCTCTCGGAAGTCGGCATTTGGCAGAAGGCGATTGTCGAGCAGGATGAGATCGAAGCGCGCCGCGCGGATCTTTTCCAGTGCGTCACCGAGCGACGGCGAATATTCGACATCGACCGCCGGCTCGGAGAGATCGGCGATCTTCTTCTTGAGCGCGCGGAATTCGATGAACTCGTCGTCGACGAAAAGAACCTTTACGGCATTCTGTCGGACCGTTTTGGTTATCATTTCATCTTCCTCAGTCCCGAAGCCAATTTTCACGAAACCAACCCATTCCTCAAGGCGATTGCCACCATGTGGACGCGGTTCACGGCGTCGAGCTTACGCGCGGCCGCAGTGATATGCGAATTGACCGTATGTTCGGACAAACCCAGAATGATGGCGATTTCGGCCGAAGTCTTGCCTTCGCTGGTCCATTTGACGATTTCTGATTCGCGCTGGGTCAACCGTCCGGACATTTCCTGCGCCAGGATTTCCTCGTAGAGCTTGTCAAAAATGCGCATGGCATCAAGAAGTATGTCGGCGATCTCGCCCTGATCCGGCTCCTCACGCTCGCCGCTGAGCACGAGGCAATATCGCCGCCCTTCCGGCGTGAACAGCGGAATGAAGAGGAAGACGCCGCTGCGGAACTCGTTGAAAAGCAGATCGGAGGGATAGGCTTCCGGCTGCACGCTCCTGCCGTGGACAGGCGTTGCCAGAAACTGTGCGCTTTTTGCCCGGACGGTCCCAAGCGCCTCCTTGAGCGTCGCAATGAAAAGGCCGACACGCCGCTCGGCGACATTGGTGATGACGATATCGCGTTCACCGAACGGAGCCGAAGCCTCGGAAATGCGGGCAAGAGCGAAATTGTCGAAGCGGTAATGCTGCGCCGCCGCTTTCAGCAGACGGAAAAAATCGGTGCGGTTGATCGCCCGGCTAAGCTCCGGCCCGGCATGAAAAGGAGTTGCCGCGGCATTGCTCATTCCCACTCTTCCTCTCCTCCCGCCATGCCCGCGATCCCGAAATCTTGGGATATACGTCTTAAACGCGAACAGCTACAAAAATTGCGAGACGGTTGATGAGAGATATCGAAACGGGGACTTTCGGTATGTAAGGCGGATATCATCAAATGTCTCAACTACAGGTGATGCACGGGCAGATATACTGAGGGGCAGTAGTTCTTACCTGGGTGTCGTAAATCTTCCCGCATTCAACATCCATGAATGCGAGAAGGCAGTGCCAGACGTAAGCGCGAGAGAGCCGATAGGCCTATCAGCTAAGGGGTTGGCTGAAGTTCGTGGCGGCGAACGCGGGCCATTCGGTTCTCTCAGCGCTTATCTTTACGTTCCGTCCTCTACGTTTCGGTTGCATCTTGGGATGCACACTCGGCCTTGTCAATCGCGGCTTGTCATATCGCCCGAACGACCGCCAGGAAACGCGCCATTCTGCCTTCGCAGTTTCCTACACTTCCAGATTGAGAACGATCGCTGCGAGGTCAAGCGGCTTCTCGAGGTAAAAATCGGCGCCGGCTTCGAACGCGCGCGTGCGGTCCTCATCCGCATCCGATCCGCTGCAGATGGCGAGACGCATGGTTCTGAAACGATCGTCCGCGCGCAGGCTGCTTACCAGGCCGATGCCGCTGTCGAGGGGCATGTAGAGATCGGCGACCAGCAGCTCCGGCGGGGCCCAGCCTTCCGCGACTCGCTGCTTCAGCGCCTCCAGTGCCGTCTCGGCGGTCGAAAAACAGAATAGATCGACGTCAATCTGCTGCTTCTTGCGGATATAGTCGAGATAGAAGAGATCATCCCTGCTGTCGTCGACGTAAACTATCGTAGGCATCCGGCACCGTGATCTGGGGTATTGTTCGAATGAACCTCTCTGTCCTTGGACTTCACGATATCGCGATTTCACGAAAATTCGATCCATCCGCTCGAAAAATCATTTCGGAAAAAGCGCGGAGGCGGCGCCGGCTGCCTATTGAGTATTCCTTGATTTCGGAAAAAATGGCCGCGCGAACCGAGAGAGGATACGCGGGTGCAGGATAAGGGCAACGTGGACCTGCAGGACCAGCGGAGGCGATGGCGCTACCGGGCCTTCGCGATCGCGGTCGGCTGCCTGATGTCCCTTCTTGGGGTGAGTGCCCTTGCCGGCTGGCTGCTGCAGATCAAGCTCATCATTTCGCTCTTCCCCGGCTTTCCATCGATGGCCTTCAACACGGGGCTCTGCTTTGTGCTTTCAGGCCCTGGGCTCGCCGCTTCGACGCTTGCTGCCCGTCGCTTTCGCATAGCGGCAACGATCATGACGGGGCTCGCAGCGGCGATCGCGGCGGCGCGGCTCGTGGAAATCGCGACGGTCGGCCGGGCCGTCTATCATGTCGACCAGCTGATCACCCGCTTGGTGATTCCACCCGATTTCATTGCAGAGATCGGCGGCGGCATGGGGCCGAATACGGCGCTGATCTTTCTGATTGCCAATCTTTCGCTGCTGCTCTCGCTCCATGTGGGCAAGTCGAGAAACCAAGTGGTGCAGGAGCTGACGAGCTATGTCGTCGTCACGCTCGGCATGATCGCGCTCGCCGGCTATCTCACCGACGCCGAACAGGGCTACCGCTGGGGGCGCTATGCGGCAATGGCGTTGCACACGGCGATAGGCTTGGTGCTCTTCGGCTCGGGCCTGCTGGCCCGCTCCTGGTGGATGCAGCCGGCAAACAGGGCACAGATTCCGCTCTGGATTCCTGCGGCAGTCTGCTTCACCGGGCTTGTCGTCGATCTCTATACCCCGCTTGGCCTTGCCAACGGCATTCTTTACGTGCCGCTGGTGCTGACGGCGCTCTGGTTCGGCAACAGGAATGCGCCGCTCTTCTTCGCCTTTGCCTGCACAGTGCTCCTCATGCTCGGCTTCTTCGCCGTCAGACACGACGAGGCGACATTCTGGCAAGAGATAGCCAACCGCATCATCACGACCGCCACCCTCTGGCTGATCGCCATTCTCGTCTTCTATTTCCTGCGCAACAACCACAATCTGGAAGCCGAACGCGTCCGTTTCGGCGCGCTGGTGCGCAGCACGCCGGATGCCGTCATCGTCATCGACGAGCGTGGGACGATCAAGAGTTTCAATCCGGCGGCCGAGAGCATGTTCGGCTACTCCCCGCAGGAAACGATCGGCCGAAACATCAAGATGCTGATGCCCGAGCCCTATCACTCCGAACATGACGGCTATCTCGCCCACTACCATCAGACCGGCGAGGAGCGCATCATCGGCACGACGCGGATGGTCTCGGGGCGGCGCAAGAACGGCATCGTCTTTCCAATCGAGGTTTCCATCAGCGTCGTCGTCAGCGGCCAGACCAAGACCTTCGTCGGCATCGTGCGCGACATCAGCGAGCGCGTGCGGCAGGAAGAACGGATGAAAACGACGCTTTCGCAGCTCGAGGCGTACACGGCCGAGCTCGAGCGCAGCAATCACGACCTCGACGAATTCGCCTATATTGCTTCGCATGATCTGAAGGAACCGCTGCGCGGCCTGCACAACCACTCTCGCTTCCTTCTCGAGGATTATGAGGACAAGATCGACGAGGACGGCGTGCGCCGGCTGAACCGGCTCGTGCGTCTCAGCCAGCGGATGGAGAAGCTCGTCAACGACCTGCTCTACTTCTCCCGGCTCGGGCGTCAGCAGCTGGCGGTCAAACGCACCGATATCGGCCTGATCGTCAAGGACGTTGTCGCGACGATGGAGCTTCTGCTGGAAGAGCGGCATGCCAAGGTCGTCACCGATGGCCGGCTGCCGGAGGTGGTCTGCGACGCGCCGCGGCTGACCGAAGTGTTCCGCAATCTCATCACCAATGCAGTCAAATACAACGACAAGTCGGCGCCGCTGATCTCGATCGGCTATCTCGACCGGTACGTCGGCAAAGACGGCACGGTTGCCCGCAACGTGTTTTTCGTTAGGGATAACGGCAAGGGGATACCCCAGGAATTCCATGAGGATATTTTCCGCATTTTCAAACGTCTCGAAAAATCGCAAGATTCCGAGGACGGGACCGGGGCAGGCCTCACCTTCGTCCGCAAGATCATCGCGCGGCACAACGGCGATATCTGGCTGGAGTCCGAAGTCGGCGTCGGCACCACATTCTATTTCACCTTGGGAAAGAAGCGCGAGGGCCAGAATGCAGCAGCGTGACACGCAACCGATCCTGATCGTGGAAGACAGCGAAGACGACTTCGAAGCGACGATGCGCGCCTTCAAACGCACCAATCTGCGCAACTCGATCCGCTGGGCGGCTTCGGGCCAGGAAGCGCTCGACATGCTCGCCGCGATGGTGCCGAAACCAGGGCTGATCCTGCTCGATCTCAACATGCCCGGACTCGACGGTCGCAAGACGCTCCAGGCGATCAAGTCGAACGACGGCTGGCGCAAGATCCCGGTGGTGATCCTGACGACATCGGACGATGAACGCGACATTGAGGGCTGCTACGCGCTCGGCGCCAACACCTATGTGCAGAAGCCGGTCGATCTGGACGGCCTCTTCGCCGCGATCCAGCGGCTGAAGGAATACTGGTTCGAAATCGCGATCCTGCCGCTCGAGGACTGACAGTTTGGCGGAAGACTGCTGCATTCTCATCATCGACGACAACATCGACGACCGCGAGGTCTACCGCCGCATACTGGGCCGCGTCTCGAGCACGGCGTATACGGTCCTGGAGGCGGAGACGGGTGAAGAGGGTCGTGCGCTCAACCGCCGGAAACGGCCGAACTGCATCCTCCTCGACTACTCGCTGCCGGGACGCGACGGACTCGGCGTACTTGCCGACTTATTGGAGGACGATCCGGTCGCCAACGTCATCATGCTGACCGGCCAGGGCAGCGAGACCATCGCCGTAGAGGTGATGAAGAGCGGCGCGCGCGACTATCTCACCAAGGATTCCCTTTCACCCGAAACGCTGCATCGCTGCATCCAGAATGCCATCATGCACGGCATGCTGGAAACGCAGCTGGAGCAGAAGCGGCAATCGCTCGAGATATTCACACGCGCCATGGCGCATGATCTCAAGGAGCCTCTACGGACGATCAAATCCTTCAGCCGGATCCTGCACGGTTCTGCAGTGCTTCCGGCCGAAGACCGCGAGCTGCTCGATTACGTGCTGAGCGCCGCCGAGCACATGGAAGATCTGATCGTCAAGGTCTCGAACTTCACCAAGCTCGAAGCCTATGGTGGGCCGGAGCTGAATCCGATTTCACTGTCTGACGTGCTCGGCCAGGTGGAGGACAACCTGCGCCAGCAGACGGAGAGCCGCGGGGCCGTCATCATCCGCGGGCCGCTGCCGGAGGTGATGGGCGATGCAACGCTGCTGACCCAGCTTTTGCAGAACCTGGTGTCGAATGCCATCCGCTATTGCGATCAAAAGGTTCCGGAGATCAGAATCGCCGGCGAAGCGCGGGGAGATACCTGCCGCCTGACCGTGCGTGACAACGGACCGGGCATCGATCCCCAGCACCGCGAGCTGATCTTCCAGCCGTTCAAACGGCTGGTCGGGCGCGGCATCGAGGGCACCGGGCTCGGCCTTGCCATCTGCCGCCGTATCGCGCAGCTGCATGGTGGTTCTATCTGGTGCGAACCGGACAAGGGGCCTGGTGCCACCTTCATCGTCGAAATGCCGCTCGCCGAGGCGCGGCCCGCACCGCCTATCGCATCAGCCGTTGCGCCCGGCGTGAAGCCGGCGGAGCAGCCGGGCGAAGGTTCCGGCAGGCTTGCCGAAGTGCTGCTGGTCGAAGACAGCCCCGCCGACATCCAGATTCTGAAGATCAAGCTGATGCGGCGAGAGAAGGTAACCTTCAACCTGCATGTCGCCACCAATGGACGCGAGGCGATGCGGCTGCTCGAAGAACGCGCAGGCATAGCCGACGTGCCGCAGATCGACCTGATGCTGCTCGACATCAACATGCCGATAATGGACGGCTTCGAGGTGCTGCACGCGCTTTCGGCCGATGCTCGTCTGAAACGGATTCCCGTCTGCATTCTCAGCACCTCAAGCGATGAGACCGACGTGCAGCGGGCCAGAAATCTCGGCGCGCGCGCCTATATGGTGAAGCCGCCGACCCTGCAGCAACTGGAAGAGGCGCTCGAAGATGTCGATCATCTGGAATTGCTGCAGCGCGGCGATTCGCTTGCACTTTGTGCGGAACAAAACTAAGCGGTGGTCATTGGCAACGGTATGACTTTCGCAGCTCTCATACTCGCGCTCCTGACGACGCATCAATCAGGACTGCTCTCGATGGTATCAGGCATACATCACGTTACGGCCATCACTCGAAAGGTGCAGGCGAACGTGGATTTTTACGCCGGCTTTCTCGGCATGCGGCTCGTCAAGCAGACGGCTGGCTACGAAGATGCGACGCAGCTCCATCTCTTTTACGGCGATTCGGCAGGCACGCCGGGTTCGCTCGTCAGCTTCCTCGTCTGGGAGGACGGCGCGCCCGGCCGGGCGGGCTACGGCCAGATCAGCGAAATTTCGCTGGCGATCGATCCGGCGAGCATCGGCTACTGGCTGACGCGCGCCATGAGCTTCGGCCTGCGCTCGGAAGGACCCGCCGACGAATTCGGCGAGCCTGTTCTCAGGCTGAAAGACCCAGACAATATCATTCTCAAGCTCGCGGGTGCAAAGGACCTGACATCACAGGCCGTCTGGGACGGCGCCTCCATCCCGGTCGAGCATGCCGTCAAGCGTGTGCGCGGCGCAACCATGCTGACGGAAAAGCCGGCCGAGAGCCGCAGCTTCCTCGAGCGCCATTTCGGCTACCGCTTCCAGGCCAACCGCGGCACGATCGACAGGCTGGTTTCACAATCGGGCGACGTTATCGACGTACGCGATGCTCGCGGTTTCTGGTCCGGCGCGCCGGGAACCGGCACCGTCGATCATGTCGCCTTCCGGGCTCCCGATGAGGACACATTGCGTTCGGTATCCAAGGCGCTGGAGGCAAGTGATGCATCGCCGACCAACATGCACGACCGCAAGTATTTCCACTCGCTGTATGCCCGCGAGCCCGGCGGCACGCTGGTGGAGCTTGCAACCGACAAGCCCGGCATGATTGTCGACGAGGAGCATGCAGCCCTCGGCACCAAGCTGTTCGCGCCGCCCGAAGCGATCACCAATCTCAAGGACCTGAAGGTGGTGCTGCCGCAGTTTTCGATGCCCGGCGAGCCGCGCATCAATTACCGCGAGCTGCCATTCGTCCATCGCTTCTACACGCCGCCGAATCCTGACGGCAGCGTCTTCGTGCTCCTCCACGGTTCGGGCGGCAATGAGACGACGCTGATGCCGCTCCTGAACAAAGCGGCACCGCGAGCAACACTGATGGGCGTACGGGGCCGCGCGACTGAAGAAGGTTTCCCGCGCTGGTACAAGCGCATTACACCCTTCTCCTTCGACCAGGACGACATCAAGACCGAGGCCGAAGCCTTTGCGGCCTTCATCGAAGGCGCCGTCAAGTCCTACGGTCTCGATCCAAAGAAGGTCGTTTATGTCGGCTATTCCAACGGCGCCAACCTCCTGAACTCGCTGCTTTACCTGCACCCGAACCTCGTTCACAAGGCCGTGCTGCTGCGCTCCATGCCGGTTCTCAGCGACTACCCGCATGCCGATCTGAAGGGTACGGACCTGCTCGTCATCAGCGGTAAGACGGATGCCTACGGCAAATATGCGAGCGAGCTGGAGGAAAGGCTGAAAAGTTCGGGCGCCACAGTCGATTCCGACGTCATCCCCGGCGGCCACGATCTCGGCGATGCCGATGTGCCGATCATCCAAAAGTGGCTGTTACAGAATATGGGCGATGATCCACCGCCGCTGGAGCAGCAAGCGGTCAAACCGACGAGCGAGACGTTCGGGCAACCATGATGCCGGCGAGCACCACCGCGGCACCCAGCGCCTGCATCGTCCCTATCGCTTCATCGAGCAGCGCCCAGGCGAGAATGGCGGCGACGACCGGCTGCAGCAGCAGCGTAAGCGATGAAAAGGCTGGTGGCAGATAGGCCAGCGCATAGGTGATCGCCACCTGTCCGCCGGCATGGCTGACAAAGGCGAGGCCGAAGAGGATCGACCAGCCATAGAGGCTCGCCGGCAACATCTGGTCTTCAAAGAAGAAGGCTATCGGGAAGATGCAGACGGCAGCCGATGCCGTGCTCCACAGCATGATGCGGATCGTATCGAACCGGCTGCGTAGCCTGCCGATCGCCAAGATATAGCAGGCATAGAAGAAGGCGGCGATCATCGCGGCACCATCGCCGCGCAAATCGCCATTGCCGAGCCCTGCCGGTCCGCCCTTCAGAATAACGACACCGGCGAGTGCCAAGACCAGCCCCAACAGGAAGACGCCGCCGGTTCTCGCCTTGAAAAACAGGACGGCGATCAGTGTGACAAAAACAGGCGCGAGGTTTGCCAGCAGCGTCGCGTTGGCCACTGAAGTCATGGTGAGCGAAAGATGCCAGGCGGCCAAGTCAAGCGCCAGCATCAGGCCGGGAAGAGTCAACAGACCGTAATCGGAAAGATTTCGCGGCTTCGGCCCCGCATCCTTTTTCATGAGAGAGACGATGAAGATCGGGATCAGCGCCAGCGCCACGCGCCAGAAGGCAGTGGCCATGGGCCCGGCTTCGGACAGCCGGACGAAGATTGGCGAGCCGCCGATCGCCGCGCCGCCAAGAACGAGCGCAGCAAGGGCCAGACGATTGGCAGGCGAGGCTTCGGAGAGTGTGGAAGCAGTCTGCGACATGATTTCGATATTTCTGATTGCCTGAAAGACCGGCGGCGGGCCATTGACTGCCGCGTGCGTAGCAGAATTCGATCGCCGGCGACAGTCGAAGAACGACATCGGAACGGAAAATCAGACCGGCTGGGCGTTCGTCGCCGCCAGCCGCAGCTTTGCGGCGATTTCGCCTGCGACGAAGAAGGCATGCTCGGTCACCTGCGGCAGCCCCATCAGTTCGCCGAAAGTGCCGCGGGCCAGGGGACCGGAAATCAATAGGGAAGGTTCCGCCTTCCCCGACGGGCCAATCGCCTCCGAACGCTCAGTGCAGGCAAGGCCGAGGCCTGTGGGATCAAGCGACAGGTGGCCGCGCGCCGCAAGTGCCGCGAGCCAGGGCTGGGTTTCGAGAATGCCGCCATGCGCCGGGCCGGTGGTGACGACGACGGCATCATAGCTCTGCTCCAGCGACTGTCGCCGATGGCGCGGCTGCAGGGTGCAAACAACTAGCTCGCCTTCAATGCGCGCATCGGCGACCAACCCGGCAAGAATTTCCAGGCGACCGGCAGCAATCGCTGCGTCGAGCACAGCTTCCACCTGTGGCGCGATGCGGAAGCGATGCACATCCCAATAGGGGCGCAGATGGCGGACGAGACGGCAACGTTCGGCAACCGGCATCGCCTGCCAGAGATAGTATCCCTGCGCCCGCACCTGATCGATCACGCCATGCCAGCTTATGCCCTGTGCCTCCGCAGCTCTTATGGCCGCGCGGATTTCTGTCAGCAGCGAAACGGCGGAATGTGCCGCGTCGGAGAGGAAATCGCCGAAGAGCGGCTGCGGAACCGGCGCATGCCCGCGCGAGCGCAGACCACGGCGCGAGATTGCCGTCACCTGACCGTGATGACCGCGTTCGGCAAGCGAGGCAATGACATCGGCTGCGGTCAAGCCATTGCCGATGACCAGCACCCGGTCGTGGGAACGGATCACCTGGAGCGCGCCCGGCTTCGTAGTGTCTGCGACGAACCGGGGATGGGCGGCAAGGCGGGTCGCAAGCCGGCCCGGTGCCGCCGGCGGCGGGTGGCTGGTGGCGATGGCGACGATGTCGGCCTGTGTCACGCCGCCGCTTTCGTCGCGGATCAGCCATCGGCCGGTCCGGCGCTCGACATGGGTGACCGAGGTGCGGCAATGACGCACGCTGCCGTCTTGCAGCAGGGGTTTCAGAAGCGAGGCGACATAGTCGCCGAAGAGTCGGCGTTGGGGAAAGAGGAGGCCATCGGGGCGTTTTGCCTGCGGGTCGCAAGCGACGGCATCTCGGGCCTCGATCCAGGCCTGGAACTCGCCCTGGTCGTCGGGCTGCAGGCTCATTTTGGCGGCGGGAACGTTGATTCGGTGGGCAGGGTCGTCCGTGTCATAGGCAAGACCGCGGCCGAGCTCCGCGCGCGGCTCGAAGACCACGATGACGGGACGCTCGCAACCGTTTGCACGGGCGAGATGATAGGCGACACCCGCGCCGGAGACGCCACCGCCGATGATGGCGACGACGGGCTGGTCGGACATCGACAGAGGATTGGGCTGCATGATGGCCGACACCGTTAGTTCGATGCTCGAGCATAGAAGCCGGACAGGACTCACGCAATCCTCCGGCCACAATTGTCTATAATATTTGTGAAGATCAGCCTTGTTCCACTATCGTGGTCGAGAATTCGGGAGTGCCACGGATGGTGTTGCTGACCGTGCAGATCTCGTCTTCGGCGGCATCGACGATCTTGCGGCGGGTCTCTTCGTCGAGATCGCCGGTGATCGAGAAGACGATGTTGAATTTTGCAACGCGTGAGAGCCCTTCCGCCGCCTTTTCGCCAGTGACGTCGACCGTGATCTCGCTGATCCTGTCGAGAACCCCCATCTGACTGGCTGCAATGCGGGCGCTGAGCACGAGACAGGCCGAGAGCGAGGCATAGAGCAGATCGAGCGGGCTGAAGCCCGGCTGAGAGGGCGCGGTGACGATATCGATCTCACCCCTGGTGGTGGAAGTGACATGCGGAAAGCCGGTGCGACCGAGGGTGGCGGTAGCGCCTGTCGGACGGGGGCGTCCCTTGAGATCGGCCATGAAAAATCCTCTGACAAAGGTCTCGCAGAGATAGCGACTTGCGCCTCGGCCCGCAACGGCACCGCTTGATAACGGAACCTTTCAATCCGCCATCAGTTGATTACACCTGAACGAAATCAGTGACAAAGGTGCATAGCGATGCCGCATGTCCGCAACATGCATCGTCAGGACCGGCGAATGGACGCTCGCGACCGGCTGATCGTCGCTCTCTATGCACAGCTGAAGGCCGAGCGGGAAACACGCGAGACCTTGGAATGGGCGATCCGCAACGGCGCCATCTCGCAGGAGGTGCTGGAGGCGATCGCCGCCGATCCGGTCCCCGTCGTCACCAGCGAGGACATCGCCTCCCTGGAAAAAATCATCGCGCTCGACGAAAGGCGCAAACCAAATCGGAACTAGAGCGTGATGCCGAAACCGTTCGCGATTCGGCCGCATCATGCTCCGCTATCGAATTGAAAAGAGGAGATTCGAAATGGCCGATATCACCTATCAGGTCGTGCCGCATGACAATGGCTGGGCATACAAGCTCGGCGACACGCTGTCGGAAACCTATGCAACGGCTGAGGAAGCGATAGTCCACGCCAAGGATGCCGCGTCGCGTCAGAAAATCGGCGACGGCGACGCATTGCTCGCCTATCCTTCACCCGACGGCGGCTGGGCATTCCAGGAGCTCGAAACCGACAAGAGCAGCAGTCGGCTCTGACTTGCGACGGAGGATGGAATGGCCGCGCGGGCAAGTTGGAAAGGTCATCTCAAGGTAGGCGACCTTGCTTGCGCCGTCGGACTATATACCGCCATCTCCTCCTCCGACCGCGTTTCCTTCAACATCATCAACCGCAGGACCGGCCACCGGGTGGAACGGCAATTCGTCGACAGCGATACCGGCAAGCCGGTCGAGCGGGACGATCAGGTCAAGGGTTACCAGATGGAGAATGGCGACTACGTCGTCATTGAAGGCGAGGAGATCGCCGAGATCGTGCCGGAAAGCGACAAGGTGCTCAATGTCAAAGCTTTCATCGCCTATGACGATATCGACAAGCTCTATTTCGACCGTGCCTATTACCTCGCACCCGCCAACGAACATGATGAAGAAGCGCTGTCGCTGATCGTCCGCAGCATGCGCGACGGCAAGGTCGCGGCGCTCGCCGAAGCCGTGCTTTTCCGGCGCAACCGAACGCTGCTGATCCGGCCGCATGATAGTCACATCATCGCGACGATGCTGAACTTCGACTATGAGGTGCGCTCGGCCGATACGGTCTTCAAGGATATTCCCGATATCAAATTCGACAAGGAGATGCTCGAGCTCGCCGGTCACATCATTGAAACAAAACGCGGCAGCTTCGATCCGAGCGCCTACGAGGACCGCTACGAAGCGGCCCTCGTCGAATTGGTGAGAGCAAAGATAGAGGGCCGGGCGCCGCCGAAGAAGAAACCGGCACCCGAAAACAAGGTCGTCGACCTGATGGAGGCGCTGCGCCAGAGCGCCAAGATGAGCGGCAAGGCGAAGAAGGCGCCGGCAAAAAAGAAGGCGCCAGCGCGCAGCGACAGCCAAAGGACGAAGGCAGGCTGAGATGGCTCTCGAAACCTATCAGGCGAAGCGCAATTTCAAACTCACGCCGGAGCCGCGCGGCGGCAAGGGCCGCAGCAGCGGCAACAGTTTCGTCATCCAGAAGCATGACGCAACGAGGCTGCACTATGACTTCCGCCTGGAGATGGACGGGGTGCTGAAGAGCTGGGCGGTGACGAAAGGGCCGAGCCTCAACCCTGAGGACAGACGCCTTGCCGTACATGTGGAAGACCACCCGCTTTCCTATGCCGTCGTCTGGGATCGCGGCAACTGGACGCCGGTCGGCGATGCGCAACAGGCCTATCGCGAAGGCCATTTGGAATTCGAGCTCGACGGCGAAAAGCTGAAGGGCCGCTGGCATCTCGTGCGCATGCATGGGCGGCCTGGGGAAAAGCGGGAGAACTGGCTGTTGATCAAAGGAGACGACGCCGAGGCGCGTCACGACGGAGACATTCTCAAGGAGCGGCCAGAATCGGCAAAGACCGGCCGCCAGCTCGAAGATGTGTCGGAAAATCCGGATCCGACCTGGAAGTCCAAGTCGAAAGACGGCAAACCTACTGCCGCCAGAAAACCGAAGTCAACGACCAAATCTCCGGCGCCACAAGAACGCGACTGGCCGAAAGGTGCCCGCAAGGGCGCAATGCCCGACTTCATCGAGCCGGCGCTTGCCAGGTTGAAGCCGAAACCGCCGGCTGGTGATCGCTGGATCCACGAAATCAAGTTCGACGGCTACCGGCTGCAGGTCAGGATCGAGAACGGCGAGGTCAGGATGTTGACCCGCAGCGGACTCGACTGGACGGAGAAATTCGGCAGCGACGTACTCGAGGCCTTTGCCGCCCTGCCGGTACAATCGGCGGTGATCGACGGCGAAATCGTCGTCGAGCGCGATAGCGGCGCCTCAGACTTCTCGGCACTGCAGCACGATCTGAGTGAAGGCCGCGATGATCGCTTCGTCTTCTATGCCTTCGATCTTCTTCACCTCGACGGCTATAATCTGGTGAATGCGGCGCTCCTCGATCGCAAGCAACTGCTCGAAAGCCTGCTGCCCGGCGATAATGACAAGCTGCGCTACAGCGGGCATTTCAACGAAAGCGGCGGCCTGGTGCTCGACCATGCCTGCCGGCTCAGCCTCGAAGGGGTGATTTCCAAACTCCGCGACAGCAAATACACGTCGGGACGCAAAGGCGACTGGATCAAATCGAAATGCTCGCACCGGCAGGAATTCGTCATCGGCGGCTACGTGCCGTCGACATCGATGAAGAATGCGATCGGCTCGCTGGCGATGGGCTATTACCAGGGCGGCGAACTCAAAGCATGTCGGGCGCGTCGGGACCGGATATACGGCAGCAACCGCGCAAATGCTCTATGAGAAACTGTAGCGTCTGACGCAGAACGAGAATTCATTCGACGACAAGCTGACATCAGAGGAGCGGCGCGGATTGATTTATGTGAAGCCGCAGCTGGTCGGCGAGGTCGAGTTCCGCGCCTGGTCGGCCGACGGCAATCTGCGCCACGCGGCTTTCCGCGGCCTGCGAGAAGACAAGCCTGCGAAAGACGTGACGCGCGAGACGGAAAAGACCATGGCCCCTCCCCTGCCGAAATCAGCGGTGACGCTCACCCACCCCGACCGCATCTACTGGCCGGACGACGGCGTCACCAAGGAGGGGCTGGCAAATTATTATGCACAGGTCTGGCGCTTCATGGCGCCCTATGTCGTCAACCGGCCGCTGGCGCTCTTGCGCCTGCCTGACGGAATCAGCGGTCGGCAGCGGTTTTTCCAGAAACATGCCTGGAAGGGCATGAATCCGCATATTGAGGAGATCACCGATCCCAAGGACAAGCAGGGAGAGAAGCTGCTGCGCATTACCGATTTCGACGGCATCGTTGCGCTGGTGCAATCGGCAGCGCTGGAAATCCACCCCTGGGGTACGACGACCAACAATTGGGAAAGGCCAGATATGATCACGATGGACCTCGATCCCGATGACGAGGTGGAGTGGAAGGATGTGATCGCCGCTGCTTACCAATTGAAGGAGCGGTTCGAGGCCGAGGGCCTTGCCGCCTTCGTCAAGACCTCAGGCGGCAAGGGGCTGCATGTGGTGACGCCGCTCACGCCGAAGGCCGGCTGGGTCGAGGTGAAGGCTTTTGCCAAATGGCTCGCCGACAGCATGTCCGCCGACCATCCCGACCGCTACCTGGCGACGGCAACGAAGGCCAAGCGCAAGGGGAGGATCTTCATCGACTATCTCCGCAACGGCCGCGGCAATACGGCGGTCGCGCCTTATTCAACACGAGCACGGCCGGGCGCCGCGGTTTCGATGCCGTTGGAATGGAGCGAACTGACCCCCGACGTCGGACCGGCCTACTTCACCGTGGACAACACGCCGACCCGGCTCGACGCGCTGCCGCGAGATCCTTGGGACGGGTTTTTCGCCGCGGCTAAACCGTTGGAAAAGAAGAAGCGGTAGGCGAAACCTTCCAGCGCTAACGCGACTTCCGCCCGCCTTCCGCCGTCAGGCTCTTCTTCAGCGCATCCATGATGTTGATGACGTTGCCGGTCGATTTCACAGGCGCGGGTTTTTTGGCCGGCGCCGCCTTCTTAAGGCTCTTCTGTTTGCCTCGAATCATCAATTTCAGCTGCTTCTGGATCGGGTCCTGCACCATGGTCGGACTCCAATCCCTGGTCTCTTCCTTCACCAGCCGCTTCATCAGCGTCAGGAGCTTGCTGTCTATCTTTGCCTTGTCGTCGATTTCTGCCGAGGGTTCGCGCACCTCGTCGCCATAGCGCAGGGTCCAAAGCACGATTCCCTTGCCTAACGGCTCCAAGAGCACGGCACGCTCGCGGCGATAAAGTACAAGGCGGGCAATGCCGACGACGTCGTTGGCCTTCATCGCCTCGCGGATGACGCAGAAGGCTTCCACTCCGACCTTATCCTCCGGCGCCAGGAAATGCGGCTTGTCGTACCAGATCCAATCGATCGAGCCGCGTGGGACGAAGCTGTCGATATCGATGGTGCGGGTGCTTTCGAGCCCGACTTCCTCGATCTCGTCGTCTTCGAGAATGACATAGTCGTCCTCGCCGCGCGGATAGCCCTTAACCTGGTCCCGGTCAGCCACCGGTTTATGGGTAACGCTGTCGACATAGCGGCTTTCGACGCGGTTTTTCGTCTGGCGATTGAGGACGTGGAAACGCAACTTGTTGCTCTCGGTCGTCGCCGGCGTCAGCGAGACGGAGGCGGTGACGAGAGAGAGCTTGAGATAGCCTTTCCAGAATGTCTGGCGTGCCATGACTGTCCTGCCCTCCCGGACCGATGAAACATTGGCAATCAACGGGAAAACCCGCCTTCGGTTCCAGGCCGGGCATGACCGGCGGCACCCGACTCAAATCGACAGATACCGCTTCTGCCACGGCAGCTTCTTTTCCTGCCATGCGCGCGGCGTGAACTCGTCGTAGGCGGTTTCGGCGATCGCGAGCATCCAGTTGCGGCCCTTGCGGGCCAACAGCACGCAAGACAATTCCATGCCGGGCGCGAGGGCAATGGATGGCCGGTTGGCGCCGGGAATATCCACTCCCTTGTCACGCCACTGGATGACGATCTCGTCGGGCTCGGATGTCCATTCCCCCGAAGCAACAGATGCCTTGCCGCCGGGATTGAAACGGAGCGGCGGCGCCGCGACGTTCAAGAAGCTGCCGTCGTTGCGATAATTGCCGGTGATCCGACCGGCGGTGGCTTTGCCCTTTCCCGACAGAACCATGTCCTGCCCGCATCGCATGAATATGTTGCGCCGGAAGCTCCCCGACCATTGGCGATTGGCGAAGAAGGCAATGTCGCATCCGCTGATGACGTTGTCGTGGATGTCGATATCCTTGCGAAAGGCGAGTTCCTGGTCGGAAAAGCCGCTCAGACTGATGCCGCGATTATTGTTCTCGATCCAATTGTCGTAGACATGATGGCCGGCATGGTCTGCCTTGTCGCCGATGCCGTAGCCGAAGGAATAGTCGTTCATCCTGCCGTCGCGCATGACGTTGCTGCGCACCACGGCATCGTCGCCGATCGATGAAAACGAAAAGTTCTTGCCGCCGATAAAGTTGTATTCGACGAGATATTTCCGCGTTCTGTCGCAGACCAGCGCACCCTTGTTCGAGGCGCTCGTCGGCGACTGCAGGAACAGGTTGCCGCGGATCACCACGTCCGAGCTGATATTGTCGTCACTGTTCTGATAGGCGAACTGGCAGCAGTCCGCGCCTTCGCCCGGCGCCGCCCCCATGCGGTTATTTTCCAGAAGAACGTTTTTCGTCTTCGTCAGATAGATGCCGTCGCCCCTGACATTCTCCGTTTCGCAGCGCCTGACGACGAGGTTGCTGCCATTGTGAAACTTGAATCCGCGAGGCGAGTTCTTGACGATGACGTCTTCGACCACCGTATCGGAGAACACCTGATAGGCGACGCCGATATCCTCTGCGCCGTCGATAACCTCGCCCCGCGTGGACACGCCGTGAGCTTTTTTTCGCATAATTGCGGGCATCGGATCTCCATCGACGCGGTTGCTGCAGCGCCGGCGCATCTTACGAGACGCGCAAAGGCTGCGGCAATGCTTTGAGCTGCTGCATGTTTATCTAAATCGATTCCGATTTAAGAAATACGCAGTCGTCCAAATTAATGCAGGGCATGTGGCAGGAGTTTGACCGCCTGCCTTAACTTCGTACACCGCCACGAGACCTCCGATCGGTCAAACGCGCTTCCGGTCCGCATCACCATTCCGCTGACGCTGGCTGTTCCGAGCGGTTTCAACCCGCACACGATGTCGGCGACCGAACTCCCGTCCAGTCCGCGCGGCAGATGATTTCGTTTGACGGATATCCTACAAGTGGATATGTCTCTTGCATCTTCTCTTTGCAGACGGAAATGAGAACGCATGTCGCTGAAATCCATGAAGCCCCTCGCCCGTGCGCCTCTCCTTCACGTGTCCGTGCAGGAAAGTCTGCGGGCCTACATCAGCGACAACGGATTGAAGCCGGGCACATTGCTTCCGGCTGAATCCGAGCTGGCGAACCAGCTCGGCGTCAGCCGCAATTCCCTGCGTGAAGGCATCAAGGCGCTGGAATCGCTGGGCGTGCTGGAATCGCGCCGAGGCGTCGGCATCTTCGTAAAGGCATTCTCATTCGAGCCGCTGCTCGACAATCTCGCTTATGGGCTCGGCGGCGCGCTGCGCCAGATCGAAGAAGTGATCGAGATCCGCCGGACGCTCGAAGTCGGCCTGATCGGCAAGACGCTTGAAATGATCGGCGACGACGACATTGCAGAGCTACGCGCGACAGTCGACCGCATGCGGGTCCATGCCGAGCGGGGTCAATCCTTTGCCGACGAAGATCAGCTCTTTCATACCCTGCTCTTTCGCTGCCAGCACAACGAGACCCTTGCCCGACTGATCGATGTGTTCTGGCTTGCCTTCTACAAGGCGTCGGATTTCGTCAACCTCGACAATGTCGACCCCGTCGCCACCTGGAGGGATCACGCGGCGATCGTCGATGCCATCGAGGCGAAGGACGTCGCGGAAGCGCAGAAGCGCCTGGATCGCCATTATGACGGCATTTCCCGGGTGATCGCAGCCAACAAGAAAAGTGCAAATGTGGGAGGAGCACAATGAAACGACTGCAGAGACTATCATCCGCCATCGCGCTCAGTGCGATGATGGCGACGACCGTCGTCCCGGCCTTTGCCGGCCCCGTTCAGGCAGCAACGCTGTCGGGCGGGTTCGACGTCGGGCCCGGCGGTTTCCAGGGCAATTTCAATCCGCTCGCCGCGACAGGCGGCTTCACATGGCTCAGCGTCTATTTCGAGCCGCTGCTGACCTATGACGAGAAGCTCGAGAAGGTCGTCGGCCAGCTCGCCTCGTCCTACCAGGTCAGTTCCGACCAATTGGCCTACACCTTCACGCTCGCCGATGCGAAGTGGCATGACGGCAAGCCCTTCACGGCGAAGGATGCCAAGTTCACCATTGAGCTGGCCAAGAACGCCAAGACCGGCTCCGTTCTGGCGGCACGACTGAATGCCGTTTCCTCGGTCGAGGCCAAGGACGACAAGACCCTTGTCATCAAACTCTCGGCCCCATCCGCAAGCCTGATGGACACGCTGACGAAGGTGATGATGCTGCCGGAGCACGCGCTTTCGCAGATCCCTGCCGATCAGCTTGCGAAGAACACATGGTGGTCCACCGCGCCGATCGGCACCGGGCCATTCAAGTTCAGCAAATATGTGACCGATCAATATGTTGAACTTGTCGCCAACACCGACTACCGAGGCGGCAAGCCGGCGCTCGAGAAGATCATCAACCGCTATTTCGCCAATCCGGCTGCTGCGATTGCCGCGCTGCGCGCCGGCGAAATCCAGTTTACCTACGTCGATTCCAACGATCTGAAAGCCCTCAATGACAACAAGGATTTCCGCGTCATCGAAGGCAACTCTTTCGTCGTCAACTATCTCGGCTTCAACCACGACTCGCCGATCTGGAAGGATGTTCGGGTCCGTCAGGCGGTGATGTACGCAATCAATCGCGACGCGATCATCCAGAGCCTCTACGGCGGCGCTGCGAAACCTGCAAACTGCGCATATGTCGCCGATCAGGTGGTGCCGAAGGACATTGAGGCCTACGCCTATGATCCCGAAAAGGCCAAGCAACTGCTGAAGGAGGCCGGCTGGGACCAGATCAACGGTAACAAGCCGATAACCCTTCTGACCTATTACACGACGCCACTTGCCGCCAATGTCATGGCGGCGGTCCAGGCGATGCTCGCTCAGGTGGGCATCAACGTAACGCCGCGCGCCGTCGATACCCCGACCTATAACAGCATCGTGCTCAACCCGACGCCTGACGTCGCACAGTTTCAGATGGTCTATGCCGGCCTTCAGAACGGCCCGGATCCGGGCAGCATCAATGTCGGCCTCAACGAAAAGCAGATCCCGCCGGCCGGCCCGAACGTTGCGCGTGTGCGCATGCCGATGCTGACGGCCGCTCTCGACGCGGCGCTTGGCGAAACGGATGCCGCGAAGCGCGACGACCGCTATCAGGAGGTCTGCAAGGTGATGAACAAGGAACTGCCGTGGGGTCCGCTATGGGTGGCCAAACGCTATGGCGTCGCCTCCGCCAAGCTGAAGGACTTCATCTGGACGCCTGCCCCAGGGGGCGGCCCTTACCAAGCGCATCCTGAGAAATGGGCTATCGCCGAATAGGGCGAGGACATCCTGAGTAGCAAAGGGTGGCTAGGTTGGCGAACCTAGCCGCCCGCACAGGAACGGATTTTCCATGCTGAGATACAGTCTCCGGCGCCTGCTGATCGGAGTGGCCATGCTGCTTGCCTTGAGCGTGCTGATCTTCGCGATGCTGCGCCTCACACCCGGCGATCCGATCGACGCCTACATCGACCCCAATATTCCGATGTCATCGTCGGATCTTGCAGAGCTGCGCACCACGCTCGGGCTCGATCAGCCGCTGCCGATGCAGTATGTCGCCTGGCTGCGACAGGCGCTGACGGGTAATCTGGGCTATTCGATCAAGCGGCCGGACCAGCCCGTACTCGGCCTCGTGCTCTCGCGCGTCGGCCCGACAGTCCTGCTGATGGGATCGGCGATCGCGATCGCGATCGTTGCAGGCATCGCCACCGGCATCGTCGGTGCGGTCCGGCGCAATTCCATCGCCGATCTGTCATTATCGGTCTTCGCAGTCGCCGGTATTTCCAGCCCGCCGTTCCTCAGCGCTCTTGTCGGTCTCTACTTCTTTTCGGTGTATTTCAACTGGATGCCCTCCGGCGGCATGCTGACACCGGGCCAGGAATTTTCCGTCGCCGACCTTCTCCATCACCTCATTCTGCCCGCCACATTGCTGGCCGTTGCGCAAACGGCGCTGATCATGCGCTACATGCGCGCTTCCATGCTGGAGGTCCTGAACCAGGACTATGTGCGCACCGCGCGCGCCAAAGGCGTCTTCGAATTCTGGGTCATCACCAAGCACGCCCTGCGCAATGCGCTGCTTCCCGTCGTCACGCTGATCGGCTCGACCATCGGCCTTGCGATCGGTGGCGCGATCTTTATCGAAAGCGTGTTCAACTGGCCCGGCATGGGCCTGCTTATGGTCGATGCGGTGGAGGGCCGCGACTATCCTGTTATCATGGGCTCGACGCTCGTGATCGGCGCCTGCGTCATTCTCGTCAATCTTCTGACCGACCTTGCCTATGCGGTGGTCGATCCGCGGATCAAGGTGGGCTGAGCGATGCTGGCACGAAGCCCTGCCCGCAGCCCGGGCCCGATCATCCGCTCCCTGCATCGCTTCCTGCTCAACCGAACCGCCTTGTTCGGCCTGGGCATGATCGCGCTGATGATCATGGCGATCCTTTCCTATCCGCTGTGGTGGAGCTTCAAACCCAACGACATCGATCTGCTGGCAATGAATGCTGAGCCGGGGCCGGCACACTGGTTCGGCACCGATGGGGTCGGCCGCGACATTCTTGCCCGGGTCATGGACGGCGGCCGCATTTCGCTGCTTGTGGCCCTCACCTCGACCGTCATTTCCGCCATCATTGGCTTCCTGGTCGGCGCCGTCTCGGCGCTTGCAGGTCGCTTTGCCGATGCGGTGACGATGCGTTTGGTCGATCTTGTCATGACGCTGCCGCCGGTCATCTTCCTGCTGGTGCTCGCCTCAATCGCCGGCACCGGCATCTGGCCGACTGTCTTCGTCATCTCGCTGCTCTCCTGGCCTCTGCTGGCGCGAATGGTGCGCTCGCGGCTGCTCGAACTTCGCGAACGTGACTTCGTGATGGCGGCAAGAGGCATGGGAGCGGGTCTGCCGCACCTCCTCATCCGTCACGGCCTGCCGAACTCGATCGACATCCTGGTCGTCTTCGCGACGCTGCAGATTGCCAATGCCATCCTGCTCGAGGCCGGCCTTTCCTTCCTTGGGCTCGGCATTGCGCCGCCGGCGGCAAGCTGGGGCAACATGCTGAATGCCGCCCGCTCCACCGCAGTGCTCGAACAATACCCCTGGCAGTGGCTGTTTCCCGGCGGGTTCCTGGTGCTTACCGTCCTTGCAATCAATTTCATTGGCGATGGTCTTCGCGATGCCTTCGACCCTCGCACCGAATTAAACTGACGATCGAAAGAAGCGAAAATGAGCAAATTCAAGGGTGTCGTTCCTCCCGTCATAACCCCGCTGAACAAGGATTACACCGTCGATTACCCGTCCTACACGCGGGTGCTGGAAAACTTGATCGAGGCCGGATGCCACGGCCTCTTCGTACTCGGCTCGACCAGCGAGGTGATCTTCCACGACCAAAGGACCCGGCATCAAATCATCGAGCATTCGGCCAAGGTCATCAACGGTCGCGCACCACTGATCGTCGGCGTCATCGATCCCACCACCGACCGGGTCATCAACCACGCCAGGATCGCGAAATCGGCCGGCGCCGACGCGGTTGTCGTGACGGCGCCGTTCTACACGGTCACCAGCCAGGCGGAAATCATCGACCACTTCCGCTATGTCCGCGATGCCGTCGACATCCCGCTGATCGCCTATGACATTCCCGTCTGCGTGCATGTGAAACTGCAGCGCCAGACCAGCGTGACGCTTGCGCAGGAGGGAACGATCGTCGGCATCAAGGATTCGAGCGGCGACGACGGCAATTTCCGATATGTGCTGCTCGATCTCGCCGACAACAAGGACGTCTTCCTGATGACCGGCTCCGAAATCGTCGTCGACACGGCGCTGCAGATGGGCGCCCATGGCGTCGTGCCCGGCATCGCGAACGTCGATCCGCACGGTTACGTCAGGCTGTGGAATGCCGCCCAACGCGGCGACTGGGCCGCGGCCCGCAAAGAACAGGAGCGGCTCTGCCGGCTCTTCGAGATCGTCTGGGTCGGTACGGGCCGTGTCAGCGGCGGCGCCGCCGGCATCGGAGCCTTCAAGGCGGCGATGAAGAGCCTCGGCATCATCGACACAGCGCTGATGCCGCGTCCGCGGGCAGCCCTCAACGAGGCTGAGACGGCAAGGATCGACGACATCCTCCGCGCGACCGGCCTGCTTTCCTGATGGATGCCATGCAACAGACCGCCGACACCATTCTCGACGTCAAGGGGCTGCGGACCGTCTTCCGTATCCGCTCGGGCGAGGTGACGGCGGTCAACGGCATCGATCTGAGGGTGGCTGCCGGCGAGACGCTTGCTCTCGTCGGCGAGTCCGGTTCTGGCAAATCGGTTACCAGCCTTTCGGTCATGCGGCTTCTGACCCGCAATATCGGTGCGATCGCCGCCGGCAGCATCCATTTGAAGCGCAAGAACGGCAAGGTCAGCAATCTTGTCTCGCTCGCCGAACCGGACATGCGCGCCGTCCGCGGCAATGATATCGGCATGGTCTTTCAGGAGCCGATGTCGAGCCTCAACCCCGTCTACACGATCGGCGACCAGATTTCGGAGCCGATCCGCATTCATCGCGGGGCCGACCGGAAGGCCGCGATGGCTGCGGCCGTCTCGCTGCTCGACAGCGTCGGCATTCCCGATGCCAGGCGCCGCGCCGGTCAATATCCGCACGAGCTCTCCGGCGGCATGCGCCAGCGCGCCACGATAGCCATGGCCCTTGCCTGCGACCCGACGCTGCTGATCGCCGACGAGCCGACGACGGCGCTCGACGTCACCATCCAGGCGCAGATCCTGGCTCTCCTGCAGAAGCTGCAGCGCGAACGCGGCATGGCCATGCTCTTCGTTACCCATAATCTCGGCGTCGTCGCCGAAATCGCGCATCGGGTGGCGGTGATGTATGCCGGCCGGATCGTCGAGACCGGGCCTGTGGCCGAGGTCTTCCGCAATCCGAGACATCCCTATACGATCGGCCTGCTGGCCTCGATGCCGAAGCTCGGAGATGCCAGCCGGATGAAACAGGCGGGTGAGAGGCTCGCGGCCATTCCCGGCGTCGTGCCGGGCCTGTTGAACATGCCGGCAGGCTGCGCCTTCCAGCCGCGCTGCAAATTTGCCATCGACGCCTGCCGCGTGGCTGTGCCGCCGCTTGCCGACGTCAATCCGCGTCACAAGAGCCGCTGCATTCGCTGGCAGGAGATCAGATGAGCGAACTCCTTCTCTCCGTCCGCGGCCTGGGGAAGAATTATAAGTCCCGCGGGACCAGGCTGACCATCCTGCAGGACATATCCTTCGATATCGGCAAGGGCGAGGTGGTCGGGCTGGTCGGCGAATCAGGCAGCGGCAAGACCACGATCGGCCGATCGGTCCTGCGCCTGGTCGAGCCCTCCGCCGGCAGCGTCCGCTTCGACGGCACCGAACTCACCACGTTGTCCTCATCGACAATGCGGCGCGTGCGGCCGCGGATGCAATATATTTTTCAAGATCCGTTCGCGAGCCTATCGCCGCGCATGACGATCGGCGAAATCCTGACCGAGGGATTGAAGATCCAGGGACTGGGTACGGCAAGAGAAAGATTGGACCGTGCCCGTGAGGCTCTCGAACAGGTCGATCTTCCGCCGGAAGCAGTCAACCGGTACGCGCATGAGTTCTCGGGCGGCCAGCGGCAGCGGATCGGCATCGCCCGCGCGCTGACGCTCGCGCCGGAATTCATCGTCGCCGACGAGCCGGTCTCGGCGCTCGATGTCTCGATCCAAGCGCAGGTGATCAATCTTCTGCGCGACCTGCAGCAGCGTCTTGGCCTGACCATGCTGTTCATCAGTCACGACCTTGCCGTGGTCGAATATATATGCGACCGGGTGATCGTGCTCTATCTCGGCCGGATCATGGAAATCGCGCCAAGTGCCGCGCTTTATGCCAGGCCGCTGCATCCCTATACGCGGGCCCTTCTTTCTGCGATTCCCTCGCCCGATCCCGATGCGCCGCGCGACCGCCAGATCTTGAGGGGCGATATTCCCAGCCCCGCCAATCCGCCGAGCGGTTGCGTCTTCCGCACGCGCTGTCCGAATGCCCTGCCCGCCTGCGGCGAGACCGTACCGGAGCTGCGTGAAATGCAGCCCGGGCATTTCAAGGCCTGCATCCGGGATGACCTGAACTGAAGGACGTGCGATGACCACCACAACCCGGCGCCACCCGATCGCGGGCAACTGGGCAAGCCTGCTCCTACCGATCGCCGAAGACGACAGCATCGATTTCGTAAAGCTCGCCGAGGAAATCGACATACTGATCGCCGCCGGGGTCGACGGCATTTATTCAAACGGCACGGCCGGAGAATTCCACAATCAGAGCGAAGCTGAGTACGAGCGAATTCAGGACGTGCTGGCGTCGCGATGCCGCGCGGCCGGAATGCCGTTCGTCATCGGCGCCTGCCAGTCCGATCCGATCATCATGCTCGATCGGCTGCGCCGTGCAACGGTGCATAGGCCATTGGCGATTCAGGTGATCTTTCCCGACTGGTGGCCGCTCACCAATCTCGAAGCCATCGATTTTCTGAACCGCGCGTCGGAGACGGCCGAAGGGATCCCGCTTATCCTTTACAATCCGCCGCATGCGAAGCGTGTTTTGTCGCCAGCCGAGCTCAGTGACGTGTGCGGCGCCTGCCCATCGGTGGTCGGGATGAAGATCGCCGATGGAGACGATGCATGGTACGCGCAGGCGCGAACGCATCTTGCCGAATTTTCGTTGTTCATTCCCGGCCACCATCTCGCAACCGGCATGAAGCAGGGCGTTGCTGCGGGGGCTTTTTCGAATGTTGCCTGTCTTAATCCGCGCGGCGCCCAGGCCTGGACAGAGCTGATTCACAGGGATCTCGACGCCGCGCTGGATATCGAAAGCCGCATCTGCGCCTTCATGGACGATCACATCGTCCCGTTTCGCCGTGACCGCGGCTATTCAAATGCCGCGCTCGACAAACTGCTCGCTGCGATCGGCAACTGGGGTCCGGTCAGCACCAGGCTGAGATGGCCTTATCGCTTTATCGACGAGCAAGAAGCGGCAAGTCTGCGCGATCGTGCGCGCACCATCATCCCGGAGCTCTTCGCTCAGTAAGTGACACGACGCAGACCGACTTGTGGAATCAGGCCTTAGAAGGGATCCGGGCGATGACCTTGATCTCGAAATCGAAGCCTGCCAGCCAGTTCACGCCGACCGCGGTCCAGTTCGGATAGGGCGGCTCGGAGAAAATCTCCTGCTTGACGGCCATGATCGTTTCGAATTGATTCTGGGGATCGGTATGGAACGTCGTCACATCCACTATGTCGTCAAAGGTGCAGCCTGCAGCATTGAGCGTTGCCTTGAGGTTTTCGAAGGCCAGCCGAACCTGGCGTTCGAAGTCCGGTTCAGGTGTTCCATCGGAACGGCTGCCGACCTGGCCGGAGACGAAGAGAAGGTCGCCGGTTCGGATTGCGGCTGAATAACCATGGTCCTCGTAAAGGGCATGTCTGTTCGCCGGAAAGATTGCTTCGCGTCGGTTCATTGTCATCTCGCTTCCTATTGTTGATTGGATGAGCAGCAGGCGATGAAGGAGCTTCACAGGTCGCCATGCCATCTGATATACGGAGCGTATATGAAATACGCCGCATACGGGTCGTATGTCAAGCTTCATATACGATTCGTATGTGAAATTGGAGGTTAGATGGCAAAAAAACGCAGCCAGACGATGGAGGAAAATCGTGTGAAGCTGATCGCGGCCGCCCGAAAGGCCTTTGCCGAGAAGGGGTACGCGGCCGCCTCGATGGACGAGCTGACCGCCGAGGCAGGCCTGACGCGAGGAGCGCTTTATCACAACTTCGGAGACAAGCGCGGGCTGCTTGCGGCAGTTGTCGAGCAGATCGACACGGAAATGGCGTCGCGCGCCCAGGCGATTGGCGCCCGCGCGGGAGACGATTGGCAGGGCCTGCTCGTCGAGGGCGCGGCTTATATCGAAATGGCGCTTGATCCGGAGGTCCAGCGCATCGTTCTGCTCGACGGGCCTGCCGTATTGGGTGATCCTTCACAATGGCCGAGCCAGAGCAGCTGCCTTCAGGCAACCAGGCAGACAATCGAGCGCCTTATCGCGCAGGGCGCCCTCAAGGCGGTCGACGCGGAAGCAGCCGCCCGGCTGCTCAATGGTGCTGCGCTCAATGCCGCCCTCTGGATCGCTGCAAGTGACGAGCCGCAGCATGTGCTGCCGAAAGCTGTCGAGGCCTTCGGCGCTTTGGCTGCAGGCCTTCTCAAGTCCTCCGCGTAAGCTTGCGATATACTAGCGGCAAATGGGGAATCTTGATGGGAGAGATGTGGCGCTGATTGGTCAACACTATCGTCTGTCACCAGTAGCTGCCGAAAACCAAAAAAACCGCACCGACCGCGATGACAACCAGCGCCGGCCAGTTCCGCGCCAAGCTGAGAAACCTCAGGCCTTGACGCCGCGGTTCGAGCGTGGCGCCGCCTTGCGGCATCAGGTGCGGATCACTCGGCTTTCGACGAAGCGTCGGCCGGAAGAGAAAAACAAGGCCACCAATTATGAGAGCGGCACCAATCAGAACTGCCCACATCGTCGCCTCCGCCGAGGACACGGATTAGGATTAAACAAGACCCGATCGGGATTGTTCCGTTGTGCGCGCGATATCTCTTAACATTAATTGATCCATCTTTGCGATGGTTTGTGTCTAAGTCGCATCCGCTCAACAGGATGCATGATGATGACCCGGAGATTGCCTCGCGATATTCCGCCCGTGCGCCACAGGGTCAAGGTGCGCCAAACACCGGTAGTCCGGCCCTATTGGCTGATCGTTGCGACAGCGATCATCAATTTCGGCCTCTGCGCCCTTGCGCTGGTTCTCGTCGGCGGGACGCCAACACAATACGTCATTCTTTCCGCACTCGCTCTTTCGGCGTGTGCCGTCATGGCAGCGCGCCGGCGAAGAGCGCGCGAGAAGAGTCGCTACGCCGCCGACTATCTGCTGTCTAGCACAGCTACAGCACTGACAATGCTGCAGTGGTGCTATACTGCCATCGTCACCCTCGGCAGCCTTTCCGGCTCGCAGTCGATTATCCTGCGGAGCATCGATTAGGCGTAACGCCTGTTGCGAGCGCGAATGCTCAGCATCGCGAGGGTTTTAGCCTGGCGCCACCATCATCGCTTCAGCACCCAAACCGTCCTGCCATTCTGCGAGGCCGCTATACCATCTTTCGTCCGGGCCAAGTCCAGGCACCTCTCAGCATCGCCAGGCTTCGGCCTGACACAAATCCCACCCAGGACAGCCCTCCAGGTCGGATGGATGCTCGCCAAGCCATCGCTGATCGCGCCGCCGCCATCTGGCCGGAATACGAGAATATTGGAAGCGCGCCGTTTCACGACGAACATTTCCCAGGGCTTGCCGTCAGCGATGACCTTGGCCAGCGGCTCGTCGGCTCCGGCGGGTTCGGCGGACAGAGCGGCCAGCATGGCGAACGGGATAAGCGGCGCTCGAATGAAACAAGTTCGTAGCAGGCGCGCGACGGACATGGAGATTTCCTTTCCCTTGATGGGTTTGTTCCAGGCATGCCGGATAGGTTGTTTTCGTGACGTCGTCCTGCTGACCATTCGCCGGAGGCGTTTACCAGCTGGGAAATCCGGCATATCAGCGAAGCCGCTATTCCGGGTGTCGAGCCTGACCATTTCCGGGATCGGCCGGGTAGGCCGCGTGGTGAACCTGCCCCAATACGAGCTTTACCGCATATTGAAGCTGTTCATCATCAGCGCGAACGGAAGGGACATAGATCGAGGAGGTGAAGGTCGCCTCCCCCTGCTCACCCGGTAAATGCCGCGCAAGTCCAGCTTCACCGGCAATGGTGTGGCTTCCGGCAAAGTCCTGGGGAACCGTCTGCATCACCTCGATATCGGGCGCGATCCCCAATGCCTGGATAGACCGGTTGGACGGCGTATAGACGCGGGCCGTGGTGATGCTTATTCCGGCATGCTGGCCGAGCGGAACGACCGTCTGAACGACGCCCTTGCCGAATGTCCGGGTGCCGACGAGAGTTGCCCGACGGTGATCCTGAAGGGCGCCTGCAACGATCTCTGCGGCAGAGGCCGTGCCGCCATTGACGAGGACGATCACAGGCACCGCGGCAATGAGCGCGTCGACCGCATCGGGACGTGCGGCATAGCGGCTGATCCGTCGATCTCGTCCGCAGGAATAGAAGATAGCTCCTCGGGCGAGAAATGCGTCGGCAACCCGCCGAGCCTGATCGAGGGGACCGCCGCCATTGTTGCGCAAGTCGAGGATGATGCCTGCAGGCGGCCGCCCGGCGGTCGAAACGGCCGCGCGGATCACTCGCTCCATACCGTCAGAGGTTTGTTCGGAAAAGGACGCCAGCCTGATGACAGCGACGGCCTGCTCGTAACTCAGGCGTGGCGTCCCCAGAGTTATGATCGCGCGCGTGAGCGTCAATCTGATCGGGCTGGCGACGCCTTCGCGAAGGATCGCCAACTCGATGACGCTGCCCACCTCGCCGACAAACAACGCCGCCATCTGTTCCAGAGTCTTTCCTGATGTCGGCTGACCGTCAACCTCAACTATCCGGTCGTTCGCCCGGATCCCTGCTCGCTCGGCCGGGCTGTCTTCGATCAGCGCGGTCACCTCGACCACGCCGTCTTCTACCGCCGCTTCGATCCCCAGACCGCCAAAACTGCCACCATCCTGCCGACGCATCTCGTCGAAACGTTCCGGTGGGAGGTACGAGGAATGCGCGTCAAGCGCCGTGAACATGCCGTCAATGGCGGCGCGAATGAGTTGCGGATCCTTGGGCGCGTCGACATGCCAGTTTCGCACCTGCTCGAGGACTTCTCCGAAGAGTGCGAGCTCGCGGTAGGTCGCCCCTCCTTCGGCCGATCCGGCGCGGTGACGTTCGTCTGGCGCGCCGCTCTCGAGGGGCAGGAACGCGAGAGCGGCGACTGCAGAGCTTGCGACAATGCTCATCGCAACGGCCAATCGCGCGACAGCATTGTTGTACAGTGACGCAACACCGCTCTCCCATGACCGATTGTCCCGCGGCGGGGTCGGCGCCGGACGCTGGCCGGCAATGGGCTTGATTTTCATCGACGCGCTTCCCGGATATTGCGTTCGTCGAGCAAGCGAAAGAACCATGTGTCTATCCGTGATCTTTACGGCCGGCGCACCGGCGGCTGATGTCGCATGCGGGCAGGCTTCGGCTTGCCGCAAAGCAACGGCACGCCTTTGCCCGCGAGCGGCAGCTCATAGGCCCACATCAAAGGTGCATTTGATCGTCCTAATCGCCCGCTTTGTTACAAAGCCGGCTATGCTGACCGGCATGCGCGGAGTCGATGCCCGCTTTTGGGTATTGCGCTGTGACTTCCATCTGACGTCGTTCACCTCGAAACTGTGGATCGCAAACCAAGGCGATGTGGCCGGATCATCTTCAATGCAGCCTGTCTTGTCATCACGAGTTATGTTTTGATTTGTTAAGGCCGGGCGGCATGACGGGCGTCTCATCGCGCTGCGCGGCATACAGAAGTCAGCCGGCCGGCTTAATCTAACTTAACCGAACTTTGCCGATCTTTGACCGCACAGAGCGGTCGATCCGCTACATCCGGGCTGACAAAGGCGGCACCAACAGCCGTGCGACCGGCGACGACAACTCGTCGCGCCCGCCATCGGCCTTGCGGGCACAATTTTCGTATCCGCTGCGACCACAGCATGAAAGGAGTCCGTGTTGACGCAACGTCTTCCCTTGGCCATTGGCCTTGTTCTCTACGGGTTGTTTGCCGGCCAGGGAGCCACATTGGCGCAAGAGCGCGGCGCGGCACTTACCGTTGCCGTAGAAGCGCTCGCGGAACGAGACTGGCCAGAAACGGTTCTCGCCGGCGGCTGGCTGAAGCCCTGGCACGAGGCGATCAGCGCCGCCGAAATCAGCGGCGTGCGCATCACCGATGTATTCGTCGATGTCGGGTCTGTCGTGACGAAGGGACAGGCGCTCGCTCAGCTGGCCGACGATACCGTGCGCGCCGATCTGCGAAAGGAGGAAGCCCTTTTGGCGACTGCCAAAGCCGATCTTGCGAAAGCCGAGGCCAACGCCAAGCGCGCCCGGAAAATGATAGGCAGCGGCGTTCTCTCCGATGAGAAGATCATCGAATATCTCAGCGCCGAGCAAACGGCGATGGCGAGTGTCCAATCCGCGCAGGCTCTGGTTGACAGCCAGAAGATCAAGCTTTCGCAAACAACCATCGTGGCGGTCGACGATGGCCTCATCACCTCTCGTACCGCCCAGCTCGGCGCCGTCGTCACGTCAGGCATGGAGCTGTTTCGCCTCGTGCGCCAACAGCGCATCGAGTGGCAGGCCGAGGTGTCGGCGCGGTACGGCCCTCTTATCAAGGAAGGCATGACGGCAACTATCGAGGGGCCCCGCGGCCAGCAGCTGAAGGGAACGGTTCGCCTCGTCGCGCCGACCGTCAGCACCGATACAGGCAGAACGCTCGTCTATGTCTCGCTATCGGCGGACTCTCGTGCTCCGATCGGCTTCTATGCGACCGGGCGGATTAAGCTCAGGCTCGTACTCGCCCTGGCCGTGCCGGAGACAGCACTGGTTACTCGCGACGGCATCGATTACGTCTTTACCATAGACTCCGAAGAGCGCGCCAGGCGCATCCGCGTCAAAACTGGCCGCCGCAACGACGGCGAAGTGGAGATAATCTCCGGCCTCACGCGCTCGGCAATGGTCGTGAAGACCGGGGGCGCCTTCCTTTCCGACGGCGCCCTCGTGCACGTGGAAGGAGAAGCGCGTTGAATATCTCCGCGTGGTCCATTCGAAACCCTGTTCCGGCCGTCCTCCTATTCATCCTGCTGACTGGGGGCGGGCTTATCGCCTTCGAGCGGCTCTCGGTTCAAAACTTTCCGGATATGGATCTTCCGACGGTTCAGATCCACGCCACACTTGAGGGTGCTGCACCGGCCCAACTGGAAACGGAAGTCGCCCGCAAGATCGAGGACAAGCTCGCCTCGCTCAGCCTCCTCGACCACATTACGACAAGGATCACAGGGGGAACGGTCGTCATTAGCGTGTCCTTCCAGATCGGCAAGGACGGCGAGCAAGCACTGAACGAGGTGCGTAACGCCGTCGACAGTGCCAGCAGCGACCTTCCACCCGCGATGCAGTCTCCGAGCGTGACGAGAACGCTGATTCAGGGATCGGCGCTGATCGCATTTGCCGTGCGCTCCACGCGGCTCGACCAGACCGAGCTTTCCTGGTTCGTGGACAATGACATGACGAAAGCCCTGCTTGCCGTGCCAGGCGTCGGGCAAGTCAGCCGCGTCGGCGGCGTGGATCGCGAAGTTCATATCGATCTCGACCCGCATCTGATGAGTTCGCTCAATGTCGGCGCGGCGACCATTTCCTCGACCCTGCGATCCATGCAAATCGACACGTCGGGTGGACGAGGCGATGTCGGAGGAACCAAGCAGACGATCCGAACAACCGGGGCGGTTTCCTCAATCGATGAGCTGAAGGCACTCGCAATCCCGCTCCCGAGCGGAGCACTGGTGCGGCTCGATGAAATCGGCACGGTAACGGACAGCTTTGCCGACCGCTCGTCGATCGCCTATCTCGACGGAAAACCGGTGATCGCCGTTGAGATCAAGCGCTCGAACGGGTTTTCCGACACGGCTGTCGCCGCAGCAATCGAAACCGCGGTAAAGGAGTTCGCCAGGGCCAATCCGGATGTCGAGATCGTCACGGCCTACAGTACGGTCGGCCCGATCATCGAGAATTATGACGGCTCCAAGCAGATGCTCTATGAAGGGGCTATCCTGGCCGTGGTCGTGGTCTGGCTCTTCCTGCGGGACTGGCGCGCAACATTCCTGTCAGCGATTGCGCTGCCGCTATCCGTCATTCCGACCTTCGTCGTCATGTATCTTGCCGATTTCAGCCTCAATACAGTGACGCTGCTGGCGCTATCGCTGGTGGTCGGTATCCTCGTCGACGACGCGATCGTCGAAATCGAAAACATCGCGCGTCACCTGCAGACGGGAAAGTCGCCGAAGAGCTCGGCGCTTGAGGCCGCTGACGAAATCGGTCTTGCTGTCATTGCCACCACATTGACGCTCGTGGCGGTCTTCCTGCCGACGGCCTTCATGAGCGGCATTCCGGGCCTCATCTTCCGGCAGTTCGGCGTGACGGCGTCGGTGGCGGTTCTTGCCTCCCTGCTGGTTGCACGGCTTTTGACGCCGATGATGGCCGCATACATGATGAAAGTTCATCCCGTGGAGGCGAAGGATGGGCGGATCATGCGGGGCTACATCGCGCTCGTGAAAGCCTGCCTGCAGCATCGCCTCCTGACGGCATTCTGCGTGCTTGTTTTCCTCGGTCTGTCGCTGGCGGCGATCCCACTCCTCAGTTCGGGTTTCCTGCCGGCGTCGGACGATGCACAGACGCAGGTTACCATTACGCTGCAACCCGGAACACCGATCGAAGAAACGGATGAGACCAGCCGCAGGGCCGCCAAACTCATCTCCGATCTGCCAGAGGTAACACATGTCTTCTCGACCGTCGGGACGATTTCATCAGGTGATCTCCTGGATTCCACGACGACAGCCGATACGGCGAGCGCATCTCTGATCGTGGACTTGAAAAAGGTCGGCCTACGAAAACGTTCCCAGCTCGACATAGAGAGCGATATCCGGCGGGCGCTCGCGCTTCTTCCGGGGGCCCGCATTCAGGTAGGTTCGGGCGGCAATGGCACCAGACTGGATATTACCCTTGCGAGCGACGACGCCGGCGCGCTCGACAAGGCGGCCGGTGCACTCGAAGAACAGCTTCGGACGCTGCGGGGCATCGGGGCGGTGACCTCAAGCGCTTCGCTTCAGGCCCCCGAAATCCAGATCATTCCAGATCTCGATCGGGCCGCCGCTCTCGGTGTCACTGCTGAATCGATCTCCGAGGCTGTTCGCGTCGCAACCGGCGGCGATCATTCCTCCGCGCTGGCGAAACTCAATCTGCCACAGCGCCAGCTCGATATTCGCGCGCGCTTCGATCCGAGCAACCGCAGGACGCTCGAAGACATCTCTAACCTGCGAGTTCCCGGCAGCAGAGGCAGCGTCGACTTGGGCTCGGTCGCGGCCATCACTATGGGCAGCAGTCCGTCAGAGATCAGCCGGATTGACCGGTCGCGCAACGTGACGATCTCAGTCGAGCTCAATGGTCGCGTCCTCGGCGATGTATACCGCGAGGCCCAGGCCCTGCCTGCACTCCGAAGCCTTCCCCAAGGCGTGAGGCTTGTCGAACAGGGCGAACTCGAGCGCCGATCAGACCTCTTCGACAGCTTCGGCCTCGCCATGGCGGTCGGCGTCTTCTGCATCTACGCCGTGTTGGTCCTGCTCTTTCACGACTTCCTCCAGCCGCTGACGATTCTCATGGCGCTTCCCCTCTCGCTCGGCGGCGCCCTTCTGCCCCTGGTGCTGACAGGAACAAGTTTCTCCATGCCTGTCGTCATCGGTCTGCTGATGCTGATGGGAGTGGTGTCGAAGAACTCCATCCTGCTGGTCGAATATGCGATCATGGCGCGACGCACGGGCGTCTCGCGCTTCGACGCGCTGGTGGACGCCTGCCACAAGCGAGCCCGTCCCATCGTCATGACGACGATGGCGATGGGAGGCGGCATGCTCCCTGTTGCCCTCAGTCTCAGCGGTGGCGATGCGAGCTTCCGGCAGCCGATGGCAATCGTCGTGATCGGCGGCCTGATGACCTCGACCGTACTTAGCCTCCTTGTCATCCCTGTCATCTTCACCTTGGTCGACGATTTCCTCCTGTTCCTCAGGCGAATTATCAATGGAAAGCTCGCCGAGCACCGGCCAGGAGCTGACAAAGAAGACCGCATCTCGCACGACCAGAGGCCCCGCAGTGGAAAAATCAGCCTAGCAAAATGAAGCAGAGCCCCCCAATTGCTCGAATCCACGAGCCTTCGCGGCAGCCAGGGCTTTTCGGTCACTCCTGGCGCGGGGAGCCTGACGAGGCTTCCAACCGGAGCCGCTACCAGAGCACCATTCCGCATGCGGCGAGTCCCGTTGAAGCCCTTCTTCCGGGTCGTGAGAGGACGCACCCGCGCAGAAGGCGACGGCGTTTCGAGCGCCCGCCAGCTGAGTAGCCCAAAAACGCATCCGCCGACATCCAGGATGTCGGCGGTGCAGGCTCACAAGGGTGTAGATGTCGCTCGTTCCACATATCGAGCGGTGGACGAGGCTGGCTCTGCAAAGGTCACTCGTCGACCTCTCACGGTGACCACTGGCCGAGGACTGCGGGCTGCTTGTCTGTCCAAGATGGTGGCAGGCCAATTTGCGAAGCAGCGAAATCCTTGACGCCAGGCGACCGGCCGAAGCGCTCGCAGGCGGGGTATTTCGGTCTTCCGCCGAGGCTCGACTTGATCTTCTGAGCGGACGGGAATTTGGGCAGCCCCTTGTACGGAGTCTTGCCAGTGACAAGCATCTTTGAGAAATCGCTGCCGAAGCCCGAGGCGAGCGAATAGGCATCCCCGACCTGCGAGACGCGTGCGCTCGTGGTGATGGCGTTGGCGCCTTTTGCCCAGACCATCGCGGCCACCTGCCTACCGTCTCTCGCCGTCGCCTCGGCCTCGACCGCAAGGCCTCCGAGACCCAACGGCAGCCTAGGCACGGGAACCGGAACAACCAACGAGGCACCGAGCGAAGTCGCGGTCGACACGCCAGCCATCCCGGCGTTTGTGGGCACAATGCGGGTGATGGTGGCATGAACGACGACGTCGGCGTTCTCTCTGCGGTCGACGACCTGAAATCGATCGCTGACGCCGACGCAAAGAGCCCGACTGATCACATTGGCGACAAGGGCGGATTCTGAAGGCTTCTTGATAGAAGATCCCGCCTTTGGCGAAACCGCTGTCGGCTGGATGTAGATGGTCTTGGCCGCCGCAAGGTCCTTCTGATCGACTTTGAGCTTCGCCTTGGTGATCTTGCCGTTGTTGGACGTCAGCCCGTCATAGGATACCAACGTATGCGCCTCTTCCAGCGGCACCGCGGCGCAGCCTGCGGCAGCCGAGGCGATTAGGCAGGACAGGAGTGCCGAGGTTGCGGGACTACAAAGCCGTCGGCCGGAGGCATGGGCAGGATGCGGAAGTGACATTTGTTCTCCTTTGGTTGAAAATTTCTGAGGTCGGGCGGCTATTGCGAGGATTGAGGCGGATCCGCCGCGGCCAGATCGGCAAAGACCGGCTGGTCTTTCCACAGGCGGCCGCTTGCCATTTCGGCGTAGCCGAGGTGGTAGACGGCGCGCATATAGTTGGTGTTGAAGGGATCGGTGATTTTGTAGGGGATTTGTCTATCGATCGAGGCGACCCGAAAGCGGATGCCGTTCTTCTGGGCATAGACGTAAGTTGCGACCAAAGCGCTACGCGTCTGGGACTTGATGAGGGCAGCGCTCGCTCTGGCCATGACAGCCAGCGTATTGTTGGTCGTCGTCGAGAACTCCGGCACAAGCGCGTTGTTGACGATGACATACATGTTCAGTTTCAGGCCCTTCGGCCACCGCACCTGGCGCGGGCTCGCCATCCAACCTTCGGGGATTGTCAGGATCTGGGATGATGAACCGCCGTCGGAGTGCATCTCCTCGAACTCCTCGCCGTTTGCCTTGACCCTGATGAGCACGGCCGGAACACCCCAGGGATGCTCGCCGAGGCGATGATGACGTCCCGAAAAAGCTTCAGTGCATCAGGCCGACCGCTGTCGGCGATGGCGCTCATGTTCCATACTACCGGTCTCTGTGAATCGAGATTGGAGGTCAGGACGAGCAGGCGCCTTCCTTTGCGGTGCTCGGCGGCGATTTTTTCCAGGATCTCCTGTGTAAGATGGCGTTCGACCATCCGGCGCAGCGGTGCCTGCTTCAGCAGGCTTGGACCAAGCAAGGCCTTTGGCAGAAAATCTGCGTCCATCAACTCCTTTGCGGCGCCACTCGTATAGAGATCGACGAGCGTGTCGTCATAGGCCGGACCGAGGAAAGCCAAAGGTGCAATGAGGGCGCCAGTGCTGACGCCGCTGACGATGTCGAACTCTGGCCGCTCTTTGCTGTCCGACCAAGCCTTGAGCACTCCGACGCTGAAGGCACCCCCGGCCCCGCCTCCGGACAGGACGAGATAATTGACATCCTTATGTCTCGGCATCGCCAGCCATGATGGCGCATCGGGCAGCTGCCGGCCGGTGTCCGCATAGGTGCGGATATCGCCAAATCCTTCAACATTGGCGTTGGCCGCCGCTGTCGGGCTGTAGCTAACCCGGTCCGGCGCCATGCAGCCAGCCAGAAACGCGAGAGTCAGGATGGCCATTAGTCGAATCAAGTTGTCGCCCTGTCTTCGGCCACGGTTACGAGCGGCAAGATCACCGCCGGCCGTGGGGCCTTGCTCCGTGCACTTCCTTTCGGATGGCGCCTGATCGCATTAACGCGGATTCGCGATTGCCTTGGATTTTGAATTGTTAAGATTCGTTATCGCCGCCGCTGCGGCAGGGGCAGCTCGTAGGTGAGTTTTGAACCGCCTTGGAAACGTTTCTTTACCAGGCGCCTCGGTTTGGTCACGCTTCTGACATCGCCCGGCTTCCCACGTCGATTAATCAAGTCGGAGAGAAAGGGAGATAACAATGCGCCATCAGGAGATGACGGCCGCCGAGGTCTTGCGAGATCCGTTGATCAGACAGGTGATGCGGGCCGACGTGGTCCGTGTGGAACAGCTGGAAGAGCTGCTTTTGGACGCCGCGAGGAGACTATCTCATCTAAAGCCTTGGCGGCAGCGTTGCCGACAAGCTCCGATTCGGCTGATCAGTCCCGCGCCAGCGAAACTTCAGGGGTGAAAATATAACCGCCCAGCCGTACCGTCTTGATGAACGTCGGCTCCTTGTAATCGGGCTCGATCTTTTGCCGGACACGACTGACATGGACGTCGATACTGCGCTCGACTGGGCCGGCCGAGCCTGCATGCGTGCGGGCAAGGATTTCCTGGCGATTCATGACCTGCCGCGGGTTTTGGCAGAATACCAGCAGGACATCGAATTCTGCCGTTGTCAGCGACACATGAACGCCTTCGCTATCGGTCAGCTCGCGCGTGACGGGGTCGATTCGCCAGCCGGCGAAGGTCATCGCCTCCTGAACGGGCCTGACTTGCATGGAGTAGGACGAGCGCCGCAGCAAGGCCCTGATCCTTGCCAGCAGCTCCCTGGAATTGAAGGGTTTCGTGACGTAGTCGTCGGCACCAAGCTCCAGGCCGATCACTCGGTCGACCTCCTTCGTCAGCGCCGTCAGCATGAGGATAGGAACCGTGTTGGTCGATCGGATCCGGCGGCAAATGCTGAAGCCGTCCTCGCCTGGAAGCATGCCGTCGAGAACGATGAGCTGGAACTCCTTCTTCTTCAGAAGGCGGTCCATTTCCATGGCGGAGCCGACCGCTTCGGCGGCGTAGCCGGCATCCTTCATCAGGTCGATCAACATGCTGGCAATATCGCGGTCGTCCTCGACGATCAGGATGCGCACGGAAGTCTGCATGGGTGAATTGAATGCGATATTGCTCATATCCGGCGCCTGAATCTGAAAAAGCATCCGCTTCGGTTCCTGTTTAACAGAAAAATGTTTGCGCATCGTCTTATTGTCTTACCGTGACTGGCGACCGGCAACTTCGCAGGAGGTGTGCAGCCACGCCGATCTGCACGAGGTGCAGCCCACCGGAAACCATGACGTGACATCCAGGAGGCAGCCGGCGGTTCAGCTCGGAATTCGAACGAGCTAATGAGGTCAGAACTTGTAGCCGACGAACATCATGACGGAAGGCTGGGTGTCCTTCTGAACCACCGGGCTATTGCGCGCGTCGCCGGTCAGGATCCCCAGTTCGGCCTGACCGCGCACGAACCAGTGCTCGGATGCCAGATAAGTCACGGATGCGGTGAGATCGATGCGTTTGAAGCCCGCGCCTGCATCGTAGACGTCAAGGCCAGACCTTGCCGACTGCAAGGGAGTGACGCCGAAATAGGACTTCATGTAATTCTTGTCCGCCCAGGTAGCCGATGCCCCGGCGGAGAAGATGAACTGGCCGACCAGGTGGGAATATTCAGCACCGAATGTCCCGGTGACACCGTCGCTGCCGCCGATGATCTTGTCGACACCTGCACTAAGCTCGATGGGTCCAAGCTCGTAGGATATCACGCCGCCGACCTTTGCACCGGAATCGATATCCCCTAATCCCTCCAGATGATCGGCGTCGTCTTCGTCGCGACCGAATTCCATGCCGCCCCTGGCGCTGATCTTGAAATTCTCGACCTTGTAGATATCGATCAGCAAGCCAGTCGGTCCGACATGTACGCGATCGTTGAAGAAGCTTGCGGAAACAAAAGGAACCGGCATGACCTCGAAATCCTTCGACCCCTCGAATTTCGGGCCATACACGGCACCAGCTCCCACAACGACATTCCAGTCGTGAAGCTTGCCGCGGAAACCAGTGGGACGTTCGCCGGATGGCGCAGGCGGTTCACCGGCGCCAAGTTCGCCGGGATCCGCCGCCCATGCCCTATTGCCTGCTGAAAGGGGCATGACCAGCGCCGGCAAAATCATCAAACCAATATTCTTCTTCATAAAAGACAAAGTTCGCTCCTGGGTGTTTTCCGAGGCTTACTGCCCTCGACCGGCGGCACCCTGCAGGCAAACCGTTTTGGGATGGATTTTGTCTTGTTAAGAAATGTTTCCGAGCGTCATTGCCGAGCCCCGAGTTGACGCCCCTGAACAGGCGGGCGCGCAGATGACGCGAGGCAGATAAAAATAATCGCCTGGTGACTTCCCGCCGGCACGAGCGTCGGGATGGACATATCGGCACGCGAAGACACAACACTTAACGTAATGAAACACATCTTTGAAACGAAATTCCTACTTTGCCAGGTGCGGCCGAAGAAAGAGGAATTGAATAATGATCGGCGAGAACCCCGCACCTCCTGTTCTTGTCTACATCCCCGACCAGCGCGGATTACACCTTGCCGGCGAAGTCCTGCGGAGCCGGGGCTTCGACGTGAGGAGCGCAAGCACCATACCGGAACTTCAGCTCGTGCTGGAGCTCCTCCTCTGCAAAGTGATCGTCACCATCACTTCGAAGATCCGCGAGGTGCGATTTTTCTCCAATCTCCCCGTGGTGAACATCCAGGCCTTTGTGCTGCCCAACATCGACGCGGCGTCATCCGAACAGCCTGTGCTTTTCGACAGGGCCGCCTTTCTTGAGCGCGTTCGAACACTCGCGGACCCACGTTAGCGGTTCCTTGCCACAGCGGGTTAACAAATTAAAACACCATTGCCGCTGGCATATTGATAACATCTCATCGGCACACGCTTTGTGCTATTCCGACAGTCGAAAAGCGGCCTGCGGCGAAATGAGGCCGGCAGCATCCGGCTGTTGCGTGCCGATTTGGAGGGCTGACGATGCTGGTGCGATTTCTTGCAGGTTCCATCCACCGGCAGATCGCCCTGCTTGCCGTCGCGCCCGTCGTCCTCTTTGCAATCCTCGGCATCATCAGCGAAAACCTGACAATCAAGGAGCCTGAAAGCGTCTCTCAGGCGCGCGCGGTTGCCATGCGCATCGAGTTCGTTACCGAGATGATCCGCTCTGCCGAGACCGCTGATCAGGAGACCGCCATTCTTGACGCTGCGAGAAGGACAGGACTTCAAGTCGCCGAGGTCTCAGCGGCAGAACTGCAAGGCCCCGAGCTGGAGGTGGAGGAAGGTGACTTTCGTTCCGAAATCCAGAAAAATCTTTCGCCGGATGTCGACGCCAAGCTACGGGCGGCGACCGAGACAGGCCACCTTAAGCCGTCGCTGGTCGTTAGCATCGATCAGCGCCGCGCCCTTGCTTTCTTACCGCCGCCTGCCGTGCCCGACTCCCGCATCACAGATCGCGAAATCAGCGACTTCCTCGCGACCATGGCAATGTTCGTGCCCGTCGTCCTGCTGTCCCTCTACGGCAGCCGCATGATCGCTTCGCCGCTTCAACGCTTTTCTCAGGCCGCACGCGATCTCGATCCGGATAAGGGCCCGGAGCGCCCCTTCGACGAAATCGGGCCACCTGAAGTCCGTACACTTGCGAAGTCGCTAAACGACATGCGGAGCCGCGTCCGGGGGATGATCGAGGCGCGCACGCGCATGTTGCGCGCCATCAGCCATGATCTGAGAACGCCGCTGACGCGTTTGCGCCTCAGGGCGGAGCGTTCAACCGAACCGTCCCTGCGCGCCGCATTGCTGGCGGACATCGACGCCTTGGCGCTGATGGTCGATGAGACCTTGGTCTACCTCAGGAAGGACGCTTCGAAGGAAACCCAGCTGAGAGCCGACCTGCCGAGCCTTATAAACACCGTCTGCAACGATTTTGCCGATATGGGCTATTCGGTTTCCTATGACGGGCCTGATCGCTTCGCCTATCCGTGCCGACCTCACGCGCTCAAACGCGCTATCGCCAATCTCATCGACAACGGCACCAAATTTGCCCGGCACGTGAATGTCGAGCTTCATGTCAAGCCAGATCGGGCAATCAGCATCAGCGTCACCGACGACGGCCCCGGCATTCCTCTGGAATTCCACGCCCATGTCCTGGAGCCGTTCTATAAACTGGATTCTGCGCGTAACGATCGCGGATTCGGTTTGGGGCTTTCCATCGTGAGGGATATCGTCGAAAGCCATTTTGGAACGCTGAGGTTAGAAAATGCCACGCCGCGTGGCTTGATCGCCGAACTCAATCTGCCATCGCCCGATTCGATCAATACGCAGGCAAATACGACTGCGGCCGAATCCACAGTGACGATGACGCCACCATAGTGGGCAGTATAGCTCTGCGGAGGCGGAGCCCGCGAGGACGCAATTGCGCGGACATCAGTTCTGCCAGTATGAAGCTCGTTTGGCTGTAATCTGCTATGCACGACCTTTTGAGCGAATGTTCTTTCGGCATTGCACTTAGCGAAACATAAACAGATTTGTCACTGCCCGAGCAAACATGTATTCGATCGCAGAAAAACTCTTACCAACCTAGGCGGCTGATCCGCCGCGAGCCAACCGAACGCGATTCCGAATGACCGAACATGCCATGACCTGGGGTATCGCCGGCCTCACTGCGATGGGCGTCGTCGTCCGTCCCTTTCGATGGCCGGAGGCGATCTGGGCCGTATTCGGCGCCCTGCTCCTGCTCGCCTTCCGCCTGGTCGGACCCGAAGATGCCCTGGCCGGCGTCGCCAAGGGCGGCGACGTGTATCTGTTTCTGATCGGCATGATGCTGCTGTCCGAGCTTGCCCGGCGCGAAGGCCTGTTCGACTGGATCGCCGCCATTGCCACAGCCTGTGCCAAAGGTTCACCTCGACGTCTTTTCGTGCTGGTCTATCTTGTTGGCGTGGTTGTCACCGTCTTTCTTTCCAACGATGCGACGGCCGTGGTGCTGACGCCGGCCGTCTATGCCGCCTGCCGGACGGCGCGGGTGAAGGACCCGATGCCTTATCTCCTGATCTGCGCCTTCATCGCCAATGCCGCAAGCTTCGTTCTGCCGATTTCCAATCCGGCCAATCTGGTGATCTTTGCCGGCGGCGACATGCCGTCGCTGTCCCGCTGGCTGTCAACATTCATGCTGCCGTCGATCATTTCGATCCTCGCCACGTTCATCTGCCTCTATTGGACGCAGCGCCGCGCCCTTGCAGACGATACGCTTGCCGCGGATACGCAACGACGGCCCCTCTCGGGCAGCGCCCGCCTGGCCGGATGGGGAATCCTGCTGACAGCGATCGTTCTGATCGCGGCGTCGGCCATGCATGTCGATCTCGGGGTGCCGACCTTTGCTGCAGGCACGATCACCACCGCGATTGTTCTGCTGCTGACGCGGCAAAGCCCGGCCGAGACGCTGAAAGGCATAAGCTGGAGCGTTCTGCCGCTGGTCGCGGGCCTGTTCGTAATCGTGGAATCTCTCGACCACACCGGCTTGACGAAGCTTCTCTCCGATCAATTGGCTTCACTAGCCTCGGCTTCGCAATCGCAGGCGATCGCCGTTGCGGGCCTGCTCGTCGGTGTGATCTGCAACCTCGTGAACAATCTTCCGGCGGGCCTGCTTGCCGGAAGCGTAGTGCAGGCAGCCGGTGTCTCCGACAAGATCGCGGGGGCCGTACTGATCGGCGTCGATCTCGGACCCAACCTGTCGGTGACGGGGTCGCTGGCGACGATCCTGTGGCTGTCTGCGCTCCGGCGCGAAGGCCTGCATATCGGCGCCTGGACGTTTCTAAAGCTCGGAACCGTCGTCATGTTCCCCGCGCTCATTCTGTCTCTGGGGTCGCTCCTCCTGTTTTGAGGTGCTGCCGGCGCTACGACCGCTCAATCACCGGATCCGGATAGAGCCGCAGCAGCAAGTTCGCCGCTATCAGCGCCGATCTAGGTGTCCCATTCGTCTGCTTCCCAGAAGAAAGACATCTTTCAGCTAATCTTGGAACGCCGACATGCGGCGGTCGCCGATTATGTCCACGAGACGGTGTCGGATCCGTCAAATATCCTGCAATGCTGCCGCCTTGTTCGACAATAAATTACTTCGTTTCGAGAGCTCATTGATCGAGCGCAATGCGCCGGGGGCAAGATCGCTCGAAGATGGCCATCTCACGGAGCGAAAGGAATGCGCTATGCCGAAGATAGTGACCGTAACAGCCGTGATCCTACTTGCCGTCCTGGCCGGCTACGGCAGTGCGGCGTGGTGGCCGCAGCCGGATCAGTCGGATGATGCGCCGCAGACGAAGACGGCACCCAAGGAAGGCTATCCGGATCCATTCATCCCGCCGACCAAGGGTAACGGATTTTGATCGTGCCGAGGTCGGCGGAATCGGCGCCTGCGACTGTGAGGGTTCTTAGCCGCATGCAGCAGACCTGGCGTGACTTCTTGAAATTGGTCCACCTTGCCGCGAGCAGAGAAACGATGATCTTTAAGCAAAGGACGAATGCGGACTGCGATGAGCCGGTCTATGTTCAAGGTGGCAATGCGGGCGCCGGATACGATCCGCAGTACAGGCGAGGCTCGAATTCCTTGCCACGAATGGAAAGGTTCGAAGAAGCAGTGCAGATTTGCGAAAGAAATCTGTTCTGCGCATTGCGCGGACAATTGTCTGATCAAACGCAGGCGGTTTCCGAAGCAAGAATGATTACGTGCCGCCGTATGCACCGCTCCGAGCTGATCCCGGCGACACGTCGACGAGCAGCCATCAAGCGGCTGATGACTATTCGCTGGAGGACCGATGATGGGCATCATCGACGAGCGTGAAGAAGCACTCGAGAAAGAGTACATCATGAAGCTCGAGCGTACGTTCCATATCCGGGCGAGGCGCGACCGGATGCTGGCACGCTGGGCGGCCGAGCTCATCGGACGAAATGACTTTGACGTCTATTTCGACGAAGTCATTTCCGCCGGGTTGCTGGAGTCAGGAGACGAGAAAGTCTTCAAAAAGGTCCTGAGCGACCTGCAATATGCGGATCTCGCGATCAACGCTCAGACGGTTCGCGAGAAAATGGAGCAGCTTCTGCTTGAAGCGGCAAGGTCTCTCGACGAGGCCGGGTAGATCCGGGTGATGTGGCCAGGCTGCCGGCAATTTCGTGCAGGAGAAATCTCGTGACCATTCCCATTCCCCACCCATTCGCCGCCGGTCTCGGCAGTCGTAGCGGCCTCGTCACTGAAGAGGCCGAGAGCCGGCTGGTGCGTTACGGTCCAAATATTCTGCCCGAGCCTGAGACCCCCTCTTTCGCGTTTGTCTTCTTGCGGCAGTTCCGCAGCCCCCTGATTTATATCCTGGTTCTGGCAGCCGCCATCTCCCTGGTGGTCAGTGATACCAAGGATGCAGTCTTTATCGGCGTCGTCTTGCTGCTGAACGGCTTGATCGGCAGTCTGCAGGAATATTCGGCAGGCCGAGCTGCGCTGGCGCTTCGAAAGCTCGAACAACCGCGTGCCGCCGTCATTCGCGACGGAGAGGTGCGGGAGATTGAAGCACGCCTGCTGGTGCCGGGAGATCTCGTGCTTCTGGAAGCCGGCGGAAGAGTTCCGGCTGACCTCGCACTGGTCGAGGCGACCGACCTTCTGTGCGACGAATCCCTCCTTACCGGAGAATCGCTGGCGACGCGCAAAGCGGCACGGCCCGCTGGCGTGCCGGTTGAGGAGGGCAAGACGGCAACCGCATTCGCCGGCACGCTGGTCACGCGTGGACGGGGCACGGGCGTCGTGACAGGGACAGGACTTAGAACCGAGATCGGCAAGATTGCCGCCGAAATCGGCAGGGCATCCGCATCGCAACCGCCACTGATGATCCGGCTTGCTCGTTTCTCCAATGCGATCGCCTGGGCGGTGGGAGTGACGTCGCTGGTCTTGATCGGCATCGGCCTGATGCGAGGGCTCGCGTGGAGCGATCTTTTCCTCATGTCGGTCGGTCTTGCCGTGAGCGCAATTCCAGAAGGCCTGCCCATCGCAATCTCGATTGCGCTCGCGATCAGCATGCGTCGCATGGCGAAGCGCGACGTCATTGTGCGGCGAATGCCGGCGGTCGAATCGCTGGGCTCCTGCACCATGATCGCCACCGACAAGACAGGGACTCTGACGCTCAACGAGCTCACGGTTACCGATATCCGGCTCCCGGACGGCACCGATCTTGCCCTTGATGCGGGTACTGACCTGGACACCTGCGAGATCAAGGCGGCCAATATGAGCGTGGCGGAGGCACGCGTGCGCGCCGGCCGACTGCTCAGAGCGGCCGCGCTTCCCAACGAGGGTTCGCTCATGCAGGACGAGAACGGCTGGAAAGGCGTCGGCGACACGGTCGACGTCGCCCTATTGGCCGCCGCGCGTAAGGCGGGATTGGCGCAAGAGAAGATGGCAGCGGATTATCCCTTGCTCGCCCGCATCCCTTATGAGCCCGATCTGAAATATGCTGCCTCCTTCCATCGCGGGAGCGAACGCGTGCGCATCTTCGCGAAGGGCTCGACTGAGACACTGCTCAGCATGGCCGACCGGATGGATATCGGCGACCGGGTGGTGGAAATCGACAGAGACAGGCTTCTCGCCCAGAAGGAGGAGATGGCGGCCCGCGGGCTTCGGGTTCTCGCTTTCGCAGAGGGCGAAATCCGCAGTGATGCCGACGCCACCTTCGGCCACCATCATCTTATCGACCTCGTATTCCTTGGTATTGCGGGCATGCAGGATCCGATCCGCCAGGAAGTTCCGCAGGCGATCCGAGAATGCCGCGCCGCCGGCGTCGAGGTAGCGATGGTGACGGGCGACGACCCCAAAACAGCAGCGGCCATCGCCGCTCAGGCGGGTTTGCACTTCGGCCCGAGCCAAATCACCACCGGCGACGCGGTGCGCGAGGCCGAAGCCGCAGGCCCGGAGCGGCTGGATGAGCTTACGAAAAGCGCGCGCATCTATGCCCGCGTCGTTCCCAATCAGAAGCTTGCGATTGTGCTCTCCATGGCGCGCAACGGCCATTTCGTGGCGGTGACCGGAGACGGCGTCAATGACGCTCCAGCCCTGAAACACGCTCATGTCGGTGTCGCCATGGGCGTGAAGGGTACGGAGGTCGCCAAGGAGAGCGCGGACATCGTCGTTGCCGACGACAATTTCGCCTCCATCGTCAGCGGCATTCGCGAGGGTAGAACCGCCTATTCCAACATTCGCAAAGTCATCCTCATGTTGACGGCGACAGGAGCTGCGGAAATGCTGCTGTTCCTGCTGGCGATTCCGCTCGGTCTTCCAATGCCACTGCTTCCCGTGCAGCTTCTCTGGCTGAATCTCGTCACGAATGGCATTCAGGACGTGACGCTCGCGGGAGAGCGACCTGAGGGCGACGAACTGGCCAGGCCACCTCGCCTCCCCAAGGAGCCGATCTTCGACGGGCTAATGGTTCGCCGGATCGTCCAATCCGCGCTCGTCATAGGCGGCGGTGGCTTTGCAGTCTTCTATTGGCTGCTGTCACAGGGCTACCAGGTCTCCGAGGCGCGCAATCTACTGCTTCTGCTTTTCGTCATGTTTGAGAATGTACAAACTCTCAGCTGCCGTTCCGAGCGTCGCTCGCTCTTCTCGCGATCCTTTTTCCAAAACCCGCTGCTGCTCGCCAGTATCGTAGCGGCCCAAGCCATCCATATCGGCGCCATGCATGTCCCGTGGTTCCGTGAGGTGCTTGGCCTGGCGCCGATCTCGCTGGCGGAATGGGCGCTGACGCTTCTGGCCGCCGCCTCGCTTCTGCTTGTAATAGAGATGGACAAATTGCGTGGACGTACCTCTTCAAACACGCACCTGCACGAGATCGAGGCTGAATGAACTCTCGGCAGAGGCAGCGTTGCTCGCGGCACCAACACGCATTTCATTACGATGGCACAAGCGGTAATCTATCGCGGCGCCGGCTTTTCATCGTCTGGCAATTCCGTTCGCTTGCAGTGACTGCCGCGGTCCTGTTCGCTTTTGCACTACGCGGATTCGCAGGTCGCTGAAGTGACCCCGGAAGTGCTGCTCTCGACGTCCATTGACGGCGATCATGGAAATGACGTTGCAGAGGCTTTATCCTGCCTTCAGTTTCAGGAGCTTGGAAGATGCTACAAATTCGATCAATCATGACTCCCAACCCGACGACGATCGGGCCGAACGTGAAGATATGGGAGGCTGCCAATGCTATGGTCGATCGCCACATCAGCGGGTTACCGGTCGTCGATCAATCCGGCGACCTGCTTGGCATCATCAGCGAAAGCGACTTCCTGCGGCGCGGCGAAATCCACACGCAAGCTCCCCACAGCCTCTGGCGTGATTTCTTCGCTTCCCGCGGCGGGTTGGCCGAAGAGTACGCGAAAAGCTTCGGAAACGACGTTGGAGAAGTAATGTCTTCCCCGGCAGTGACCGTGCAGCCGGATGCATCCATCGAAACCGCCGCCAAGCTGATGGCGGAAAAGAACGTGAAGCGTCTTCCGGTGGTCGAAGGCAACCAGCTCATCGGTATCGTCACCCGCTTCGACGTCATGGCCGCACTCGTCCGCGAGCTTACCAGGCATTGCGCCGCACGAACGGACAGCGATATCCAAAGTGCGCTGGAGGCGGAACTCGCTCGGCAAAAATGGGGAGATTCCGTGACTCTGCACGTCGCCGATGGCGTGGTCACGCTGGAAGGCCGAGTGCTGGACTCGCGGGAAAAGACGGCCCTGCACGTGGCTGCAGAAAACACCATCGGCGTAAAGCGGGTGGATGATCGAGTCCAGGTCGTGGCGCCTCCGGACATGCCGGTGCCGCCACCCGGCTTCTATCTTTGAGCCTCTGAACTGTCTCCTCTTCCCAGAGGCCGTAGTGGCCAGGAAACGCCGCGGCATGGCGGGAGGAAAGATGCCAGTTCATTTCGATGACAAGGGGACCACTTTACCGGGGCTAGGCCGTCGATGCGCATCTGCAGGTCCGCACGCTAGAAGACGTCCTTGCCGTTTCGTCCAACGAACTCAGTCCGGAAACCTTTTTCATGCGCTTCCTTCACAAAGGAATTCGCGCTGAGTGCATCTGCGTGTATGACGTCGTTGAAGCATTGTGCAAAGGGACAGCAGAGTTCATCACGCACCCAGGCGCGCGCCTGGGGCGACACCGCCGAAATCTGCCAATCATGATTGCTCATTCGCTCGAGACGAAAATCGATGCTGCAGGACGGTTGGTCGGAGCTGCCTGCACCAATCAGCGCCGCCTCAGCGGGCCGAGAGAGAATGTGGTTCATATCGTCTCCTTTCCTTCAAAGGCAACCACCTCATGATGACACCGGCGCACCACCTGTTATCAATGTTACACCCGGAAGCTGTTTCTGCCGCCCGGGCAAAACGCGAACGTCGGAGACGCCGTAGCAAAATCCAATCCGGTAAATCTCAATAAGACAACCTTCGGCGTCTTCCGCCATTGATGCCGGTCAAATGTGAGTGGAAATCACCTTAGCTCGCTGCAGCTGGCCGATGCGCGCTAATCAACACTGATGGTAGCGCTGGTGACGCCGCTCCTTCGTTCCCGATATCGTGTGATGACTTTGACCAGCGTCAAAAGCAGCCGCCAGCAGATCGCGCGGCGGCAATTTGATCCTCCGCAATGCCTGTTCATCAACGCGCTTCAGACTGCGGTTCCCTGATAGATCGGAGAAGTGCCATGAAGACCATGGTTGCCATTGACTCGCCGCGTGCGATCGGAGGAATGCCGTGAATCATTTCCCCGTTGGACGATGGCTGCGATGGCTTATCATCGATCACCTTCTGTTGATCGTACTCATTCTCATGCTGGCCACTGTCTTCAGCGTCCCGCTGATCAAATCGGTGATCCAGCACGATCAGAGAAACGCACCATTGCTGCGCTCGACACCCCAGTAGCAGATGCGGGCAAGGGAGGAGACACTCATTCGATCTCCAGCGAACGGTAAATCTCTTCCTCCTGGCAAAATGAAGGCGCGTAATCGCCTCCAGGCCGTGGAGCAGTCGCTGGACCTCATAAAGCTGCGCCTGTGTCGGTGTGCCGCTTTCGAACGTCTTGCGCATGACGGTGAGATTGTGAATTTGCCGTTGCATTTCCATGTGCGTCCGGCTCATTCCGGCCAGTATATCCGGCGCTGCATATTTTCGGCGAAGGCGCTCGTAAACTTGTTCGTCTCTCCTCTCGTGGGGAAGGAGCCGGTCACGCAGGCAACAATCCAGCCTTTCCAGCTCGTCTTTTGCCCTTTCCCAAGGCAAGCGTGCAATCCGATCGGCCATCGTGCCGATGTCATCCACCACGTCAGCCAACGCCCTATGCTCAGCCTCCAGTGCCAGCAGCTCCTCGTTGCTCAGCCGAGGCGAGGCCATGCCGAACACGATCGGCGCCCCAAGGCACGCAGGACGTTGACGGCACAGCCTCGATTCTCAGGCCGAGGCAGTCAACACGCTGCCTACGGCGTCAGCACGGCTGCGCCGCTCAAGCGGCCGGCCCTGAGATCGTCGAGCGCCCTATTCGCGTCCATCAATGGATAGGTGGTCGTGTGGGTCCTGACTCCTGCCTGACGAGCGACGGGAAAGAACTCTTCGGCATCCCGCCGGGTGAGATTTGCAACAGATACAAGACTTCGTTCGCCCCAGATGAGCGCATAGGCCATTGCCGGAAGATCGCTCATATGGATGCCACCGCAGACCACCCTACCTCCTTTCCGCACTGCCTGCAAAGCCGCAGGCACGAGTTGGCCAACCGGAGCGAAGATGATCGCCGCGTCTAGCATGACGGGCGGGCGTTGATCCGAACCTCCCGCCCACGCGGCGCCGAGGTCAAGCGCGAAACGCTGTGCCGCATCGTCGCCTGGGCGTGAAAAAGCATAGACTTCGCGGCCCTGCCAACGGCAGACCTGCGCGATGATATGGGCGGCCGCACCGAAGCCGTATAACCCGATCCTGGCGCCGCCGCCGGCCTGCTTCAATGAACGCCACCCTATGAGACCAGCACACAGCAACGGCGCAAGCGCTACCGGATCGGCCTGCTCATCCAGCACAAAGGCGTAATCAGCATCGGCAACGACATGAGTGGCAAAACCGCCATCACGCGTATAGCCGGTGAACTGCGGCTGATCGCAAAGGTTTTCCTCATTGTTCAAGCAGAAAGAACAGCAGCCACAGGTGTGGCCAAGCCAGGGAACGCCGACCCTCTGTCCGACCCGCTGTGAAGGCACACCCTCTCCCACCGCCTCGACGCGGCCGACGATCTCATGGCCGGGAATGAGCGGAAGCTTCGGCGCGGAAAGATCGCCGTCACAAACGTGAAGATCGGTCCTGCAAACGGCGCAAGCTTCCACTCTCAACATCAGTTGCCCGCTTTGCGGGACGGGATCGGGCCACTCGACCGGACGCAGAGGGGATCCGACCGCTTCGAGAACCATTGCTTTCATCAGGCCTGCCTCCGAACGCCTCCCGCAGATGCGGCAGGGTACCCTCTTCTTCCGACGGGATGAAGCCAAGACTGCACCTGCATGGGCATCGTGCGTCGATGGCCGTAAAATCCAAGCTCGATCCGGTCAACGGAACTGCTCTTTGCGATGGGTCAATGTGCGGAGTGTGCGATGCCAGCACTATCCGCGCCGGACAATCATCGTGAAGGGGATGAAGATCATGACGAGCAAGATGATGAAGGCGGCGGTGGTTCGGGAGTTCGGCAAGCCTCTCGCAATCGAATGCGTGCCGGTGCCTGTTCCGGGTCCAGGTGAAATCCTGGTGAAGGTCGTTGCCTGCGGAGTATGCCACACTGATCTGCATGCCGCTGAGGGCGATTGGCCCGTCAAGCCGTTGCTGCCCTTCATTCCCGGCCACGAGGCGGCCGGGGTCGTCGCGGCTCTCGGTCCAGGCGTCACCGAATTCAAGGAAGGCGATGCCGTCGGCGTCGCCTGGCTGCACGACGCCTGCTTGCGCTGCGAATATTGCGAAACAGGTTGGGAAACCCTCTGTGAACACCAGCACAATACCGGCTACAGCTGCAATGGCGGCTTTGCCGAATATGTCATTGCCTCGGCCGCTTTCGCCGCCCGCCTTCCTGCCGGTGTCGATTTCGCGGAGATCGCGCCAATCCTCTGCGCCGGTGTCACGACCTATAAGGGACTGAAGGAAACCGAAGCTCGGCCCGGCGAATGGGTGGCGATATCGGGCGTCGGCGGCCTCGGCCATGTTGCGATCCAATATGCCAAAGCGATGGGTTTCAAGGTGATCGCTCTCGACGTCGCTGCCGCCAAACTTGACCTTGCCCGCCACGTCGGCGCCGATCTAGCGCTCAACGCGCGCTCCGAAGACACCGTCGAAAAGGTGCTGAAGGCGACGGGCGGCGGAGCGCATGGCGTTCTCGTCACCGCCGTCTCGCCGCCTGCCTTCTCGCAGGCACTTGGCATGGTGCGTCGCAAAGGCACCGTTAGCCTCGTCGGCCTGCCTCCGGGCAACTTCCCGATGCCGATTTTCGACGTCGTGCTGAAGCGCATCACCGTGCGCGGCTCGATCGTCGGTACGCGCCGCGATCTCGACGAAGCGCTCTCTTTCGCTTGCGAGGGCCGAGTCCGAGCTGAGATCGCCAAGGCGCCGCTCGATGACGTCAATGATATTTTCGCCGGCCTCAAGGCGGGAACCATCGAGGGCCGCACGGTGCTCGATATTGCAGGAGAGGCGAGCATCTTCGCAGCGCAGGATCAGTCCGCAGCATAGCTGACAGCGTTGCGCGTCTCCGCCGCCCGGGGAAGCGGCGGAGACACCTTTACTTCTACAAACAGAGCGCCTGGGCCCGCCGAACGGGTAATCAGACAAGGCGCCAACTGGTCGACTGAGATCGAGACGCCGGGTCCCCGGCGGATGCTGCCTACTGGAAGACTCCCGCGCACCATCCTGGCCGACGGGATCCCAAACATCAGGAGTCGAAATGCTCGTTCAAGACATCATGACATCGCCGGCGATCACTGCGACGACATCCTGTTCCGTCGCCGAAGCCGCCAAGCTGATGCTCGACAACAGGATCAGCGGTCTACCGGTCGTCGATGCCAACGGAGCGCTCGTCGGCATCGTCAGCGAAGGGGACTTCCTGCGCCGCAGCGAATTGAACACCGAACGCAAGCGGCCGTGGCTGCTCGAATGGCTGACGAGCTCCGGAAAGATCGCCGCAGAATATGTCCGAACCCATGGGCGGCGGATCCAGGAGGTGATGACCGCGCAGGTCAGCACGATCGCGCCGACCGCTGCCATTTCGGACGCCGTCAGATTGATGGAACGTCAGGATATCAAGCGTCTGCCCGTGGTGGAGAACGGCAGGCTCGTCGGCATCGTTGCGCGCTCAGACCTCTTGCGAGCCCTGTCTCGGGCGCTCCCGGCGGCACCGCTTTCGCCCGAGGACGCTCAGATCCAGGCGGCAATCGAAGCAGAACTTGCAAAGCAGAGCTGGAGCCGCAACGGCTTCATCCATTGCCACGTCGCCAGTGGTGTCGCCGAGCTGACGGGAACGATTTTCGACGAACGCGAGCGTTTGGCCGCAAAAGTCGCGGCCGAGAACATTGCAGGCGTGACGTCGGTCAGGGACCTGCTCGTCTGGGTCGACCCCTATTACGGCATCGCCCTGCCGCCGCCGGATGCTGAGGTGAGGCAGGCTTGAAGCTCCAAGGATCGGTCAGGTCCGTCGGTGCTGCTGAGCAGAGGCGCGGCGGAAATATCTTAGCTCCTGACCGGCCTCGCGCCGTTGATGTGATCGGGGATCAACAGGGCCGGTTCTACGGTAGCATCTTTCCCGTCCGGCGTAGGGCGTCATGCCAACCGAGCGCCTCCTCGAGGAGATGAGGCGTGTGACCGCCGCGCAGCAGCGCGCGCCGATAATAATCTGCCAGCGCCTGACGATAGGTCGGATGCACGCAGTTGGCGATGATGACCTCCGCCCGCTCCCTAGGGGCCAGGCCGCGAAGATCCGCAAGGCCGATTTCCGTCACGACAATATCGACGTCATGCTCGCAATGGTCGACATGGCTGACCATCGGTACGACGCGCGAGATCGTTCCCTTCTTGGCAAGCGACTTGGTCACGAAGATCGACATGTGGGCATTGCGAGCGAACTCGCCGGAGCCGCCAATGCCGTTCATGATTTGGGTGCCGCCGACATGGGTCGAGTTGACGTTGCCGTAAATGTCGAATTCCAGCGCCGTGTTGATGGCGATGATGCCGAGCCGCCGAATGACTTCGGGATGATTGCTGATTTCCTGTGGGCGCAGGATGAGCCGCCGTCTGTAGCGTTCGATCTCCGAAAGCACACGCCGGTGTTTCTGCGTTGAAAGCGTCATGGACGACGCTGATGCGAATCCGAGCTTGCCGGCGTCGATGAGATCGAAGGCCGAATCCTGCAGCACCTCCGAATACATGGTCAGATCGTGGAACGGTGTTTCCGCGAACCTCTGGAGCACCGCGTTGGCGATCGTTCCGATGCCCGCCTGGAGCGGCAGCAATCTCTCCGTCAGGCGACCGCGCCGCACCTCACGCAGCAGGAACTCAGTAAGATGACAGGCGATCGCATCGGTTTCGACATCCGGCGCCTCCACCGCTGAATCGCTGTCGCTGCTCTGGGTGACGACAATCGCGGCGATCTTTTCCATCGGGATCGGAATGAAGGGTAGGCCGATGCGGCTTTCGGGCACAACGATGGGGATCGCCTGCCGGCTCGGCCGCGCCGCCGGGACATAGATATCATGTAGACCTTCCAATGCTTCCGGCTGCGACAGGTTGATCTCGACGATCACCTTCGGTGCGAGAAGGGCGAAACTTGCCGAATTGCCGACGGAGGTTGTGGGCACAATGCCGCCATCCTCGGTAATCGCGGTCGCCTCGACGACGGCCACATCCACCGGCGCAAGCTGGCCGCTTCGCAGGAATTCCGCCGTCTCCGACAGGTGCTGGTCGATGAACATCACTTCGCCGGCATTGATCGCCCGGCGTAAGACGGGATCGGATTGGAACGGCATGCGGCGCGCGATGACGTGGGCCTCGGTGAGCGTGCTGTCGAGATTGTGGCCGAGCGAGGCGCCGGTCATCAGCGTGATCTTCAGCGGATCGCGTCTTGCCCGCTCCGCCAGCGCCAGCGGCACGGCCTTAGCCTCACCGGCTCTGGTGAACCCACTCATGCCGACGGTCATGCCATCGGTGATCAGCCGCGCGGCCTCTGCGGCATCGACGATACGATCCCACAGCCGAGTGCTCCGAAACCGGTCCTTGAACATCTCAGGCAAGCCTCGATGCGACAGCAGTACCGGCCGCAGCACGAATTCGGGGAGGTGAGGATGGCCGCCGCCGATGACGATAAGATCCGCCCGCACTTCCACCTCGGCGTCGCGCGCCCATCTCCGCCGCATCCATGATCAGCGACGACAGGGCAGTAGGGACTTCGGCAGTGGTCATCTCCACCGCACAGATGGCAAGCGTCGCCTGCAGGTGGTGCGCGCGTGCGACGCCATTGGCGATCACAGTTTTGGAAGTGGCGTCCGGATAGGTAACGGGCGGAAAGGAGATATGCGGTTTCATGATTTGCTCCGAACGCGCGGGGACCTGACCCCGCCATTCTGACGCACGCGCCGAACTGCGCTTTGACATGCCTCAACCAAACCAGCCGAGGTGACCAGCGGAAGCCGCGGGATGTTGGCAACCGTCACTTCACCGGGCTACGCTGAAACGCAATGGATGTATGGCGCCCCGACAAGTTGCTATCCTAGCGTCATTTGCGGCGCGGCATCACAAACGGATCAACCGCGATCCTGCCCCCACCGAACACGACCAATGCCAGCGCTATTGCCGCCCAGGGCAAGTGAAAATTCGCCCAGCCCTCCGGGATGGTGAGCTGGATAATCGCCGTCATCAATAGCAGGCCGAGAGCGGCGAAGCGTGTGGCCAAGCCGAGGATCAACAGAATTGGCAGGATCAATTCTCCGATTCCGGCTGCGACCGCCATCGTCAGAGGAAACGGATAGGCAATTGCGCTGCCGAAGATATGAAGCTTGAACTCCTGCTCGAAAAGATATTTTGCGCCTGACGAAAGCGTCAGGAACCCGTCCCATTTTGTCAGCCCCGATCTAAAGAAGGGAACAGCAAGAGCAAAACGCAGCCCCAGCAGCGGCAGCGACTGGGGAACAGAGGCGAGCAGGCTTTCGGCGCGGGTGATGAGGGAGGCAGCGGCGGCACCAAAGCCGTGCGAAGGGGCCACTTCGGTTTTCATTTGGAGTTTCCTTTACAGTGTTGAAGGGTGCTGAACGCCCCGAGACCGGCAAGACCGACCAGCGCCGTTCCGAAATCGAATCCCTTGGCAGCTGTAAATGCCGCCTCTGCCGCCTCGCCAAGGGTGGCGGCATTGAACAACGAGGCCGCAAAGACGGCGTCCTGAGGCGGCAGGACATGAACTTTGACCGATATCTCCGGTCGTACGACCAGGACAGCTTGCCCGCCCCAGTCGGAGACCGGCGAAACCATCTCCTCTTGATGTGCGCTCCAGATCGAACCAACCGGAAATCTCGACTGGATCAGGTGCGCCGAGGGGTGTGGGACGAGCCGCAGGTTGGAAAGCATCTCGGGCGCCACGGCTTTGAGCGCCGCAAGATCGAGAGGGGCGCTGTCTGCAGCGTGGTAAGCGTCCGTCCAAGCCGCCTCGAGCCGGGCGACATCGGGCAGATAGGCAAGCGACCTAGCAGGCTCAAAGCCTGTTATGAAGTCGGGGAAATCGTCGCCATATTCCATGATCAGCGGTGAGGACGGCTTGTGATCCTGGGCGTAGGCCCGCGCCATGGCCACGAAGAATTCCGCGCCAACGAGCCGCTCGGTCACCGGAAAACGTTGCGCCAACGCCTTTGTCAGCCCGACGAACACATTGTTGCGGTATACGGCAAAGCGCGCAGCGTCGGGTTTGCCGCGTGCGTTGATGATGCCTCCCGGCACCGGCCGGTCAGCATGCAGCAAGGCATCGGCAAAGGCGGTTTGGCTGGTTGCGAAATCCATCGTCACGCCGCCCGGATCCCGCGCCCGCCGCGGCGAAACCTTTCGGAAGCGAGCATCGCATCCACACTTTTCGCCTCTGAATACAGCGTAGCGAAATCCGGAATATTGTTGTCCCATTCGATCAGCGTCGGGAGCGCCCCGGTGCGCGCGAGGGTATGTTTGTAGAGGGCCAAGACGTCGCTCTTCACCGCCGTCGCGTGCGCGTCAATCAGCAGCCGATCGCCGGCAGGGTCGATGGTTTCGTCGTAACCGGCGAGGTGAATCTCGCCGACGAGTTCGACCGGAAAACGATCTATGTAGGTGGCGGCATCGAGCCGATGGTTCACCGCCGAGACCATCACATTGTTGACGTCGAGCAGAAGGCCACAGCCCGTGCGCTCAGCGATCGTCGCCAGAAAATCCACTTCATCGATCGTACTGTCGGCGAACAGTATATAGGTAGAAGGGTTTTCCAGCAGCAATTGCCGCCCTAGCGCCTGTTGCGTTTCATCGACATGGTCGATGACGCGCAGCAGCGTTTCCTCCGTATAGGGCAGCGGCAACAAGTCGTTGAGAAATCCCGTGTCATGCGTCGACCAGGCCAGATGTTCGGAAAAACTCTGCGGGCGGTAGCGGTCGAGCAAGCTGCGAAGCCGCTTCAGATGTGCCTTGTCGAGCCCACGCGCCGCGCCGATCGACAAGCCGACGCCGTGCAGCGAAAGCGGATAGTGTTCCGTGATGGCTTGGAGATAGCGATGCGGCGGCCCACCTGCGCCCATGTAGTTCTCGGCGTGCACCTCAAAGAAGCCGACATCCGGCAGATCGGCCAGAATAGTCCCGTAATGCTCGGGTTTAAGGCCGAGGCCGGCCCGCGGCGGCAGGAGGACGGGCTGGTTTGCTGAAGCGGTCATCGCAGTTCTCCCGGTTTAGCCAGAAAGAACGGAGGCCCGGGCACCGGGCCTCCGCTTTCGTGGTCAGCCTTTGGTCGGCTCGAGCTTACCCATGTGCCCGTTGACGTTCATGCTGGTGCAAGTGCCGGCCGGGACAGCCTTCCAGGCGTTGCCCTGATAATCCATCGTCGATGTGCCCGCGCAGGTCGTGCCGGCACCGGCGGCGCAATCATTTTGACCCTTGAGCGCGATGCCATAGCATTTCTCGTTGCCCACCATTTTCTCCGCCGGCAGCGGCGCGGCGAAGGCAGCGGATGAAAGCGCGGTGGCGAGCGAGCCTGCGAGGGCAAGGGTCAGAGTGGAACGGTTCATGAATGGTCTCCTCTTGAAAGGTCCGCGTACCGGTCATCGGCCGCGTAGTCCTTCCTTCGAGCTAGCAATCCCGTTTGTTACAGACCCCGCGAACACGAATTGGTGATCGGCGTTCGGTGGCGCCTGCGGCGTCATTGCCCTCACGCCATCTGCTAGCAGGCCGGAAGAAATTGTTGATATCCCCCTCCGGGGGGTAGGTCGATTTCGCTGGAAATGGCGATGCGACCCCTTTATCTTGTGCGCGATGGCGTGTGCTGCGTGCGCCGCGGGCTTTCCCGAAATCGACGGAGACTGAAGATCAACCTTCCAAAACACAGGGAGCGCTGACCGGTGTCGTCGCCCATCTCTCCAGGCCTCATCCGATCCACGCTTCGCCAATTCCTCGACAGCGAAGCTTCAGGCGGTCTCGTCCTGATGGCGGTGGCCTTCGCTGCCATCGTGACGGCGAACTCACCGCTTGCAGAAGGCTACTTCCACGCCCTTCACGTCTATCTGGGGCCGCTCAGCCTGCTGCACTGGATCAATGACGCGCTGATGGCGCTGTTCTTTCTCCTCGTTGGGCTCGAGATCAAACGCGAAATGCTGGACGGCCAGCTCTCCAGCTGGAGCCGCCGTATTCTTCCGGGCGCGGCGGCACTGGGAGGCATGGTCTTCCCTGCCCTCTTCTACATCTTGTTCAACTGGGAAAACCCGGCCGCGCTGCGTGGCTGGGCGATTCCGACCGCGACGGACATCGCGTTCGCCCTGGGCGTCATCTCGCTGTTCGGTCCGCGCGTGCCTGCGTCGTTGAAGATCTTCCTGGCGGCACTGGCGATCATCGATGACCTGGGGGCCGTCGTGGTGATTGCGCTGTTCTACACGAATGATCTCAACCTCCTGGCGCTTGCAGGGGCCGCGGCGGTGCTCGCGGCGCTCTATGGCATGAATCGCAATAAGATTTTGAAGCTCTGGCCATATCTGATGCTCGGCGCCGTTCTCTGGGTGCTCGTCTTCGCATCCGGTATCCACGCGACGCTGGCCGGCGTTCTTCTTGCTCTTACCATTCCGCTGAAGGTGACGCCGGGAACACGCGAGGCAAGCCACGACCAGTCGCCGTTGCACCATCTCGAGCACATCCTGCACAAGCCCGTCGCATTCGTCGTCGTTCCGGTCTTCGGCTTCGCCAATGCCGGCGTCTCCTTCTCCGGCGTCTCCGCCGCGACGCTGACGGAACCACTGACACTCGGCGTGGCGGCAGGTCTGCTGCTTGGAAAACTGGTCGGCGTCCTCGGCACGGTCTTCCTGCTCGTCAAACTCGGCCTCGCCGACCTCCCCGCAAAGGCGAACTGGGGGCAGATGACCGGTGTTGCCGTCCTCTGCGGCATAGGCTTCACCATGAGCCTTTTCATCGGGTTGCTTGCATTTGACGATCCCACCATCCAAGACCATGTGAAGATGGGCATCCTGCTGGGGTCTCTGCTGTCCGGCATGGTCGGCGCGGCGCTCCTCGCAACGTTCAAGCGGCGATTGTGAGGCAGCGGGGGCTGAAGGCGCCCATCCCTTGCAACAGAGAGCGACACCGGCAGGTTCCGTCGACGGTCCCGCGCCCAGCGACGAGCCAAGTCATCTGCAAGGCTCGGCTGCCCTGAAGAACCCGGCCGATAGCGCTTGTTTGAGAAGAACAGGATGCTCGATCAAAGCCTGGCAGCAACCATCTGACGATAACAAATAAAAGTCTGTTCGAATTCTGCGCAAGTTTGGGTAAAATCGACCGATCACTGGCTCCTGCAGTGACTTTTCGTCCATTCGCTGTTTCTTCATTATCCCGAGTTAACATCGCTTACACTTCGGTTTCAGAATGTCGATACCTTTACGTTCAGTCTCATTGCAGAACAGCTGCCGTAGCTACCGTGTTGAAGATCTCATGGCGGACGCTTCTTTTGCCGCAGCTCTGCGCGATTCCGCGCTCGAGTTGCTGGCAATCCATCGCAGAGCGCCGAGAATAGTGCGTTATGTTGCTGATCTGCAGAAGTGGCTGCTTAGCCAAGCGGCATTGGCATTGCATTTTGAGCGGAAGCTTGATCCATCCCGCCCTCCCTTGACCGCTTCCAACCTCGCGAAGTTTCTGGTTGAGAACCGCATCGCCAGCCAAAACACCGCAGTCTCACATCTGAAGGAGATGGCGCACTACAAACTACTAGAGCCGGTGGAGACGACGGATCGGCGTACAAACCCGTTACAAGCAAGCGGCTATGCTGAAACGCTAATTCGGCAATGGTTCGAAGGGCACCTTCGTTCGCTGGACGGTATGGACGCGGGAGACCGGTATCGACGGTCGCAAGCGGATGAGACAATTCTGTATCGCGCTCAGCCGCGCATCGCCCGGCGGCTGTTTAATGACCCTGATTGGTATAACCCGCCCGAAAGCATTGCACTGTTCGCGAGGTCCGAATCTGGGAGCAATATATTGCATGACCTTATGTCGCGTGTGCCACTGGCACCGGTGCTCGGTGAGCGAACCTGGATCGGCGATGTCTCTGCAAGGCTTACGGCGGCCGAATATGTCATTTCCCGCAGTCATGCCGGCAGATTGCTTGCGGCCGCGCAAAATCAAGGCTTGCTGGGATGGGAGACTTCCCAAAAAAGCGGCGATTGTTGGATTTCCGTGAAACTCGTACTCGACTACGGACGGTGGCAGGCCTCGAAATTCTCCGTTATCTCTGAGGCTGTGGCTGAGATCGAGTAGATGCCTGGCTGGCTTTCTCGGGGAAGCCGACCGATGCTAATTCGACAAACGCACTCATGGGCCAAGCCTCGAAGTAACTAAGACAATTTCGCGAAGTGCACCTGAGACTGGTTTTGGGAGTGTGGTGCCCAGGGGCGGAATCGAACCACCGACACGCGGATTTTCAATCCGCTGCTCTACCAACTGAGCTACCTGGGCCAACCTGCTTCGCGATGGTGCTCTTGACGAAAAGAACCGTGGGCCTTGGTTCGCCCCGGAAGCGAGCGGGGTTATAGCATCTTGTTCGCCCATGGCAAGCGTCAAATGACTCTTTTTTGACGGTCTCGTGGATTTTGCCGATTCATGAGGAAATATAATAGCTTCGCCGGCTGGGTTTTCCTGTTCCCCAGCCGGGAAACCGGAACATAGGGATCAATTTTCCTCGTCGGAATAATCCGCCTTCGTCTCGTCGTCGGCCACCGGAATGGCATAGGAGCCGGTCAGCCAGCGAGAGAGATCGACCTCACGGCAGCGGTTGGAGCAGAAGGGATAATGTTCGCGGTTCGATGGTTTGCCGCATTCCGGGCAAGGGTGCGTCTTGCGCAGCGGTTCGACCTTGGCGGCGGTCTTCTTGTCTTCGGGCATTGCTCGGTCCGTCCTATGGCATGGCCGTCGGTCAGGCCTCGGGCCACCGGCTATGCACATCGAAGCCCTCGCCGGTCAGAAGCAGAATGGTTTCATAAAGCGGCAGGCCGACGACATTGGTGTAGGAGCCCACCATCTTCTGCACGAAGGTGCCGGCAAGGCCCTGGATGCCGTAAGCGCCCGCCTTGCCGCGCCACTGGCCGGAGGCCAGGTAGTTCTCGATCTCGAAACCGGACAGCCGCTTGAAGCGCACCTTGGTCTCGACGATCTTCTGGCGGATCTTGCGATCCGGCGTCACCAGGCAAACGCCGGTATAGACGAGATGGTTGCGTCCCGACAGGAGATGCAGCGCGCTCAACGCCTCATCGGCGAACTCGGCCTTGCCGAGAATGCGCCGGCCGACGGCGACCACGGTATCGGCAGACAGGATATAGCTGCCCTTCCAGGTGATATCGCCCTTGATCGCTGCAAGTGCTGCCTCGGCCTTCTCGGCCGAAAGCCTTCGGGCGAGCGAACGCGGATGCTCCGATTTCTTCGGCGTCTCGTCGATATCCATCGGCATCAGGCGCGAAGGCTCGATGCCGGCCTGGTTGAGCAGGTCGACGCGGCGGGGCGAGCCCGAGGCCAGAATGAGCTTGTATTTCAGCGCCATGAAACCTCGACCATCGGCGGACGGGAGCGGGCAGACTTACTTGAAACGATAGGTGATGCGGCCCTTGGTCAGATCGTAGGGCGTCATTTCCACCAGCACCTTGTCGCCGGCGAGAACGCGGATGCGGTTCTTGCGCATGCGGCCGGCGGTGTGGGCGATGATCTCGTGTTCGTTTTCAAGCTTCACGCGAAACGTCGCATTCGGCAGAAGTTCGGTGACGATTCCCGGGAATTCGAGGACTTCTTCTTTCGGCATATAGTGGTTTTCTTCCTGTGGGTTGAAGAGGCAGCGCAACGCGCGCCTTTAAAATTTGGGCGGAAACTACACAATCAAGGCGGGTTTGTGAACCTTGTTGATCGGGCTTTCCTTTATTTGTTTTCACGCCGATTGCGCGGCGATGCCATTTCGTTTGAGCAGCCGGCTTTCGATGAGGCCGGCGAGGTGATCGCGAACCTCGCGATAGCTTTCCAGTATCTGCTCGCGCGTTCCGCTGACGACCGTCGGATCCATGGTCGGCCAGTAGACGACGTCGATCGCATTCGACCGCGTCAGTTCCAGTGCCGCGTGATGGGCCTGCGGCGACAGGGTGATGATCAGATCGAAATAATCGTCCTCGAGCTCTTCCAGCGTCTGCGGCTGGCGGCGCCCGAGGGAAAGCCCGATTTCCTCGAGCACGACATCGACGAAGGGATCGCGCTCGCCGGCGCGAACGCCGGCGGACCTTATATAGGTATTGCCAGGCAGAATACTACGGGCGATCGCTTCGGCCATCGGGGAGCGGATGGCGTTCAGCCCGCACATGAAGAGGATGGCGCCTGGCCTTTTTGCGTCCTCGACATCGGCGGCAAGCTCCATCGCCGTCATCCGCGCCAGTAGAGCACGCAGACCAGCGTAAAAAGACGCCGGGCGGTGTCGAAATCGACCTCTATCTTGCCGGCCAGCCTGTCTTTCAGCGTCTGCGAGCCTTCGTTGTGGATGCCGCGCCGGCCCATGTCGATCGCCTCGATGCGGCTTGGCGTCGCCGATCGGATCGCTTCGTAATAGCTTTCGCAGATCATGAAGTAATCCTTGACGATCCGCCGGAAAGGGGTGAGCGACAGGATATGGGTGGCGACATCGCCCCCTTCTTCCGTCTTGATGGCGAAGACCAGCTTCGAATCGACCAGCGAGATGTTCAACCGGTAGGGACCGCCGGAATGGCCGAGCGGCTCGAACCTGTTCTCCTCGATCAGATCGAAGATGGCGACGGCGCGTTCATGCTCGACATCGGGCGTCGAGCGGCCGATCGTGTCGTCGAGGACGACGTCACAAAGCCGGAAATCGCCCGCCGCCATCCCCTCACCTAATCAAGGTTGAGGCGGATCGCGACCGACCGCGCATGGGCATCGAGGCCTTCGGAGACCGCAAGCGCGATCGCCGCCGGGCCGAGGCTGCGCAACTGCTGCGGCCCAAGGCGCAGGATCGAGGTACGCTTGACGAAATCGAGCACCGAAAGGCCGGAGGAGAAGCGCGCCGAACGCGCCGTCGGCAGCACGTGGTTAGAACCGCCGACGTAATCGCCGATGACCTCGGGCGTATGAGCGCCGATGAAGATCGCGCCGGCGTTGCGGATGCCATTGAGCAGCCGATCGGGATCGGCGACGGCGAGCTCGAGGTGCTCGGCTGCGATGCGGTTGGCGAGCGGGATGGCCCGTGCCAGATCGGCAACGAGGATGACGGCGCCGAAATCGCGCCAGCTTGCCGCTGCAGTCTCGGCGCGGTTCAGCGTCCTCAGCTGGCGCTCGACCGCCTGCTCCACGGCCTTGCCGAATTCGGCATCATCGGTGATGAGGATCGCCTGGGCGCTGGCATCGTGCTCGGCCTGCGCCAAAAGGTCAGCGGCGATCCAATCCGGGTTGTTATCCCTGTCGGCGATCACCAGCACCTCGGAGGGGCCGGCGATCATATCGATGCCCACAGTGCCGAAGACGTGGCGCTTGGCGGCGGCGACATAGGCATTGCCGGGGCCGGTGATCTTGGCGACCGGTGCAATGGTCTCGGTTCCATAGGCGAGAGCGGCGATCGCCTGAGCGCCCCCGACACGGTAGATCTCTGTGACACCGGCAAGCCGGGCGGCGGCGAGCACCGCCGGATTGACGGCGCCGCCGGTGGCGGGAACGACGATGACGACGCGCTCGACGCCGGCGACCTTGGCCGGCACCGCATTCATCAGCACCGAGCTCGGATAGCTCGCGGTGCCGCCTGGAACATAAAGCCCGACCGCGTCGATCGCCGTCCAGCGCGAGCCGAGACCGACGCCCATGTCGTCCTCATAGATATCGTCCTTCGGCAGCTGACGGCGATGGTGGCTCTCGATGCGCAATGCCGCGAGCTTCAGGGCGCCCAGCACTTCGGCAGGCACCGCCTCGATCGCGGCGTCGATCTCATCCGCCGTCACGCGCATCGGCACGGCGGCGAAATCGATGCCGTCGAACTTCAACGAATATTCAGCCAGCGCCACATCGCCCCGCGCCCTGACATCATCGATGATGGCGCGTGCGACTGAATTCACATCCTCGGAAACTTCGCGCTTCGTCGTCAGAAAGGCGGCAAAATGCTGCTCGAAACCTTCCGATGCCTGATCCAGCCAGATTGCCAAGACCGATATTCCTTTTCCACTCGAACCGCGATGTTCAAACTTCAGGCGTCAAGCCATTCAGGGATGGCGAGGTTTGGCAGCCGCCTGCCATGCGCCGCCAATATCGGCCATCTGGACCTCGATGCATTCGACGTCGAGCGCAATCGAGGCCGTGCCCGACAGCGCCAGTTCGATCGTGCCATCCGGTCCCTCGCCCTTCTTCTCGAAACGCAGCGCCAGCAGCGACAGCACCTCATCGCGATTGCCGCGATCGATGCCGAGCGAGCGAACGGCAAGCACGCGCTTGAAGACCAGAGCAGCGCGGCGGCGCTCGAACCCTCTGCGCTTGCGCGCCGCACTTTCCCAGACGAAGCGATTGGCGGCAAGCGCGAACTGGGCGCCGCGCGGCGACCAGTCGATATCACCGACCTTGAAGACGCTATCCTGCATATGCGCGGATATGATCGCGAGATCCTCGTCATCAAGCGCAACAAGCTTCAGATCGGTCATTCAGGCTCAATCCCCAAAGCAGGATGCCGAAAAGTGTGAGCGGTTTTCGACATCATGCTCTTGCTATCAAACAGGCATCGCCGGAATGGCGATGCGTCAGACAAGGGAAATAAGATGCTGCGACCGATTACGCAACCGGAATGAAGCTCTGAATTACTCGCTGATGCGCTCGACGACGGCGCCGCATCGGGTCAGCTTCTCTTCGAGCCGCTCGAAACCGCGGTCGAGGTGGTAGACGCGGGAGACCGTGGTTTCGCCCTCGGCGGCAAGCCCGGCGATGACGAGCGAGACGGAGGCGCGCAGATCGGTCGCCATGACGGGCGCGCCGCGCAGGCGCTCGACACCCTCGATCTTCGCCGTCTGGCCGGAGAGCGAGATCCTGGCGCCAAGCCGGGCAAGCTCCTGCACGTGCATGAAGCGGTTTTCGAAGATGGTCTCGGTGACATGCGAGATGCCGGAGGAGCGGGTCATCAGCGCCATGAACTGCGCCTGCAGATCCGTGGGGAAGCCCGGGAAAGGATCGGTGACGATATCGACCGGCTTGATGCCGGCGCCATTGCGCCTGACGCGCATGCCGTTATTGGTCGCGGAGATATCAGCGCCAGCACGGCGGAGCGTTTCCAGTGCGGTTTCGAGCAGCGCGACATCGGTATTTTCGAGCACGACATCGCCGCCGGCCATGGCGACGGCCATGGCATAGGTGCCGGTCTCGATGCGGTCCGGCAGCACGCGATGACGGGCGCCGGAGAGCGAGGTGACGCCTTCGACGGTGATGGTCGAGGTGCCGGCGCCGGAGATCTTGGCGCCCATGGCGTTCAGGCAGTTGGCGAGATCGACGACTTCGGGTTCGCGGGCGGCGTTACCGATGACAGTCGTGCCGCGGGCAAGCGTTGCCGCCATCATCATCACATGGGTGGCGCCGACGGAGACCTTCGGGAAAGTGTAGCGCGCGCCGATCAGGCCGCCATCCGGCGCCCTGGCATTGATATAGCCAGCATCGATCTCCATGGTCGCGCCAAGCGCCGTCAGGCCGTCGATGAAGAGATCGACGGGGCGCGTGCCAATGGCGCAACCGCCCGGCAGCGACACGCGGCAATGGCCCTCGCGCGCCAAGAGCGGTCCGATGACCCAGAAGGAGGCGCGCATCTTCGAGACCAGTTCGTAAGAAGCGGTGGTATCGACAATGGTGCGGCAGGTGAAATGGATCGTGCGGGCGTAGGAGTCCTCCTGGCGCTCGCGGCGGCCGTTAACGGCGACGTCGACGCCGTGATTGCCGAGGATGCGCATCAGAAGTTCGACATCGGCCAGATGCGGCACGTTTTCCAGCGTCAGCGTGTCACTGGTCAGAAGCGAGGCGATCATCAGCGGCAGTGCGGCATTCTTGGCGCCGGAAATCGGAATGATGCCATTCAGCTCATTACCGCCGACAATTCTGATACGATCCATGTGCGCTTACTTCCTGAAAGTTCTGCCTTGAAAGAAGGGAGTGAGGTGTTTAGGGGATTTATGAAGAGGCTTCAATTCGTCCGGGACGGAACATTACGATTCGTCCATTTTTGCGGCGGGCAACCCATTTGTTTCGTCGGCCTGGCCGGAACGGCGGGCGCGCACCTGTTGCTTGCGTCTCGAGAGATTTTCCCTGAGCTTTTCGGCGGCGCGCTCGCGGCGCAGTTTCGCCTGTGCCTCGATCGCCTCTTTACGGCTCTTCTGGCCGGTTTCGGTCTTGTCGTTCATGTCAACAGAATTAGCCGAATTCGCGCTGATCCAAAAGTCCCTTGCACCTCTATCCACGCGAAGTTGGATTTTGCGGCTTGCGCTTGTCGTCAAGCTGTGGCAATAGCCGCCCCGTTCCCGCAATTGAGCCGCCCGGCTCGCACGGGTCCTGGTCCTGCTGCCGTAGCTCAGTGGTAGAGCACACCCTTGGTAAGGGTGAGGTCGGTGGTTCAATCCCACTCGGCAGCACCAGTTTTCTTCCAGCGATCGACTTTATTTCGTCTGCGCCCGGGAAACCCTAACGGCAAGTGGGAAGCAGTACCCTGCCATGAACGCAATCGGGAATGTCAGTCGCTTCGAGATAGTAGGGCAGGGATGGCGACTCCGCCCAACGCTCAAGCTGCTCAGCGGTTAACTTCGTTGGTACCGCGTTATATATACCCTCGATATACCATTGTTCTAATGTCTGCTCTCTCATCACGCGTGCGCGCAATGCGGCGATATCGATTGCGTGCACAAACTTGCCGACGGCAGTCTGCATATATTCCCGCTGCATTTCAGGGATGACCTCAGTAGAGACGTGCGAGAGCAGCGCCTCGTCAGCAGCCCCCTCTGCGCTGTGGGCGAAAACCGGCATTGCAAGCGCCGCACAGAGAAAAACAGCCTGGATCAATTTTCGATCTAAACCCATCTGACCCCCCTCGGCGTTCCCGGCATGGTAGCGGCAGTAGCGCCCAGCGCCATACAGCTTCTCTGCGACTGCTCAAAATCCCCTGGCGTGCCCCGGACGATCCGCCTCACTCAAGCTGGCATTTCGCCTCATCAACAGCAAACGATTCACCATTGTTGGCGCGAAAAATCGCGCTAGAATGCCTATCATGGCGGCGTCTGTCTAACCGAAGGCGTCGCACCCGTGTTTCTGTCGACAATCGTGGAGGAGTATCGATGGCAACGGAAAAATGGAACGACCCAGTCAAGGTCGGCTTCGAAGGCACCGACCTCAGAACCGTCAATGGGCCGTTCGATGCGTTGAAATGTCTGGCAGATTTCTGGCCGAGTTCGCGCGGGCTTCATTATATCAAAGCCCGTAGCACCTGCCGGGCGGCGCTGGACGGCCGCAAAAGCATGGACGAGGCAAGAGCCGAGTTTCTGGCGGCGGCCGAAGAGGCGAAGCTGAAGCTGCATTGATGCAGCAGGGACGCCTGCGGTTTACAGTTGGTCAGCGAACTGTGCCGCGACGATACATTGTTTAATTTTCGCTTAACCTTGCATCGAGCAGGTGCCGGGTTTTGGAGCAAAGGGCGTTGCGCCTGAGCCAGCTGTTTCGATAGAAAACACGCAGCCATCATGATGATGGTCAGAGGCTCGTCACCGGAAACGCAGGCGAGCCTCGTTCGAGCTGATCGGTTTCAGCAATCCGCGCCGGTCTCATTCTCCATCTCGATATATCCCACACCGATGATCGTGCCGTCGGCCGCGCGGATGAAGGACGGGAGATAGTGCGGCTCCGCCGGCTCGCAGGCGGTCGTCTCGGTATATTCGTTAAGGGCGATCTGATCCTTCGGCAAAGCGGAATAATCCATGCCGGTCTCAAGTGAAGCATTGGCTGAGCCGGCAAAGACGCCGCAGCCGATGATCAGGGTGGACGCCCAGAGGCGAGAAAGCGTCTGCATGATGGTCTCCAGCGTTTCAGATCCGGCATTTCAACCCGTGGGAGGACACTTGGTTCCCTCAGCGCCGCAGCAGGCGACTGCGCACATAGCCTCGGCCGACGATGCGCGCCACTATCTCGGTCGCCCGGTCGACACCGCCGCGCCGGCGCACGAAACCTTCGAGAAGGTGACTGGCAAGCAGCCCTTGGCGAAAGAGGCTGCCCGTTCCATATCTGATGGCAGTCTGAGAAGGGATGACGATGATGAAAGCGTTTCTGCCCGCCTTGTTTGCAGCGGCATTGCTGGCCGGCTGCTCCTCGGCCGATACGGCCGCGCTCGAACCCATTCCCGGCAGCATCACCTATGGCGGCCAACCGCGAACCAAGCTCAGCAAATCGCCGGTCGGCAGCGTCGTCTACAACCAGTTCTACAATGAGACGGGCCAGCGTGTGGAGGAAACCTATATTCTCCAGCCCGACCGCAGCCTGAAGCTAGTGCGGCGCGAGGTGGGACCGGATTTCCCCGATTGAGGATCGCCGCGCTGCAGACTTGACAGCGGCTGAAATCGCGAACATTCAAGGAACATCTAATCTTCTCGCACTGATTCTGCGGGAGCCCGACCGGACGGCTGGATGTATCTCGAAAAGCTCAATCCGCAGCAGCGCATGGCCGTGGAGCATGGCACGCTCACCGACGGCAGCCATATTGCCGGACCGCTGCTGGTCATTGCCGGCGCCGGCTCCGGCAAGACGAACACGCTGGCGCATCGGGTCGCCCACCTGATCGTCAAGGGCGCCGACCCCCGCCGCATCCTGCTGATGACCTTCTCGCGGAGGGCTGCCGCCGAGATGGCGCGGCGCGTCGAGCGCATCTGCCGCGACGTGTTGGGTTCGAATGCCGGCGTTATGGCCGATGCGCTGTCCTGGTCCGGCACCTTCCACGGCATCGGCGCGCGGCTGCTGCGCGATTATGCGCAGCAGATCGGCCTCGATGCTGATTTCACCATTCACGACCGGGAAGACAGCGCCGATCTGATGAACCTCATCCGGCACGATCTCGGCTTCTCGAAGACGGAAAGCCGCTTTCCCGCCAAGGGCACATGCCTTGCCATCTATTCCCGGGCGGTGAATTCGGAGACCGCGCTCGACCAGGTGCTGCGCGACGCCTTTCCCTGGTGCGCGGCGTGGGAGAAACAGCTGCGCGAGCTTTTCGCCTGTTATGTCGAGGCGAAGCAGGCTCAGAACGTGCTCGATTACGACGACCTGCTGCTCTACTGGGCGCAGATGGTGGGCGAGAGCGTGATCGCCGAGGATATCGGCAGCCGCTTCGACCATGTGCTCGTCGACGAATATCAGGACACGAACCGGCTGCAGGCCTCGATCCTCCTGGCGCTGAAGCCCCAGGGACAGGGGCTGACCGTCGTCGGCGACGATGCGCAGTCGATCTATTCCTTCCGGGCGGCGACGGTGCGCAATATCCTTGATTTTCCCGCCGCCTTCAGCCCGGCCGCCAATATCGTCACCCTCGATCGCAACTACCGCTCGACGCAGCCGATCCTGGCGGCGGCCAATGCGGTGATTGATCTCGCCTCGGAGCGCTTCACCAAGAATCTCTGGACGGAGCGGCAGTCGGCGGAGCGGCCGCGCCTCGTTTCGGTGCGCGACGAGGCCGAGCAGGCTCGTTATGTCGCCGACAAGGTGCTCGACAATCGCGAGGAAGGCCTCAAGCTCAAGCAGCAGGCTGTGCTCTTCCGCACCGCCCATCACAGCGGGCCGCTGGAGGTGGAACTGACCCGGCGCAACATTCCCTTCGTCAAGTTCGGCGGCTTGAAGTTTCTCGACAGCGCTCATGTGAAGGACATGCTGGCCGCCCTGCGCTTTGCGCAGAATCCGCGCGACCGGGTGGCGGGCTTCCGGCTGATGCAGATCCTGCCGGGCGTCGGCCCGTCGACGGCGCAGAAGGCGCTCGATCTGATGGCGGAGGTTGCGAGCCCGTTGTCTGCTCTGGCATCTATGCCGGCGCCGCCGCGCTCCGGCGAGGACTGGACGGCCTTCGTTTCGATGCTGCAGGAGCTGAAATCCGGCAAGGCCGGTTGGCCGGCGGAAATCGGGCTGGCGCGGCAATGGTATGCGCCGCATCTGGAACGGCTGCATGAAGATGCGGCCACGCGGCAGGCCGATCTGCTGCAGCTCGAACAGATCGCCGGGGGTTATGCCTCACGCGAGCGTTTCCTCACCGAGCTCACCCTCGATCCGCCGGATGCGACCAGCGACCAGGCGGGCGTACCGCTTCTTGACGAGGACTATCTCATTCTGTCGACCATTCATTCCGCCAAGGGCCAGGAATGGACACGGGTCTTCATGCTGAACGTCGTCGACGGCTGCATTCCAAACGATCTCGCCGTCGGCACCACCGCCGAGATCGAGGAGGAGCGTCGCCTGCTCTATGTGGCGATGACGCGCGCCCGCGACGGTCTCGATCTCATCGTGCCGCAACGCTTCTTCACTTACGGACAGAATGCGCAGGGCGACCGGCACGTCTATGCCGCGCGCAGCCGTTTCATTCCGGCGACGCTGCTGCAGTTCTTCGAGGCCTGCAGCTGGCCGCAGGTGAAATCGGAAGCCGCCGCTCAAGCGCAAGCGCGCCAGGTGCGCATCGACGTCGGCGCCCGCATGCGCGGCATGTGGCGATAGAGCGTTGCATAGAGCCGATCTACGCAACGCGCTTTCGGCGCTCAATAGTCCCAGAAGACCGGCACCCAGCGGAAGACTTCGCCGTCCACCGCCACCCGGCCGACGGACGGGAACGGCAGGTGGGTGGCCACCAGCTGTTCGCCGGTCGCCGCCAGCTCCCGCAAAAGATCGAGGCGGACACGAGCCGCTTCCTCGGGATAGTGCTCGAAGCCATTGTACCAGTCGGGGTGCTCGAACCCGACCGCAAAGATGGCGTCGCCGGCGAATGTCAACCTGTCGCCGCCGGAAGCCAGTCGAACGACGCTATGCCCCGGAGTATGGCCGCCGGTACGTTGGGCGACCACCCCTGGCGCCACCTCGGACTGCTCGTCGAACAGCCTGAGGTAGTTGCCGTACTCGCTCAGGAACCGCTTTGCAGTTGCCCGCAGCGCGTCCGGGAAGCCCGGCGGCATCGACACATGGCTGAAATCGGGCGCTTCCCAGAACTTCGCCTCGGCGGCCGCCACATGGATCCTGAGGTCCGGACGCAGCCGGTCCTTTACCCCATCGATCAACAGCCCGCCGATATGATCCATGTGCAAGTGGGTCAGCACCACGTCGGTCACAGCAGCAAGATCGATACCAGCAGCCTCCAGCCGCCTGATCAGCTGCCCGGCCCGCGGCAAGTTCAGGTCCGGGTCCAATCCCAGCCCGGCGTCGATAAGGATGGTCTGCCCGCCGCTGCGGACCAGGACGACGTTCAGCGCCCAGTCGAAAGCGTCCATCGGCAGGAACATATCGCCCAGCCACGCTGCCCGGTCAGCCGTACCGACATTATGCCCCAGCATCGCGGTGGGGAGCGGCAGCACCCCGTCGCTGATGATCAGAACCTCGATATCGCCGATCCGCACGGCGTAGCGCGACGGAACCAATTCTTCATGCTTCGGCCTGCCAGGCTCCTGCTGACCGGTCGTACGGGTTCTTGCTTCTGCCTGCGACATGATGCACTCCTGTTTTGATCGAGAGGTCGGTTATGGGTCACATCGCGGACACTATGCCGAAGCATATCTGGCGGTCGATCAGGTCAAGGGAGAGGGAAAGCTAGGCTTTAGAACAGGGCGGCCTATAGTTTCGGCGCATCGCGCCGGAGATTTGGTGTCGAAAAGGCTGGCATCAGGAAGCAAGGGCTCTTGCCCGCCGCAGGGTGCCGCGCATTCAGCATTCAGAGGATGACAGCGTCAGAGTGAAAGCGGCGGTTCGGCCGGTTTCAAGAAACGCTCGACAGTTGCCGGCTCCACGCCCTCGACTGATGCCGGCGACCACTTGGGGTTGCGGTCCTTGTCGATGACGGCGGCGCGGATGCCTTCGAAGAAATCCGGATTATCCAGCATCTGCAGGCAGGCGCCAAGTTCGCGGCCAAGGCATTCGGCGAGGGAGGCGCTGCGGCGGCCTGATCTCAGCAGCCGCAGAGCGAGTTTCAGGCTGGTCGGCGAACGGGTCAACAGCACCCGGCGGGTCTCGGCGGCGAACTCACCCTCTTGCTCGGCGAGAGCCGCGAGGATTTGCTCGACGCTGTCGAAGGAAAATGCGCGATCGATGATCGCTGCGTTCTGCTGCAACCGGCTTTCTCCCCGAGGCTCGCAAAATGCCTGCAACACGGCATTGACGTCGCTCGATGAACTCCCGCGCGGCAGGTCCGAAAGAGCATCGATCACCGCGTCGAGCCGCGACGAAGCGACCTGAAGATCGGCCAGACTGGCATAGATCGCGTCCGCAGCACCAATATCGAGCCCGGTCAGGCCGAGCCATGTTCCGGCTTCGCCGGGTGCCTTCGGCAGCAGCCATGTGGCGCCGACATCAGGGACATAACCGATGCCGGTTTCCGGCATGGCAAGGCGTGTGCGCTCGGTGACGACGCGGTGGCGGCCGTGCGACGACAGGCCGACGCCGCCTCCCATGGTGATGCCGTCCATCAACGCGACATAAGGTTTGGGATAGAAGGCGATCATATGGTTGAGGCGGAATTCCTCGCGCCAGAAGGTTCCGGCGAGACCGTCGCCGGCGCGGGCGCTTTCGTGCAGGGCACGGATATCACCCCCGGCACAGAAGCCGCGCTCACCCTCGCCCGTTATCACAAGGCTGCTCACGTCAGATTCGGATGCAAAACCATGAAGTGCTTCGGCAAGCGTGCGGATCATCGGCAGCGTCAAACTGTTCAGCGCCCGCGGTCGGTTGAGCCGGATGATGCCGGCAGTGCCCCGCCGTTCGATGATCACTTCGCCCTGCTGCATGGTTCACCTCGTCTGTTGAACCATGCATAGACGAGGATGCGGAATCGCTCCAGAGTATTTCCGGCCAGCATCCACCGATTGCTCAGGCTGACAGCCGCGGGTGCGGGAGACGTCAACGGCAGTTGCCGCTGAGCACCGCTCAGAAGGATGCGGCGGCGAGTGCCCGGTGGATGCTGTGCAGGTCGTCGACGTTTCTGTCCGAGAGGAAGAGCTCCCAATCGAGCGAGCTCTGGACGATCGTCTCAAGCGAATCGTATCGCGGCTTCCAATCGAGCACCTGCCGCGCGAGCGAAGCGTCGGCGACAACGCTTGCCGAATCGCCGGCGCGCCGCGGCGCCATGTGGATCTTGAAGGAATGCCCGTGCAGGCGGGTGACCATGTTCAGGACGTCGAGCACGGAATAGCCGCTGCCATAACCGCAATTGGCAACGAGCGACCCCTTATCCCTGCGCAGGTGCTGCAGCGCTTTCAGATGCGCATCGGCGAGGTCAGTGACATGGATGTAGTCGCGCACGCCGGTGCCGTCATGCGTGGGATAGTCGATGCCGTAGACATGGACGCTGTCGCGCTTGCCTAGTGCTGCCTCGCAGGCGACCTTGATGAGATGCGTGGCGCCCGAAGTCGACTGGCCGGTGCGGTGGTGCGGGTCGGCGCCGGCGACGTTGAAGTAACGAAGTGCGACATAGCTGAAATCATAGGCGGCGGCCGCGTCGCGCAGCATCAGCTCTGTCATCAGCTTCGACTGGCCGTAAGGATTTTCCGGATTGAGGGGAGCAGTCTCCTTCACCGGCAGGTCCGCCTGTTGCTGGCCGTAGACGGCGGCCGTCGAGGAAAAGACGAAGTGGCGGATGCCGGCATCGATCGAGGCCGACAGAAGCGCCCGGGTCTTGCCGGAATTGTTGTCGTAATAAGAGAGCGGATCGGAAACCGAAACCGGCACGACGGCGGAGCCCGCAAAATGGATGATCGCCTCGATGTCGTTTTCGATGAAGATCTTCTTCAGGATATCGGCATCGGCGATGTCGCCGAGGTAAAAACGCGCCGCCGGCGCCACCGCCCAGCGGAAGCCGGTGGAAAGGCGGTCGAGCACGACCACATCCTCGCCGGCATCGATGAGCGCCCAAACCATGTGGCTGCCGATATACCCGGCGCCGCCCGTCACCAAAACCGCCATGCCCCATACCCCGCTTCAACTAATAAGCAGGGGCATCAGGCGCCGGTTTTCTTTCCAATTTTCTTATCAAAGCGCCGCTGGAAGGCTTTTGAACGGGTATGTTTGGAGTCGTGGTTAGAGGCCGATTTCGGTCTTTGCTACAGTTTTATCGATCGGGCAATTCCGACACGAAATCGCCCGAGGCAAACGTGCCCGCGCCCTCTCAAAGGCTGAGGATATAGTCGCAGAGACGATCGGCCGCGATCGCCACCTGGGCGGGGTCGCGCAGGAAACAGGCGCGCAGGAAGAGCTCGCCGCCGGCGCCGAAGGCAGCCCCCGGGGCAAGGCCGACGCCTGTCTTGTCGACGATATCTATGGCGGCGCTCCGGCTGTCGGTGACGCCGTCGATCTTCAGGAAAGCATAGAGTGCGCCGTCCGGCTTGAGAGTCTCGACGCGGTTGGTGGCGATCAGCGCATCGCAGAGGATATCGCGGGCGCGGGCGGCCTTTGCGATGTTGGCGGCGACGAAATCATCGCCGAGATCAAGGGCGGCGACGGCGCCCTTCTGCATGAACTGCGCCACACCCGATGTTGAATATTGGATGAGGTTTTCCAGCACCTGCCCCATATCGGGCGGCGCAACGATCCAGCCGACGCGCCAGCCCGTCATGGACCAGTTCTTCGAGAAGGAATTGACGAAGACGATCTTGTCGTCCGGCTCCATTACGTCGAGGAAAGAGGCGGCTCGGCCGCCGGCGAAGTAATATCGCGCATAGATCTCATCGGCCATGATCCAGACATCATGTTTGCGGGCGAGCGCCAGGATATCGCCGAGATCCTTTTGCGTCGCCGTCCAACCCGTGGGGTTCGACGGCGTGTTGATGAAGATACCTCTGGTCTTCGGCGTAATGGCGGATTCGACACGATCGAGATCGACAGTCCATCTACCGCCCTCGAACTGCAGCTCGACGCCGACGGAGCGCGCACCCGCTATTTCGAGGGCCGCGGCGATATTGGGCCAAGCCGGGGTGAGGTAAACGAACTCGTCACCCGGCGAGGTCAGCGCGTGAATGCAGATCTGGATCGCCTGCATGCCGGAGCCGGTAACATAGAATTGCTCGACCGGGAGCCGGGCGGAAAAATGCCTGGCATAATAATCCGACAGCGCCCGGCGAAGCTCGGGAATGCCGCGCTGCCATGTGTAGAAGGTTTCGCCGGCGGCCAGCGCCTCCATCGCCGCCCTGCTGATGAAATCGGGCGTCGGCAGATCGCCTTCACCCACCCAGAGCGGCAGCAGGCCTTCGCGGCCGCGGGCATAGTTGACGACTTCGACGATCCCGCTTTCGGGCGCCGCCATGGCGCGCGGGCTGAGGCTCTTCATGATCGACATGCGTATCTCCGGTTTTCACCTTCATAGAAGATTTGTGTCGGCAAATCCCATGATAACAAGTGATGGCATATCGATTTTCGTGATGAGTGACGTCCTTGCCCAATGGCAAGGCCAAAAGCCCGTCAGACGCCCGAGCGGGTTGCCAGCAGGTCGCGGATCTCCGTCAGCAGCTGAACATCAGCCGGCGGTGCGGGCAGTTCTTCCGGTGCGGTCTTTTCCTGGCGCTCGACCTGCAGACGCAGATAGTTCACTGCCTTGACCATCAGGAAGATGATCCAGGCGAGGATCAAGAAATTGATAAGAACGGTCAGGAAGCTGCCATAGGCGAAAACCGCTCCCTGCGCGCGGGCGGCGGCAAGCGTCGGCGCGTTGACGGCCGACGAAAGCGGGAGGAAGTAATTGGAAAAATCAAAGCCGCCGAAGACGGCGCCAACAACAGGCATGATGATATCGTCGACCAGCGATTTGACGATGCCGCCGAAGGCGCCGCCGATGATGACGCCGACTGCAAGATCCATGACATTGCCGCGGGCGATAAAGGCCTTGAACTCGTTGAGCATCGGATCCGTCTCCCTTTGATCCCATTTCGGAGATATGCAGTTGTTTCGATTAGCTACATCTTCATTGCAATTAATCAATCGGCAATCGCAATTATCTGGCGAACTCGCCATATGGTCTTTGACTTAAGGCGTAGACGGGCGGGAATTTTCAAGGCAGCTGAAATGACTTAAGCTGACGTCATTGCGGGAGGTGCCGGCGGCTTTTCGCCGGCGGAGGGTCAATGCTTCCAGGCTGGGTCATATTCGCGTCTGCCTTAGGCTATCTGCTCCTGCTTTTCGCCGTGGCAAGCTACGGCGACCGCAAGAACCGCGGCCCGGGGGCACTCGAAGGCGGATGGCCCGTCGTGTATGCGCTGAGCCTTGCGATCTATTGCACCTCCTGGACCTATTTCGGCAGTGTCGGGCTTGCCGCGCAACGCGGCCTGGAATTTGCCGGCATCTATATCGGCCCCATCCTCGTCTTCACGCTCGGCATGCCGCTGCTCCGCCGCATCATCGAGCTCGCCAAGACAGAGAAGCTCACCTCGGTCGCCGATTTCGTCGCCGCGCGCTATGGCAAGAATCCCACGGTCGCAACGATCGTGGCGCTGATCTCGCTGATCGGCACCGTTCCCTATATCGCTCTGCAGCTGAAGGCGATCTCGAGCACCGTCGGCGCCATGGTCAACCCGTCCGATTACGGCATCGGCAGCGGCAATCTGTATTTCCTCGACCTGCCGCTCATAGCGACCCTGGTGCTTGCCTGCTTCGCCATCATGTTCGGCACCCGGCATACGGATGCGACGGAACATCAGGACGGCCTGATCCTCGCCGTTTCGATGGAATCGGTGGTCAAGCTGGTCGCCTTCCTGACGGCCGGCGTCTGCGTCATCTGGTTTCTTTTCGACGGTCCGACCGATCTCTGGCATAAGACTGTCAACAACAAGCTGGTCATGTCGGCGCTGAACTACCATACGCCGATCAGCCGCTGGATCACCCTGATCCTGTTGTCGGCCTTCGCAATCATCATGCTGCCGCGGCAATTCCACGTGACGGTCGTCGAAAACCGGACGGCGAAGCAGCTGAAACTCGCAGGCTTCCTGTTCCCCGGTTACCTCATCGCCATCAATCTCTTTGTGCTGCCGGTGGCGATCGGCGGACTGCTGACCTTCGGCGGCGGCGGTAACGCCGACTTCTACATGCTGTCGCTGCCGCTTGCCGGTGAGATGCCGGTGGTGACACTGATCACCTTCATCGGCGGCTTCTCCGCCGCAACCGCGATGGTCATCGTCGATTCCGTGGCGCTGTCGATCATGGTGTCGAACGACATAATCATGCCGATCTTCCTCCGGCGCAAACTTGCCGGCCGCGCCGGCCAGCGCGACGATTTCGCCAAGACGCTGCTCAACATCCGCCGCAGCGCCATCTTCGCCGTGCTGCTGTTCGGTTATGCCTATTACCGCTCGACCGACAGCACCGCCGGGCTCGCCTCGATCGGACTTCTTTCCTTTGCGGCGATCGCGCAGATCGCCCCAGCACTCTTCGGTGGGCTGATCTGGCGGCGGGCGAACGCGCGCGGCGCCATCCTCGGGCTGACCTCCGGCTTCGTCATCTGGGTTTATCTGCTGTTCCTGCCCTCGCTCGGCGGGCCTGATTATTCCTATGTGGCGAGCGCCGTGCTCGGCTTCATCTTTCCCGGCGCAACCTTGTTTACCGCGCCCGACGCCGATCCGCTGGTTAATGCCACGGCGATGAGCCTGCTCGTCAACACTGCCTTCTTCATCGTCGGCTCGCTCACCCGCAATGCCAGGCCGCTGGAACGCATCCAGGCCGGCATCTTCGTCAAACGGCATTCGCGCTCGCAATTTGCCACACGCGGCTGGAAGACGCGCGTCAGCGTCGGCGACCTCAAGGCGGCGATCTCGCGCTATCTCGGCGAAGAGCGGATGCAGCGCTCCTTTACCACCTACGAACAGAGCTCCGGCCGAAAGCTGGAGGACGAGCAGCAGGCCGACATGGCGCTCATCCATTTCAGCGAACAGCTGCTTGGCAGCGCCATCGGCTCGTCCTCGGCCAGGCTGGTGCTGTCATTGATCCTGCAAAAGACCGAGGATGCCTCTTCCGACACCGCCTGGCTGCTCGATCAGGCGAGCGAGGCGCTGCAATATAACCAGGACATGCTGCAGACTGCCCTGTCGCAGATGGATCAGGGCATTGCCGTCTTCGACAGTTCCAACCGGCTGACGATCTGGAACCGGCGTTTCCGGCAATTGCTGGATCTGCCCGAGAATGCCGGCCAGGTCGGCTTTCCCCTCTCCGAGATCGTCACCATCCTCAGCCAGCGTGGCGACATAGCCCCCGGCGATCTGCAGCAGACGGTGCGGCATTTCCTGACGCTCGACAAGCCCTTCTCGCTGGTGCTCGGCGGCGGCGAGCGGATCATCGAGGTGCGCTCCAACGCCATGCCCGACAAGGGCATCGTCGCCACCTTCACCGATATCACCCAGCGCGTCAACGCCGACCAGGCTCTGAAACAGGCGAACGAGACGCTGGAGCAGCGCGTCGCCGAGCGCACTGCCGAGCTTACCCGCGTCAACCGGGAACTTGCCGAAGCGCGGGCCGCCGCCGACGAGGCGAATATCGGCAAGACTCGCTTCTTCGCGGCCGCCGGCCACGACATCCTGCAGCCGCTCAACGCCGCCAGGCTCTATTCCTCGGCGCTGGTCGAGCGCATGGCCCAATCCGACAACAGCCCGATCGTGCGCAACATCGATTCAGCGCTGGAATCGGTGGAGACCATTCTGGGTGCGGTGCTCGACATCTCGCGGCTCGATACCGGCGCCATGCGGCCGCGGCTTGCCTCCGTCGCGCTTTCCGACCTGTTGGAGCGGATCGAGACCGACTTTGCGCCGATCGCCCGCGAAAAACAGCTGAAGCTGGTGGTCATGCCGACATCGCTGCGCGTTCGCTCCGACCCCAATCTTCTGCGCCGACTGGTGCAGAACCTCGTTTCCAACGCCATCAAATACACGATCACTGGCAAGGTGCTGGTCGGCGCCCGGCGGCGCGGCAACGAGGTGATCATCCAGGTGATCGATTCCGGCATCGGCATTCCGCCATCGAAATTCCGCACGGTTTTCAAGGAATTCGCGCGGCTGGACGAAGGGGCAAAGACCGCCGCGGGCCTTGGGCTCGGCCTTTCGATCGTTGATCGCATCGCCCACGTGCTCAACCATCCGGTCGAACTGTACTCGACGCATGGCAAGGGCACAGAATTCCGGATCGCCATGCCACTCGACGTCTCGCGGCCGGCGGAGGCCGCAACGGCAATCACCCCGCCAGAGCGTTCCGGGCAGCCGCTCAAGGGGTTGAACATCCTCTGTATCGACAATGAGCCGAAGATCCACGAAGGCATGCGGCTCTTGATCAGCGGCTGGGGCTGCGAGGTCGAGGCGCTGGCCTGCCTTGCCGAGGTGATCGCTCTCGATGGCCGCCACGGTCCGCCCGACATCATTATCGCCGACTATCATCTCGGCGACGGCACCGGCATTGCCGCAATCCTGCATCTGCGCCGGCAGTTCGGCGCGGGTATTCCCGCCTTGCTGATCACCGCCGACCGCACGCCCGAAGTGCGCAGCGAGGCCGAGCGGCACAATATCGCCGTTCAGCACAAACCGGTGCGGCCGGCGGCGCTACGCGCCTATATCACCCAGATCTCCGGCCTCAAACGTGCGGCTGCGGAGTAGAAGGCAGCTCAGTCGGTCGCACTCACGGCGCGCTCGACGAGAGCGCGCACGCGCTCGATATCCGGCATGTCGCCGAACAGGATGCGGTACATGATCGGCGCCACGACCTGATCCATGACGAAGTCGACATCCGGGAAGGTTTCGCCGCGCGACTTTGCCCTTTCGGCGATGACGACGATCTGCTGGCGGGTATATTCGCAGCATTTGCAGGCATTGGCGCCGGTCTGCGCCGCCAGCACGTCGCGGATCATCTCGCGGCCCGGCCCCGAGGACATTTCCTCGGCATATTGCTCGGCCCATGCCTGGAGATCGGCCTCGCCGCTGCCAGCATCGATCGGCTGCATATCCGGGCGTAACCGCTCGACGGCGACATCGGCAAGCAACTCCTGCAGCTCGCCCCAGCGGCGATAGATGGTCGAGGGCGTCACCCCCGCCTTGGCTGCAATCAGTGGGATCGTTACCTCGGTTCGGCCCGTCTCGGCCAATAATTCGCGAACCGCCTTATGCACCGAGGCCTGAACCCTGGCGCTTCGGCCGCCCGGACGAAGATTCTCTTTTACTGCCATGCCTGCAACCCGAATTTCGCTCCCAGTGCTCTTTGCATACCCTCGTCCCAACACCGCTGCACATGGGTAACATGGATGAGAACTCATGGTTCAAAATCTTTGACAGAACAATAAACGCAAAGAATTTGCCTTTGCGACCCATCCGCCCTACATGTCGCTAACGCAACGACTTAGCTTTAAGAGGGCTTAATATATGTTCGCCGCAGTCAAATCTACAGAGAATGCGCCGCGCCCCTCGATCGGCTTTCACGCGCTGACGCTTGCCACCTTCTTCGGCGCCTCCTCGGTGCCGACACCGCTCTACCGGATCTATCAGGAGAACTTCTCCATCTCGCCGGTGCTGATCACCGTCATCTTCGCCGTCTACGCCTTTGCGCTCTTGGCGGCGCTGCTGATTGCCGGTTCGATCTCCGATCATCTCGGCCGCAGGCCGGTGATCTTTTCCGCCCTGCTGCTCGAAATCATCGCCATGGGGTTCTTCGTCGTCGCCAGCGGTCCCGGCTGGCTGATCGCGGCGCGGATCGTCCAGGGCATTGCCACCGGCATCGCCGGCGCCTCGCTCGGAGCAGCCCTTGTCGATGTCGACCGGGCGAAGGGACAGATCGTCAATTCGATTGCGCCGCTTTGCGGCATGGCGCTCGGCGCGGTCGGCACCAGCGCCTTGATCCAGTATGGCCCCTTCCCGATGCATCTGGTCTACGCGCTGCTGCTCATCGTCTTCACGCTGCAGGCAGCGGCCGTCTGGCTGGTGCGCGAGACCGGCAGCACGCGGCCGGGCGCGCTCGGCTCGCTGGTTCCGCGGGTTTCCGTTCCGCCACAGGCAAAGGGACCGCTCTCCCTGGTGACGCCGATCAATATCGCCAATTGGACGCTCGGCGGATTCTACCTATCGCTGGTCCCCTCATTGGTCGCCAGCACGACGGGCAGCACCGAGCCGCTGACAGGCGGGGCAGTCGTCGCTGCCTTGACCGCGAGCGGTGCGATCGCCGTCTATCTCAGGCGCGGCAGGACGGCCGCGGCCAATCTCTTCTTCGGCGTGTCTGCCAAGGCGCTCGGCATACTGACGGTCGTTGCCGGCGTGCATCTCGCCAATGTTCCGCTGCTGCTGATCGGAACGGTCCTCACCGGCGCCGGTTTCGGCACCAATTTCCTCGGTTCGATCGGCACCATCATGCCGCTCGCCAAGGCGGATGAGCGGGCGGGGCTGCTGTCGGCCTTCTACGTCCAGAGCTACCTTGCCTTCAGCCTGCCTGCAATCCTTGCCGGGTTCCTGGCGAAATCCGCCGGCTACCAGGTGACGACGGATATTTATGCGAGCGTCATCCTGTTGTTGCTGGCCGTCGGGATCGTCGCCCTTCGCACCCGCCGGTGGAGAGCCACGGAAGGCGCGGCTTAGAGATAACTCGTCACTTCAGGCTCGTTCCACCAGGCATCGTGCCTGCCGTCATAATAATGGACCGGCAGTGCCGCTAGTTCCTTCGGTGCGATATCGTCCAGGCAGGCGATGTTGATCGAGACATAGGCGCCGCCGATCGCTTCGATATAACCGTCGCCGAAGGCCGGCACGCCGCAGGTGCGGCAGAAGCGGTGATGGCCGCTCATCGTGTTGAACTGGTAATCCGATGTCTCCGCCTCGCCGCATATCAGCCGGAAATCCTCCGGCTTAACGTTGGCGCCCCAATAGCGGCGCTTGGCGCAGATCGAGCAATTGCAGCGGCCGGTCCCGGCCTCAAGGTCCATATCCACCTCGTAGCGCACTTTACCGCAATGGCAGCTTCCCCTGTAAGTTTTCTTCATGGCAGTCTCCTCCTTCGCGTTGCCTTCGGGGTCGTCATGTGACAATATGTTGTCATTATGAATGAGATACAAAATAGACAACATGTTGTCAAACGGAATCGACCGGAGCGGACGATGGAGGGGGACGCCTTTTCATTTTTCGCGATCACGGCGCTGCGGCTCGCCGGCCACCTGACAGCCGCCGGAGACCGGCTGGCAAAGCCTTCCGGGCAGACCAGCGCCCGCTGGCAGGTGCTGGCGGCGGCAAGGCACGGCGACCTTTCGGTGGCGCAGATTGCCCGCGCACTCGGCCTCACACGCCAAGGCGTGCAGCGGCTTGCCGATGTGCTGGAGGGTGAAGGGCTGATCGCCTATGCCGGCAACCCACAGCACCAGCGCGCCAAGCTGGTGCTGCTGACGACTGAAGGGGCGGCGCGGTTAGGAGCGATCGAGATCGCGCAGGCCCGGTGGGCAAACGAGTTGGGTGCGGCGCTCAAGCCGGCCGAACTCGATGCCGCGCGTGCTGTCATGGGTACGGTCATGCAGATGTTGGAGGCCGACGAAGCCTCTCAAGGCTGAGATGGCACTGGCGGGAAAACGAAAAAAGGCCGGGCGAACCCGACCTTCCCTGCCATCTCGACGAACCGTGCCAGTACATCCGTGGTCACGATCCGGAGATGATATTCAAAACTCCACGCGTCCAACCGGACGCGCTAAGTTCAGGCCGCCTGAAGGCGGTCTGCCGACATCTTGCCGGACTTGTTGTCGCGGACGAGATCGTAGGAGAGCTTCTGGCCATCCTTGAGGTCACGCATGCCGGCGCGCTCGACGGCGGAGATGTGGACGAAAACGTCGGCAGCGCCGTCATCCGGCTGAATGAAGCCAAAACCCTTGGTTGCGTTGAACCACTTAACGGTACCTGTGTTCATGACGATATCCTTTCGAATCGCTCATAGAAGATTGCAGCCCGGAGAAATGCCGAGCGGCGATGAAAACCGATTTTGGAGGAAGTTCGCCAGGAACGACGCACACGCCGTTTCAAAGTTCATCTAGCAAGATCGATGTAGGGAGGTGTAATTGGAAATTGTGTCCGGGGCAAGGCGTCGGCGAGGAAAAGTTGGATTAGCCGGCTTGGACCAAACGCAAGATCCTTTTGCGCCCGTGCCGTGGCGCGCCACGGCACGGTGTCAAGATAGTCTCCTCAAAACCAACCCACAAAAGCTTAGGCCGCCGCTTTCGCCCCCGCATAGGGATCGAACCGCCCATAAAACGTCTCGCCCTTGTCAGCCAGATCCTTCAGCAACGGCGTCGGCCTGAAATGCTCTCCGTAAGCTTGCGCTAACCTTTCCGCCAGTTCCACGAAGGCCTTGGCGCCCATTCCGTCGATATAGGAGAGTGCGCCGCCGGTATAGGGGGCGAAGCCGAAGCCGAGGATCGAGCCGACATCGGCTTCGCGCGGATCGGTAACGATGCCTTCTTCCACGGTGCGGGCGGCTTCGAGCGCGATGGTGACGAGGAAGCGTTGTTTGAGCACGGTGATATCTACCTCGCCGGCCTTCTTCTGCGGATAGAAGGTCTTGAGATCCGGCCAGAGCGACTTCTTCGCCGGTTTCGGCGGGTAATCGTAGAAGCCCTTGGAATTCTTGCGGCCGAAGCGGCCCTCCTTTTCGACCATACGAGAGATGAGCTCCATGTGCCTGGGGTCGATCGCTTTTTCGCCGAGATCGGCAACGGTCGCCTTGAGGATCTTCAGCGAAAGGTCGATCGCCACCTCGTCATTCAAAGCCAGCGGTCCCACAGGCATGCCGGCCATCTTGGCGGCATTCTCGATCATGGCGGGCGGCACACCTTCGATCAGCATGTCATAGCTTTCCGACATGTATCGCAGCACGCAGCGATTGACGAAAAAGCCGCGGGTGTCGTTGACGACGATCGGCGTCTTCTTGATCGCCGCGACATAATCGAGAGCGACGGCGAGCGCCTTGTCGCCGGTTTCGCCTCCGAGGATCACCTCGGTCAGCATCATCTTTTCGACAGGCGAGAAGAAGTGGATGCCGATGAAATCGGCGGGACGTTTGGAATTCTTCGCAAGGCCCGTGATCGGCAGGGTCGAGGTGTTGGAGGCGAAGATCGCGCCCTCGGGCAGCACCGCTTCGACCGCCTCGATAACAGCCTTCTTCACTTCGCGATCCTCGAACACGGCCTCGATAACGAGGTCGGCATTGGCGAGATCGGCATAATCGGCCGAAGGCGTGATGCGGGAGAGCAGGGCCGCCGCCTCAACCTGCGTAAATCGTCCCTTACCAACGGAATCCTTGACCAGGCCTTCGGAGACGGCCTTTCCCTTGGCAGCCGCTTCCATATCGCGGTCGATCAGGGTCACCGGAATGCCAGCAGCGGCAGTGACATAGGCGATCGAGGCGCCCATGAAGCCGGCGCCGACGACGCCGACATGCTTGAGCTCCGTCTTCGGAATGCCGGCGGGGCGGCGGGCGCCCTTACCGAGCTCCTGCATGGAGATGAACAGCGAACGGATCATCGAGAAGGCTTCGCGGGTCTGCAAAACCTCGGTGAAATAACGCTGCTCGATCTTGAGAGCCGTGTCGAACGGAACCTGCAGGCCTTCATAAACACATTTCAAGATGGCGAGTGCTGCTGGATAATTGCCCGACGTCTCGCGACGCAGGATCGCCGGCGCGGCCGGCCAGAGTTGGGCTGACGCCGGCGTCCAGATGCCGCCGCCTGGCAGCTTGAAGCCTTTCTCGTCCCAGGGGGCGACCGGCTTCAGGCCGTCCTTGATCATCTGCTTGGCGGCGGGCATCAGCTGGTCCGGCTCGACCACCTGATGCACGAGGTTCATCGCCTTGGCGCGCGAGCCGCTCAGCGACTGGCCCGTCGTCATCATCTGCAGCGCGTCCTGGGCGTTGGCGAGTCGCGGCACACGCTGGGTGCCGCCGGCGCCGGGGAAGATGCCGACCTTGACCTCGGGCAGCGCGATCTTGACGCTCTTGGCATTGGAGGCGACGCGGCCGTGGCAGGCAAGCGACAGTTCGAAAGCGCCGCCCATGCAGGTGCCGTTGATCGCCGATACCCATGGCTTGCCCGAGGTTTCGAGCTTGCGGAAGAGGCCGCTCATCCGGCCGACCAGACCAAACAGCGTCTGCACCGCCGTCTCCGGGCTCTTTGCCTTCTCCTGCTGATAGGAGCTGAACATCGACTTGATCATCGAAAGATCGGCGCCGCCGGAGAAGGAGGATTTGCCTGACGTGAAGACGACACCCTTGACGGCGGCGTCAGCGGTGGTCGCGTCGATGATCGCGTTGAGCTCTTCCATCACCTCGGAAGTGAAGACGTTCATCGATTTGCCGGGCATGTCCCAGGTGACGAGAGCGATGCCATCGGCGTCGGTTTCGAGCGTGAAGTTGGTGTAGTTGCTCATTGGGAATTCCTCTCCCTGAATTCTCTTGCGGTGAAGCCCCTCCCCTTGTGGAGGGGCGCCGTCCCATCAAACTCGTTCGATAACGGTTGCCGTGCCCATGCCGGCGCCGATGCAGAGCGTTACCAGCGCGGTGTTGAGGTCGCGGCGTTCCAGCTCGTCGAGCACGGTCCCGAGGATCATGGCGCCGGTGGCGCCGAGCGGATGGCCCATGGCGATGGCGCCGCCATTGACGTTGATCCTGCCATGGTCGATGTCGAAGGCTTGCATGTAGCGCAGCACGACGGCGGCGAAGGCCTCGTTCAGCTCGAAGAGGTCGATATCGGCAAGGCTCATGCCGGTCCGTTTCAACAGCTTCTCGGTGACGTCGACCGGCCCTGTCAGCATCAAAGCCGGATCGGAACCGATATTGGCGAAAGCCTTGATGCGGGCGCGCGGCTTCAGCCCCATGCTTTCACCGCCGGGTTTCGAGCCGAGCAGCACGGCGCCGGCGCCGTCGACGATGCCGGAGGAATTGCCGGCATGGTGGACATAGTTGATGCGCTCGATCTCGGGATGGGCCTGGATGCCGACGGCTTCGAAGCCGCCCATCTCGCCGGGCATCTGGAAGGACGGGTTGAGGGAGGCGAGCGCCTGCATGTCGGTGCCGGGGCGCATATGCTCGTCCTTATCAAGGATCGTCAGGCCGTTCTGGTCCTTGACAGGGATAACCGACTTGTCGAACCAGCCCTGTTGCCAGGCGTGGGCGGCGCGCTTCTGGCTCTCGACGGCATAAGCGTCGACATCGGTTCTGCTGAAGCCGTATTTGGTGGCGATGAGATCGGCCGAGACGCCCTGCGGCATGAAAAAAGCCGGGAAATTTACCGAAGGATCCATGAACCAGGCGCCGCCGGACATGCCGAGGCCGACGCGGGACATGCTTTCCACGCCGCCTGCGATGACGATGTCATCGGCGCCCTGGGCGATCTTGCCGGCGGCGAAATTGACGGCGTCGAGGCCGGAGGCGCAGAAGCGGGAAATCTGCATCCCGGGCGCTCTTGTGGAATAACCGGCTTCGAAGGCGGCAGCCTTCGGGATGACCGCGCCGGCATCCATGACCGGATCGACGCAGCCCATGATGATGTCGTCGACGGTCGTGGTGTCGAGCCCGTTGCGGTCGCGGATCGCTTCCAGCGTCTTGGCCGCGAGGCGCACGGAGGGCACCTCATGCAGGGCGCCGTCCTTCTTGCCGCGGCCGCGCGGCGTGCGGACGTGATCGTAAATGAAAACCTCGGTCATTGTCTCGTCTCCCTGGCGGCGGCAACGCGCCTTCAAAATCTGCGAAGACCAAATAGCCCTTCGTTTTAAACTCAGGGCGTTCGGCGCTCGAAACGATTCACCGGATCGTTTCGTCGGCTGCGCCGACCGCTTCTCACCCCCAACCCTCCCCACGAGGCGAGGGAGAACCGGCTCAAAACGCTTCCGCGGCCAGTTCCATCATCGTGTCGGCGCCGGCTTCGATGCGGGCCTTGCGAAGTGCCGTTTCCGGCATGATCCGCTCCATGAAGAATTTCGCCGTGATCAGCTTGTTCTTCAGATAATCCTCGCGGCTTGCGTCACCGGAGGCAAGGCCCTCCTCGGCGGCCTTCGCCATCTTCGCCCACATATAGCCGAGAACGACGAGGCCGAAGAGGTGCATGTAATCGGTCGAGCCGGCGCCGGCATTGTCGGGCTTGGCCATGGCGTTCTGCATGAACCACATGGTCGCGCCCTGGACGTCGTTCAAGCCCTTCTTCAGGTGCTTGGTGAAGAAGGAGAGCTTCTCGTTGCTGCGGTTCTCCTCGCAGAAGTCGCCGATCTCCTTGAACAGGGCCATGGCGGCGCGGCCGCCGTTCAGGGCGAGCTTACGGCCGACGAGGTCGAGCGCCTGGATGCCGTTGGCGCCCTCATAGATCATGGCGATGCGGGCATCGCGCACATACTGGCTCATGCCGTGCTCTTCGATATAGCCGTGGCCGCCGAAGACCTGCTGGGCCATGACGGCGTGATCGAAGCCCCTGTCGGTCATTACGCCCTTGAGGATCGGGGTGACGAGGCCGAGTATATCGTCGGCGGTCTGGCGCTCCTTCCCGTCGGTGGCGCGATGGGCGATATCGGACTTGAGCGCCGTCCAGAGCAGGAAGGCGCGGCCGGCCTCGTTGAAGGCGCGGATGGTCATCAGCGACCGGCGGATATCCGGATGGACGATGATCGGATCGGCCTTCCTGTCAGGCGCCTTGGGGCCGGAGAGCGAACGGCCCTGGATGCGGTCGCGGGCGTAATTCGCGGCATTCTGATAGGCGATCTCGGAAATGGCGATGCCCTGCAGGCCGACCATCAGGCGAGCCTCGTTCATCATCACGAACATGGCGTTGAGGCCGCGGTTTTCGGCGCCGATCAGGAAGCCCGTCGCCTCGTCGTAATTCATGACGCAGGTGGCGTTGCCGTGGATGCCCATCTTGTGCTCGATCGCGCCGCAGGAAACGGCGTTGCGGGCGCGAAGCGTTCCGTCCTCGCCGACGAGGAACTTCGGAACGATGAAGAGCGAGATACCCTTGGTGCCCTCGGGCGCACCTTCGATACGGGCCAGGACCAGATGGACGATGTTGTCGGTCAGGTCGTGTTCACCAGCGGAGATGAAAATCTTCTGGCCTGATATCTTATAGCTGCCATCGGCCTGCGGCACCGCCTTGGTGCGCAGCATGCCGAGATCGGTGCCGCAATGCGGCTCGGTCAGGTTCATGGTGCCGGACCAAGAGCCGTCCACCATCTTCGGCAGATAGGTGTCTTTCTGCTCCTGCGTGCCGTGGACGAGGATCGCGGCGATCGCGCCCTGCGTCAGGCCCGGATACATCATCAGCGACATATTGGCGGCGGAGGTATATTCGCCGACGGCGGCATGCAGCGTATAGGGAAGCCCCTGGCCGCCGAACTCCTCCGGCACCGCAAGGCCGATCCAGCCGCCTTCGCGATAGGACCTGTACGCCTCCTTGAAGCCGCTCGGCGTCGAGACGCTCGCATCGTCATGGCGAACGCAGCCTTCCTGGTCGCCAGAATAATTCACCGGGAAAAGGACTTCTTCGGCAACCTTCGCCGCCTCGCCGAGGATCGCCTCGATCATATCGGGCGTTGCGTCGGCAAAACCGGGAAGATTGTTGTAGCGTTCGAGGCCCAGCACATCGTTCAGAACGAAAAGCGTGTCGGTCACCGGGGCCTTGTAGACTGGCATCTTCAGAATTCCTCCATTCGACTGACCGGATCGCTCCGGCCTCGGGCACTGTCTTACAAAATATTGACGTTTGCGTAAACGTCAAATTCTGCAGCTTCGCTCCCTTTTCTGAAAAAAATCTTGGCCCGGCGAATCTGGGCGGATGGAGGAGACGTCATCTCCCCTTCCTTGTCCATCTGGGAACGGCATATAAGCGGAAGCGTCTTTCAATCCGCAATGCTTCAGGGGACCGCTGGGATGATCAGATTCGAGGCGATAAGGCAGCGTGCAGAGGAGCGGAAGGGCGGAGCAGCCGCGTTGCAGGCCATGCTGGAGAAGCACCGGCCGGATCACGACCGGCTGCGCGCCACGTCAGACGATCGCATCCTGGCGGATATGACCCGGCGTATCTTCTACAGCGGCTTCGTGCAGAAGGTGATCGATGCGAAATGGCCGGGCTTCGAGGAGGCCTTTTCAGGCTTCGACCCGGCGGCGCTGAATATCGCGCCCGACGATTATTGGCACGAGCTGACATCGGACGAGCGGATCATCCGCAACGGCGCGAAGATCATGTCGGTTCGCGCCAATGCCGCCTTCGTCCGAGAACTGGCAAGGGAACACGGCAGCGCCGGCGCCTTCTTCGCCGGCTGGCCGCGGGAAGATCAGATCGGCCTTCTCGAGCTGTTGACCAAACGCGGCAGCCGGCTCGGCGGCATGACCGGGCAATATTTCCTGCGCGGCCTCGGCCGCGACAGCTTCGTCGCCACGCTCGACGTGCTCGCATGCCTGAGATCGGCCGGTGTGCCGCTCTCCTCCTCCGGCACAACGAAGAAAGATCAGCAGCTGATCCAGCAGGCCTTCAACGAATGGGCCGACGAAACCGGCCTTTCCTACATCCACCTCTCGCGCATCAGCGCCTATTCGATTGACGCGCCGCACTGAAATTCGGCTGGGCGGTGGGGTGGCGCGGCCTCGTCGGGCTTCCTACGTCTTTCCGACGATCCATCGAGGACGATATCATGACCGACTTTCCTTATCAGAGCGCCCTCATCGTCGGCGCCGGCTCCGGCATCAGCGCATCGCTCGCCCGGCAACTGTCGGGGCTGGGCGTCAAGGTCGGGCTCGCCGCCCGCAATATCGAAAAGCTGCAGACGCTCTCAGAGGAGACCGGCGCCAGGGCATTTACTGCGGACGTCTCGCAGCCTGCCAGCGTCGGGTCGCTATTCGACGAGGTTGCCGCGGCAATCGGTGGGCCCGAAGTGGTGATCTTTAACGCCAGCGCCCGCCTGCGCGGGCCGCTCGCCGAACTCGACCCCGCCGAAGTCGGGAAGGCGATTGCGACGACGGCGATGGGCGGCTTTCTGGTGGTGCAGCAGGCGGCGCAACGGATGATACCACAGCGCCACGGCGCCATTCTCATCACCGGCGCGTCGGCGAGCGTGAAGGGCTTCGCGCAATCGGCGCCCTTCGCGATGGGAAAATTCGCGCTGCGCGGCCTTGCCCAGAGTGCCGCCCGCGAACTCGGTCCGATGGGCATTCATGTCGCGCATTTCGTCATCGACGGCGCGGTGCGCTCGCAAACCCGGCCGGACCGGGCAGAAAAACCGGATGCGACGCTCTTGCCGGACGCAATCGCCCACACCTATCTCGACGTGCTTCGCCAGCACCGCAGCGCGTGGTCGCTGGAGGTGGAAGTCCGGCCGTGGACGGAAAATTTCTAATTGGGCTCGCGCGGCGTATGGCCGACGGAGAAGACAACTTTCACGGCATCTGGACGAACGACCCGTCATCGATCTCCTGCTGACCTCGCGCAGCACCGATTTTCCGCCCGGCATTTTCAATCATGTCGCCTTCAGGCTTTACGAATTCGAGCCGGCTCTGGAGCGCATCAAGGCGAGCGGCTATCGTTACGAATATGACGATATTCCCGACACCGACCTCGGCCAGGTCTTCGTCTATGGCCCGACGGCGTGAAGATCGAGCTGAAATATCCGAGGCCGGCCTGATCGGGTATGGCCGTCCGACCTGACCAATTCTATGGCAACTGGCGGGCAAATTGGCGTCTGGAATGCAAACGTTAAAAAATTCTCATCGATATTAACGGCTTGTTTACCACGTTTCGTGAAAGGTGCGGATTGAGCCGTAGTGATCCGCATTCCTTCTCCCCGTCTCGCGTTTCCCAAGGATGCCGCTACATCGTCCAGCGTGAGGAAAGTCTGATGGCTGTTTTCTCGTGGATGAGGCGCTCCGGTCCGCGTCACAAGCGCGGGCCACAGACGGAAAAGCCACGGATCGGGCTCTAACGAGAGGTCGAGCAGTCGAAGCGAGCAAGAAGATGAACGGATCGCGATCAAATCCTTCCCGACAGTCCGACCGGACCTCGCTCGATGCGCTGAACCGCACGATCGAAGGGCTGGAGGCGCGCATCGAAGGTCTGATGGGCAGCGGACGCGATCAGCGGCCGCGCACGCCGACGGCCGAGCGCGATTCTTATACGGCCCCCATTGCGCCACGCCCGGCAAGAGCGCCGCTCGAGCAGCGACCGGATCCGCTGGCGGAAATCCGCCAGCGCCAGCGGGCATTGGAAGCAGGGCGCGAACGTTCCTACGGGCGCGAGCACGCCACGCCGCGCGAACCCGCGCCGCGCGCCATGCCGGCCGCCGCCCCCGCCTTCCGCGCCGGCGACGATACGATGACGGAGATCGCCCAAGCACTCGTCAACCTGCGCCAGGACCTGAAGCGCGACATATCCGAAGGCGTGACCCGAGAAATGAACGCGCTACGCGCCGAACTTCGCGAGATCAAGGCTACCGCCGGAGACAGCCGCTTCGCCGACGAGATTCGCACCGACATGAACCGCCTTGCCCAGAGCATCAGTCAGCTGACCGGCCGCTCGAGCGGGCCGGAGGCTGCCGGCCTGCGCGAGGATTTCGAGGAGCTGCGATCGCTGATGGACGGGCTGGCGCGCGAGGAATCGCTGCGCCACATGGAAAACCGCTGGGACGGCGTCGAGAACCGGCTGGCGGCACTCGATACCGAGGGGCTGCAGGAAGAGCTCGTTTCGCTTGCCTACCGGCTCGACGACATCAAGCGCCATATCGGCGGCATGGGCGAAAGCCCAGCGGTCAGGGCCCTGGAAGACAAGCTCATCGCCATCGCCACGGCGATGGAGCAATTCGGCAACATGATCCAGCCACATGACCGGGTCATGTCGGAACAGTTCGCCGCCATGGACATGCGGCTCGACGAGATCAGCCGGGCGATCGCGGCCAGCGGACGCGCGGCCGCCGGCAACGATCCGACGCTGCTGCAGCGGCTGGAAAGCCGCCTCTCGTCGCTCGCCGATCAGATCGACCTGATGAGCCACGATGCGGCCAGCCGCGCAAACCCGGCCGACGAGCTGGCGATGCGGCTGGAAGCGCTGACGGAGCGCGTCGAGGAGTTGACCAAGGCGGAAGCGACGTCGCGGCTCGACGAGCGGCTGGAACAGCTTTCCTATCTGTTGGAGCGCACGCAGAAGGCGGCGCAACCCGACCTCACCGGACCGCTTTCCGACATCTCCCGCAAGATCGACGCGCTCGAGAACGGCGCCGTCAACGACGTGCTGGCACAGCGGCTCGATTATCTCGCCCGGCGCATCGACGAGATGGCCTATCAGCAGCCCGCACCTGCCGCAGTGATCGATGACGGCACTTTTCAGCGTCTCGAAGGCCGGCTGAGCGACATTGCCGCCCGGCTGGAAGAGACCACAGCGGCGGCGCCCGCCGATCCGCGGGCGCTGAAGAATCTGGAAGACCAGATCGCCAATCTTTCGGCTCTGATGAGCCAGCCTCGCGAAAGCGCTGCGATCCCGGCCGACCTCGACCGGCGCATGGGCGCGATCGAAGACTATATGGCGACAAGCGACGAATATATCATCGAGGCGGCACGGCAGGCGGCTGAAGCCGTCGTCGAGGCCTATTCGCGCAACGGTGGCCTGCAGGGAGCCGTGCCCGCCGCCGACATGTCGGCGCTGACGGCGCTGGCCGAGGATCTGCGCCATCTCGAGGACATCAGCCGCGACAGCGAAGAGCGCACGCACAAGACCTTCAAGGCGCTGCACGAGACGCTGGTCCATATCGCCGACCGCCTAGACGGCATGGAAGAGCGCGGGCGGCCCTCCGTCCAGATGCCGATGGCCGACGTCGATTTCGATGTCGACCCCTACGCGCTGATGGTGGCCGAAGCCGCCCGAACGCCGGACGTGGCTACGGCAACGAACGCCTCACCGGTCATCCGCACGGCAGAGGTCGCAGCGGAACCCGCCGCCCCGGCCCCGGCCCCAGCCGCGGCCAGGAGCGCAACGAGCGCAATCGCAATCGAAGCCGCAGCCGGGACGCCGGAGTCCGCGACACCGGTACCGGCGAAAGCGGGTCTGCTCGCCAACCTCGGCAAGCGGTTGCGCCCAGGCAAGAAAGCCGAGACCAAGGCCCCCGAACGCGCGATGATCGACCCCGCACCGTCGATCGACCCTGCCGACGTGGTGCCGACGGATGCGGCGAACGAACTGCTCGAACCGGGGTCGGGTGCGCCTGACGTCAAGAAAATCCTCGAGCGGGTGCGCGCCAGCCAGAGTGCTCAACGCGGCAAACCTGCCGTCGAGACCGGTCGGGCCGACTACATTGCCGCTGCCCGCCGAGCGGCGCAGGCGGCCGCAATGGAAGTCGACGCCAATCCGAAGCAGGCGAACGCCAGGAGCGAGAAGAAGGGCGCGAAGGCCGACAAGGCCAACAGCAACGATAAGGCGGGCAAGACCAGTGCCTTTTCGCGCTATCGCCGGCCGATCCTTCTCGCCGTCGGCGCTGTGCTGCTCGCCATCATGGCCTTTCCGCTCGCCCGGACGCTGACGAGCGGCGAGCCGGCGCCGCAGCCGCCGGCGGAATTGTCGGCACTGACGGGGGCGACGGACAACGCGCAGCAGACCTTGCCTGAGGCGACACCCGCCCAGCCGGACACCGGTGCTGCCGATACGGACGCCCCGGCAACGGCGAGCGCGCCCCCGGCCGCCGAACAGAGGCAACCGGAAGCAACCCCGCCCGGCGCCGGCGATCATCTGACCGATACGGCGCCGCTCGACGGCGAAGGGGCTGCAACCTTTGCTCCCGCCGGTTCGTCCGGCGCAACGCAGGAAACATCCAGCTTCACTCCGAACAGCCCGACCGCTGCGGCACCCGCGCCGCAGGCAGCGATCACCATTCCCGAGACCGTGCAGCCGAAATCGCTTGCGGATGCGGCGCAGGGCGGCGACGCCCTGGCGCTGTTCGAGATCGGCGCACGCTATTCGGATGGCCGCAACGGCATGACCGTCGATCAGAAACAGGCGGCGAGCTGGTACCAGCTTTCGGCCGAAAAGGGTTTTGCACCGGCGCAATACCGTCTCGGCAGCATGTACGAGAAGGGCAACGGCGTCGAACGCGATGTCAACAAGGCGAAGGGCTTCTACGAGCAGGCGGCGAACCAGGGCAATGCCAGCGCCATGCACAATCTCGCCGTCCTCTACGCCTCCGGCGCGCTCGGCCAGCAGGATTATGCGACGGCCGCCTCGTGGTTCACCAAGGCCGCCAACCTCGGCATCACCGACAGCCAGTTCAACCTGGCAATCCTCTGTGCCCGCGGCAACGGCGTTCCGGCGGATCTCGAAGAATCCTACAAGTGGTTTGCGATCGCGGCGAAGGCCGGCGACAAGGATGCGGCGCAGAAGCGCGACGAAGTGGCCAACGCCATGAAGCCCGCGCAACTCGAATCGGCGCGCGCCAAGGCCGACCTCTGGAAGCCGCAGCCGCTGGACCATCGCGCCAACGGCATCGACATCCCCGACGAATGGGCGGGCACGGGCGTGAAGACGGCAACCGTCGACATGAAGAAAGCGATCCGCAACATCCAGGCGATCCTCAACAATAACGGCTTCGACGCAGGTGTGCCCGACGGCGAAATGGGCGCAAAGACCGTCACCGCGATCAAGAACTTCCAGAAGTCGATCGGCCAGGAGCCGGACGGCAAGGTGACGGACGCGACCGTGAAGGCATTGCTCGAGCGCAACAAGCAAGGCGCCAAGGCGATCTGAGGCGCATCGACGCGGGAAGGCGCTGTCCGTCCGCTGCCGGCACCGTGCCTTGATCGAGCAAGCACAGGCTTCTCCCGTCCTTGGGGGCCCCTTAACAGAGCAAAGGGAAATGCCGCAGCGTTTCGACTCCCTCTTCTCTCCTCGGGGAGAAGGGGACGTGCCGCGACCTCTCCCTTCACCCGCCAAGTCTCTCAAAATTTAAGCCGGGTTAGGCAAGGAGCAGCCATCGGCGCTGGCCTGGCAGCGCTCTGCCGCAAGCTTTTCCGAATTTTTCCAACCCTCGTCACAAAACCTGAAAAAAGCCGAATTATGCCGGACATATCGATCCGCGCATTGCCGAATCTCCTGCCGTCGATCTCCATCAATCGGGGCCGATCGAAAGCCTCTGGCAACGATTTCACAGTATGGTGCGCATTCGAACGGGGACGTGCCAGAACCGCCCGGCAGGAGCGGTCATCATTCGGGGTCGGTTGTGACAATCTATCTGCCTATCGCAGAATTGTCGGTGAATATATTCATCATTCTCGGCATGGGGGCGGCCGTCGGCTTCCTGTCCGGAATGTTCGGCGTCGGGGGCGGCTTTCTCATCACCCCGCTGTTGATCTTCTACAATATCCCGCCTGTCGTCGCAGTCGCCACCGGCGCAAACCAGGTTGTGGCGTCGTCGATATCGGGTGCGATCACCCATTTCCGGCGCGGCACGCTCGACGTGAAGCTCGGCACGGTGCTTTTGGCCGGCGGTCTTTCAGGCGCCACGGTCGGCATCTGGATCTTTTCGCTTTTGCGGAGGGTGGGTCAGCTCGATCTCATGATCTCGCTGATGTACGTCATCTTCCTCGGCACTGTCGGTGGGCTGATGCTGCTCGAAAGCATCAATGCCATGCGGCGGGCTGCCCGCAACGAACCGCCGGCGCCACGCAAGCCCGGGCACCAGCACTGGGTGCACAAGCTGCCGCTCAAGGTGCGCTTCAAGAAATCGAAGATCTATCTCAGCGTCATTCCGATCATCGCGCTCGGCTTTGCGATCGGCATCCTCACCTCGATCATGGGCGTCGGCGGCGGCTTCATCATGGTGCCTGCGATGATCTATCTCCTGCGTATTCCGACCAATGTCGTGGTCGGCACCTCGCTCTACCAGATCATCTTCGTGACCGCCTATACGACGATCGTGCAGGCGGCGACGAACTATTCCGTCGATATCGTACTCGCCTTCATCCTGATGGTGGCAGGCGTCATCGGCGCGCAATACGGCGTGCGCGTTGGCCAGAAGCTGCGCGGCGAGCAGCTGCGCGCCCTGCTGGGCCTGCTGGTTCTTGCCGTCGGCCTCCGTCTGGCGATTGCGCTGGTGGTGACACCTGCCGACGTCTATTCGGTCGTGATGGGAGCAGGCAACTGATGCGCCTGCTTGCCTCGATCCTCCTGTTCCTTTGCCTGCTGCCGGCCGTTGCCGGGGCGCAATGGCTGCCCGGGCAGGCGACGGAAGCGGTGCGCGAAGGTCTTGAGATCGGCACGTCGACCAGCGAAATCGCCATCACTTCGGATTTCCACGGCGCGGATCTCACTATCTTCGGAGCGCTTTCGAACACCGACCAGCTGCTGCTCGCCATCGGCCAGTATGACGTGGTCGTGGTGCTGGAAGGCCCACGCGAGGATGCGACGGTGCGCAAGAAGGAGCGCGTCTTCGGCATCTGGGTGAACAGGCGCTCGATGACCTTCGAGGCGGTGCCGCATTCCTACTCGATGTCGAGCTCGCGCATGATCGACGACCTGACGACGCCGCTCGAACTGACCGATCAAGGGATCGGCATCGACCACATTCCGCTGACACCGGTGGGCTTCGTCGGCGACGGCAGCAATCTCGGCGAGTTCCGTCAGGCTTTCCTGCGGCTGCAGCAGGGAGGCGCCCTTTACGACCGGAACCCGAGCGGCGTGCGGTTCGTTTCATCGAACCTCTTCAAGGCGAGTCTGCGCCTGCCTGCAAATATTCCGAACGGGGTGCATACGGTGCGCGCCTATCTCTTCAAGAGCGGCAGTCTCATCACCGAAAAATCGCTGCCGCTGCGCGTCATCAAGACGGGCATCGAGCAGACGATCACCGATGCGGCCCATGAGCAGCCGATCCTCTACGGCTTTGCAGCCGTATTGCTCGCGATCGTCACCGGCTGGAGTGCCAGCCTGATCTTCCGCAAGGACTGATCCGGCGCCACATGGCAAAAACGTCGCGCCTGCATCTCATGCCTTCAGAAAGGCGAGCCGCTCATCGACGCGGGCCGGGGCAATTTCCAGAATATCGGCGCTGACGACGCCTTCGGCTACAAAAGGATCCTGCTGAATCCGGGTTTCAAGTTCGGAGCGTGAGGTGTTGTGCGCGACGACCGCTCCACCTGCGCTCGGCTGAAGGCCGCCGGCGAGAAGAAAAATTCCGTCGTCGAAGCCGCGTTTGAGCCAGGCATTGTGCGCCTCCATCAGAACGGGCGCTTTCGCCTTGCCATCAGAAAACTTCAGTGTGATGAAAAACATGCAAGGGCTCCTTTAGGAAAGCTGTCGGGAAAGAGTTTCGGGAAAAACGGGTATTCCGGGCCGCTGCGCCGCCAGCCATCCGCGCATGTTTTCCACCTCGTTTCGAACAAAGATTTCGTCGCGGTAGGCGGCTGCGAGCGTCGCAACGCCCTGGCTTCGCATCAGAATGTGCATGGCAAGCGCATCGGCCTCATTCTCGCGGCCGAACGCAATGAACTGACGTGAGAGCCAATGGCGAAAGAGATCGAAAAGCTCGGTTGCCCGGCCCTTGGCAAGGTGATCCAGCTTGGCGAGTTCGTTGCAAAGCGTACCGACCGGGCAACCGTGGGCCATGATCTTGGTCCGGTTCACGACGAGGAGATCGACGAAACTGAGAATGCGCTCCTCAGGTGTTTCGCCGTTCGCCTCCCACACATTGAGCATTGACCTCGTTTTGACGAGGCGATGGGTGATCACCGCATCGAGAAGCTCGTCCTTCGTCTTGAAATGATAGTAAAAATTGCCTCGGGAGAGTCCGACTATCCCCGCAATGTCGGCAAAGGACGTTGCCTCGAAGCCTCTCTCGTAGAAAAGCCCGTCGGCGGCCTCCACTATCTGCTGTCGTGTGGCCGCGGCAACCATTCTCATCCTCCCGCTGTTTCCAAAGGCGCCAGTACAACTCGTAGGTCAATTGACCTAGAAGGTGTTAGGACAATCGACCTAGGGAAGTCAAGCGCCGAAACTGGCCTCAATGTCAGCCGCCCGCATTAAAACCGCTTGCAAATTGATATCGGTCTCTCTATGCTGAACCAGTTGCCTATTGAAAGCAGTTCGTGCCGCGAAGGAGGATAAAATGCGGAAGCTTGTCGTCTGGAATCTGATGACGCTCGATGGCTATTTCGAGGGAGCTAAGCCGTGGGATATCGACTTCCACAATCTCGCCTGGGGGCCGGAGCTCAAGCGCTATGCCGAGCAGTTCGGCGAGGAAGGCGATCTCCTGGTCTTCGGCCGCAAGACCTATGAGGGCATGGCCGCCTATTGGCCAACCGCCGAGGACGACGACAAGATCAAGGCCTATATGAATGGCATTGCCAAGATCGCCGTCTCTCGAACGATGACCGAGCCCGGCTGGAACAATGCCCGTATCGTCAGCGATCCTATCCCCGAACTGACCAGGCTGAAGCAGGAGGACGGCAAGACAATCTTCATCTTCGGTAGCGCCGCGCTCGCCGACAGTCTGCTGAAGGCCGGTCTTATCGATGAGATCAGGATATGTGTGGTGCCGGTCATTCTCGGTGGCGGCAATCCGCTCTTCAAACCAGGACAGGATCAGGTGCCGCTGAAATTGCTCGAATCGTCGACTACGGCAAGCGGCGCGTTGATCCTGCGCTACGAGCCGGTCAAGGCGTAGGCAAGGGTTGCCTGGAGAAGTTCGTATTCGACTAAAAACCGCTCCTTAACATTTACGAGTTAGTAATCTCTCGGAAGCGAGAGGTTTTGTCATGCGTACTCGTATCATTCTGACCGCCCTGGGTCTCGCGCTGCTTGCCGGCTGCGCGACTGCGCCCAGGCAGACGAGGAACATCTGCGCCGTCTTCGACCAGCGTGAAGGTCTTTTCTCCAGCTGGCAGAGGGCAGCGGAGCGGACGGAGAAGAAGTACGGCGTGCCCGTACCGATCCTGATGGCAACGATGTACACAGAATCCGGCTTCCAGCCTTATGCGCGGCCACCGCGCACCAAGCTCTTCGGCTTCATTCCCTGGACCCGGCCGTCGACCGCCTACGGCTATTCGCAAGCGCTCGACGGGACATGGGATCACTACCAGTCGCAGACGGGGAACTGGGCGGCGCGGCGGACGAATTTCACCGACGCAATCGATTTCATCGGCTGGTATCATTACCAGAACAGCGCCGAGACCGGCATTCCGCTCAACGATGCCTATAACCTCTATCTCGCCTATTATTCCGGTCCGACCGGATATAAGCGCGGCGACTGGCGCTCGAACGGCCAATTGCAGCAGACGGCGCAGAAGTTTGCGCGGATGGCGGCGACGTATCAGCAGCAGTTGCGGGGGTGCGATTGAATTGAAAAGCGCGCCATCGGCACGCTTGATTCAGGACAGGCATTACCCCCGCAAATTCCCGTACCGGACCGAATAGATCCGGTCCCGCCCCAGCAGATGCGCCACCAACGACGGTTTGTCGAATAGGCCCCTCATCGCCTGATGGCCAAGGTCGAGACCGCCGCTCATCACCCCGAATGCCGGCATGAGGAGCCGGGCGCCGTCGGTGGCGAAACAGGGGCGGCGGATGGATCTTTCGCGCCGGCGCACCGTCGCCGAAGGATGGAGATGGCCGGCGATTTCGCCGCTCTGCAAGCCATTCCTGGGCTCGTGGCGGAAGGTCAGGCCGGCATAATGCATCTCGTCGACCGAGGCGCCCGGCAGATCGACAACACCATCTGGATCGTGATTCCCATTGACCCAGATCCATTCGCGGCCGCGCGACATCGTCACGATCAATGCGCGGAAATTTTCCGGCAGATGCGCGGAACCGACGCGATCGTGGAAATTATCGCCGAGCGAGACGACGAGCTTGGGATTATAGCGGGAAATGACGGCGGCGAGCACGGTCAGCGTCGCCAGCGTATCATAGGGCGGCAGCATCATGCCGCGGCGAGCGAAGGCTGCCCCTTTTTCGAGATGCAGATCCGAGACGACGAGCAGGCCGGTATCCGGCAGATAGAGTGCGCCGAGCGGATCGCAGACGGCAGCAACGCCGTGGACCGACGTCTCGACGGCCGCTGTCGCGGCCAGTCCCGATGTGTCGCGCGCCAGCGCCAGGCGGTTCATCACTTCCCAATCCTCGTCAGGCCAATTCGGTCAGGCCCCATATTACGCCAAGGCCTCGGCGATCAGATCGTCCGCCGCCTCGGCCAAAAGCGCGTCATGGGCCTCGCCAGGTACGGCCTCTCGTCCGATCTCCAGCATCACCGGCACGGCGAGCGGGGAAATATGGTCGAGAGGGCGATGGGTGATGTGGCCCCTGATTCGCATCAGCATATCGCCAAGACGGCTTATATCCAAAAGCCCCGTCGCCGCATCCTGGCGCGTCGCCTGCAGCAGGATGTGATCCGGCTCATGGCTGCGCAGCACATCATAGATCAGGTCGGCCGAGACGGTGATCTGGCGGCCGCTCTTCTCCTTGCCCGGATGGCGACGCTCGATCAAGCCTGCAATCACGGCGCAATTGCGGAAGGTGCGCTTCAACAGGAAGGATTCGTCAAGCCAGGCTTCGAGGTCGTCGCCGAGCATGTCTTCGTCGAAGAGGTCGGAGAGGCTGAGGCGACCATTGGCGATCATCAGCCCCATATCCTCGAGGCCCCAGACGGCGAGCGAATAGTCGGTGGCGACGAAGCCAAGCGGCTTGGCACCGGCCCGCTCCAGCCGGCGGGTCAGCAGCATGCCGAGCGTCTGGTGGGCGAGACGCCCTTCGAAGGGATAGGCGACCATATAGCCGCGGCTGCCGCGAGGAAACGTTTCGATCAGGAACTCGTCACGCTTCGGCAGCATCGACTTGTCGTTCTGCAGCGACAGCCAGTCGCGCACCTGATCCGGCAGATGGCACCAGCGGTCGGGATCGGCAATTATCGCCCGCACTTGCTCGGCAAGATAGGTCGACAGCGGAAACTTGCCGCCATTGTAGGACGGGATCTTCGGATCGAGCGAAAAGGCCTGCGAAGCCAGGCATTCATTTTCCCGAATGCCTTCGAAGCGCAACACCTTGCCGGAGAAGACGAAAGTATCGCCCGGCGACAATTGTTCGAGGAAATATTCCTCGACCTTCCCCAGCGTGGCGCCGCCACGGCCGATCCGTCCACCCTCGCCGCGCTTGACCATGCGGATGTTCAGCATCGGGCTTTCGACGATGGTGCCGAGGTTGAGGCGGTATTGCTGGGCGACGGCAGGATTGGAGACGCGCCAGCGGCCCTCCTTGGTCTTTCGGATGCGGGCGTAACGCTCGTAGGTCCGGAGCGCATAGCCGCCGGTCGCGACGAAATCGACGACACGCTCGAAGGTCTCCCAGCTGAGATCGGCATAGGGCGAGGCGCTGGTGATTTCATCATAGAGTTCCAGCATGTCGAAGGGTTCGGCGCAGGCCATGCCGAGCACGTGCTGGGCGAGCACGTCGAGCGCGCCGCGGCCGACGGGCGGCGTGTCCTGGGCGCCGATATAATTGGCGTCAAGCGCTGCCCGACACTCCATCACCTCGAAGCGGTTGGCCGGCACGAGGATTGCCTTCGAAGGCTCGTCCATGCGGTGATTGGCGCGGCCGATGCGCTGGGCAAGACGCGAGGCCCCCTTCGGCGCGCCGACATGGATGACGAGATCGACATCGCCCCAGTCGATGCCGAGATCGAGCGTGGAGGTGGCGACGACGGCACGCAGCCGGTTTTCAGCCATGGCTGCCTCAACCTTGCGGCGCTGGGCGACATCGAGGGAGCCGTGGTGGAGCGCGATCGGCAGATTGTCGTCATTGATCGTCCAGAGTTCCTGGAACAACATCTCCGCTTGGCTGCGGGTATTGACGAAAAGCAGCGTCGTCTTGTGATCAAGAAGTTGGCGGTAGACGTCGGGGATGGCATATTTGGCGGAATGGCCGGCCCAAGGAATGCGCTCCTCGGTCGGCAGGATCGAAATATCGGGTTTGGCGCCGCCTTCCACGACGACAAGCCCCGCATGATGCTCCCTCCCCTCCTCCTGGGCGACCAGCCATTTCTGCAGGTCCATCGGCTCAGCGACGGTCGCCGACAGACCGATGGTCTTGAGATGGGGAGCAAGGCGGCGCAGACGGGCAAGGCCGAGCGAAAGCATGTGGCCGCGCTTGGAAGTGACGAGCGAATGCAGCTCGTCGAGGACGACATATTTCAGGTCCTTGAAGAAGCGCTCTGCCTCCCTGTTCGCCAGAAGCAAGGCGACCTGCTCCGGCGTTGTCAGCAGAATATCCGGCGGGTTGAGCTTCTGGCGCTGGCGCTTGGCGTTCGGCGTATCGCCGGTGCGGTTTTCTATCGTGACGGGCAGGCCCATTTCCAGAACGGGCTTCATCAGGTTGCGCTCGATATCGATCGCCAGCGCCTTCAGCGGCGAGACATAGAGCGTATGGATGCCGGTGAAGGCGGAGCCGGGCGGGATCCTGCCGCGGCGGGTGAGATCGGTGAGCGAGGGCAGGAAACCGGCAAGCGTCTTGCCGGCGCCGGTCGGCGCGATCAGCAGCGTGCTTTGGCCGGCCTCGGCGCGCGCGAGCAGCTCCAGCTGATGGGCGCGCGGGCGCCAGCCCTTTTCCGCAAACCAGCGGGTAAAGGCGGCAGGAAGCAAGGCGTCGGAATCGATCTGGTCCACGCCCTGAAGGTAGTGAAAAGCGGGCGAAAAAGAAGAGCAGGGCCGCCGCTCACATCGCGATATAGCGGTCCTTGCGGTGATTGATGGCGAGCGTCAGGTTGAGCACGACGGCGCCAAGCACCGAACATGCGATGATGAAGGGGCTGGCGACGAAGAAGGAGAGCGCCAGCACGATGGCGTCGAAACCGAGCTGGACGAGGCCGGCCCGCCAGCCGAAGCGATCCTCGATATAGAGGGCGAGAATGCCGATACCGCCTAGACTGGCGCGGTGGCGGAAAAGCGCCAGCATGCCGGCGGCGATGACCAGGCCTCCGAATAGCGCACCGGCAACCGGGTGGACCTGCGTCACGCCGATGAAGTCAGGCACGAATTCGGACAGGAGCGAGGTCAGCCCGATCGCAAGGAAGGTCTTGATGGTGAAGGCTGGGCCTAAACGGCGGAAGGCAAGATAATAGAAGGGCAGGTTTACGGCAAAGAAGCAGAGCCCGAAACTGATCCCGGTCGCGTAATGCGCAAGGAAGGCAAGGCCCGCAGTGCCGCCGGCAAGCATTCCGGCGCCGGACAGCAGCGAGACGCCGAGGACGGCCAGCATGCTGCCGGCGACGATACCCTGCGCGTCGTCCAACAGCGAGTGGCGTTCTGCGCTGGAGTTCAGAAGGCCTGCGGAGGCGTTGGATGCCATGAAATTCCCCTATCTGCTTTTGCCGTTTTCTAGCCGGCGCAGGGATAAACACAAGGGCCAGCGAGACGCCGGTTGACAATGCACATAATCATGGATATTTTTTATCCACGAATTGAGGAGGCAGTTTGGGATGAAAATGAGCGATGGAGTCGAGCAGGCCATTCACAGCGTGGCCATGCTCTCCGGCCTTTCCGAAGGCGGCGTGCTTTCCGCCGCCGCGCTGGCGGAATTCCATGGCGTGTCGACAAGTTACCTTTTGAAACATCTGCAGGCACTCTCGGGCGCCGGCATTCTCGATACCGTGCCGGGGCCGAAGGGCGGCTATCGCCTGGCGAAGGCGCCGAAAGACATTTCGCTGCTCGACATACTGCTTGCCGTGGAGGGATCGGCGCCAGCCTTCCGCTGCGCCGAAATCCGCCAGCGCGGACCAAACCCGGTCTCCGACCGCTTCTTTGCCAAGCCCTGCAACATCAGCGCGGCGATGCTGCGGGCCGAACGGGTCTACCGGGCCGAACTCGCCAAGACCAGCATTGCCGACATCGGTATCGAACTCGCCGCCCTCGACGACGGATCGATCGCAGCCCGAGGCTGCGCCTTCCTTCAAATCCATGAACGCAAGACGGCTCGTTGAGCCACAACACAGGAGAAAGACATGCAACCCCGTTTCAACTTCGCCAAAGCCGCTCCCGATGCCTACAAGGCAGTCGCCGCGCTCGAGCAATATGTCCAGTCTTCCGGGCTGGAGCGCCGCTTCATTCACCTGATCAAGCTGCGCGCCTCGCAGATCAACGGCTGCGCCTATTGCGTCGACATGCATGTGAAGGAGGCCCGCCACGACGGGCTCAGCGATCAATGGATCAATCTGATGTGCGTCTGGCGGGAGTCGCCGATCTATGACGCGCGCGAAAGGGCGCTGCTCGGCTGGGTCGACGCCGTGACCAATATCGCCAAGACAGGCGCGCCGGATGCCGATTACGAGGCGCTGAATGCCCATTTCTCCGAGGAGGAGATGACAAAAATTACCGTGGCGATCGGCGCGATCAATATCTGGAACCGGCTTGCCGTCGGCTTCCGCTCGCAGCACCCCATCGATCAAGTGACGAAAGCCGCGTAATCGCTATTGACGGGAACCGACCCGAAAATCTCGGGTCGGTCGAATATCAGGTCAATCGTGATCCGCAGCGGCCCGGGCGGCAATGGCGTCAGACCCATTGTCCGAGAGGTCGATGCTGTTGAATATGTCGCGGACGACCTTGGTAATTTCCTCTGCGGAAGCGCCCTTGGCGTATTCTTCCTGCATGCGGCGTCTTACGAGTTTTTCCAAATCTGACATAGTTCACCTCATCAAATCCGGCGCAGGAGGAGTGTTGCGCCGGAGCCGATCACAGGCAAGTTACGTTTTGTTTAGAATGGCTTACCGATTTGTAAGGTTCGATCGTTGCTCGCAATGTCGATTGGAGCAAAGTCCTCTTTCCCCGTAAGACGAGCAGGGGACGCGCCAAACGCGGCGTCGCAGGCCCACGGAGAGAGCGGGTCACCTACAGCGCGATGTAGCGGTCGGCGCGGTGATTGATGGCAACGAAGAGGTTGAGGACGACGGCGCCGAGAACCGAATAGAAGACGACCGGCGGCGTGGTGACGAAGAAGGCGGCGGCGAGCACGCACATGTCAATGGCGAGCTGGACGAGGCCGGCGCGGACGCCGAAACGCTCCTGCAGATAAATGCCGAGAATGCCGACACCGCCGAGGCTGGCGCGGTGACGATAGAGCGCCAGCAGGCCGAAGCCGAGCAGCAGGCCGCCGAGAAGAGCCGCCCAGGCAGGATGGATGCTCGAAATCGAAAAGAAGCGCGATTGCACGTCTGATAGCACCGCGGTCAGGCCGATGGCGACGAAGGTCTTGAGGGTGAAGACCATGCCGAGGCGCTTCCAGGAGAGATAGAAGAACGGCAGGTTGAGCAGGAAAAAGGCGAGGCCGAAATTGACGCCGAAGGCATAGTGCAGGAGGAAGGCGACGCCGGCGGTGCTGCCGGTGAGAAGGCCTGCACTGGCAAGCACATAGAGGCCGAGAGCGGCAATGAGGCTGCCGGAGAAGATACCCTGCACATCTTCGATCGGCGTATGGCGCGTCGCGCTGGTATTCCAGACGCCAAGGGCATTGATGAGCTGTGTCATATCGCCAGACTCCACGGCAGACGAGTTCGCGGACGCCCCCCAAAAAATCCTGAGGCGGTGAGGTTTTCCGATGTGAAAAGAGCCGGAGAGCGCGGCCTATATTGCCCCGCTCTTTACGGATATCAGAGCAATATCAGGCTTCTGGCCTTGCGATCAAGCACAATAGGTAAGCAATATTGACCTATTTGAAAATAGCAAGAATTGTTCGCTCACGCAGTCTTGCGCGTAAGGAACAGAATGCCGGAAACCGGTTTTCCGCCATCTTTGCGAATGACCGTCTTGACGATCTTGAGGATTTCGAAGCCGTGGCAGGAAAGCAGCTGCGTCACATAGGCTTCCGAATGGGCATACCGCAGCGACGGGGCGAGATGGAAAGCCTCTCCATCGCCCGCATCCTCGACGGAAAAGGCGAAATCTGCACCGGCGGCGGCGAGTTCACCGACGATCGAAAACACGCTCTCGAGATTGCCGAGGTACATCAGCACGTCGGCTGCGGTCACGAGGTCGGCGCGCCGGTACGCCGCAGCGTCAAACAGGCCGGAGCGATCGGGCGCAAGCGACAGATCGGCCTGGGCGAGGTGATCATAGACCCGTTTCTCGGAAGCCTTTGCCAGCATGTTCTGCGACAGATCGAAGCCTTCAAGACGGCCGGCGAGAGCACGGATCTCGGGGCCAAGCAGGCCGGTGCCGCAACCGAGATCGACGGCACATTCGTAACGCCTGTCGGTGGAAGCGACGAGGGCTGCAAGCTTCTGCGGGACACTATAATCGAGTTTGTCGACGAGGGCGGTTTCGAAACGGTGGGCATAGTCGTCGAACAGGCGCTCGACATAGCGGCTCGGCGGCCGGTCGGGGATCGCAGCGTCGCCGAGAAGGGCAAGCTTGAGGGTGGCGCCGAATATATCCTCGGAATCGAGGGTGAGCGTCCGGCGATAGGCCTCGATCGCGGCTTCCCCCCTTCCCGCCTTTTCCAGATAGGTGGCGAGCCGATACCAGCCGGCGGCCCAGGCGGGCGCGAGTTCGAGCGCCTGTTCCATCAGTTCCGCCGCCGCCTCCGGCTCTCCGCCTTCTTCGAGCATCCGGGCATAATCTGCGCGGCGGTCGGCGATGACATCGCCTGAGGAAAGCTGGTGGGACTGCATGGCGGACCTATCGTTTCGCTGCATTTGGCGGCGGCCACAAAAAAACTCAAGTCCTATTTCACAGGCGAAGCGGCCAATCCCGGAAAGGGCTTGCGGGCGGCGCACCGCGACCTTATTCCAAGGGCAAACAGGAGATGGCGCATGTCCGATCAGGTGAACAGGTTCCTTGGCGATTCGCTCGGCCGCACATTGATTAAACTCGTCGTGGTGTCGCTGATTGTCGGTTTCGTGATGACCGTATTCGGCCTGACGCCATGGAACATCATCTATGGGTTCCGCGACTTCATCCTGGAACTCTGGTACCGCGGCTTCGCCGCACTCGGGCGGGTCGGCGACTATCTTCTCCTTGGGGCGACGATCGTCATCCCGCTCTTCGTCATCCTTCGCCTTTTCAGCTATCGCCGGTAACATGACACCCATCGATTTTTCCAGACGCAGCTTGCTGCGCTTCTCCGGACTTGCGCTCGCCGCCGGCATCGCCGGCTGCAGCACGACCCCGCGTCTTTCCGGCACGCCTTCGAACGGCGAGGACGAGACGACGAGCGTTCTGCCGCTCGTCAACCAGCTGAGGGCGAAGAACGGCCTGCCGCCGCTAGAGGCCGATCCGGCGGCGCAGACGGCCGCTCTCTTCCAGGCCAAACGCATGGCCAGCGCCGGCAAGATGGCGCATCTGATCGGCATCACCGACAGTTTCGGCGCACGTGTCAAGGCAAGCGGCGTCAGGCTGCCAGCGGCGGAAAATATCGCGTCCGGCCAGCAGAGCGTCGATGCCGTGGTGACCGCCTGGATCAATTCGCCGCATCACCTGGAAAACATGCTCGGCCGTTATGGCGGCCTCGGCGTCGCCGTCGCCCATAATACGTCTTCCAGGAACCTGCCCTATTGGGCCATGGTGCTTTCCAGCCGAGGCGATTCTGCCTCAATATGAGGCCGGTATGGATACGCGCAGCAAGCACAACGCACTCGCTTTCGATGTGACGCACCGGCTGGTGCTGTCGCTTGCCATTCCGATGACGCTCGGCTTCCTGACGACGCCCATGCTCGGGCTGACGAACACTGCCGTCGTCGGCCATATGGGCGATGCGGAAGCGCTGGCGGGGCTGGCGATCGGCGCCATGCTCTTCGATCTCATCCTCGGCAGTTTCAATTTCCTGCGCGCCTCGACGACGGGGCTGACCGCCCAGGCCTATGGGCGGCGAGACCAGCACGAGCAGCAGGCGGTTTTCTCGAGGGCGATGATCTCCGCGCTTGCCTGCGGGCTGGCGCTCCTCTGTTTGTCGCCGCTGCTGAAGGTGGCGGGGCTGAAGCTGATGGGGGCGGAAGGAGCAATCGCCGAGGCCACCGGCACCTATTTCTCGATCCGCATCCTTGCTGCACCGGCCGCACTCGCCAACTACGCCATTCTCGGCTTCGTGCTCGGGCGCGGACAGGGCACTGCCGGGCTGCTGCTGCAGGGGCTGATCAACGGCATCAACATCCTGCTCTCCATCTATCTCGGCCTGTCGCTCGGCTGGGGCGTGGCGGGTGTCGCCTGGGGAACGATGGCCGGCGAGACGGCGGGCGCGCTTGCCGGGCTGTTCATCGTGCTCACCGGCTTTGCCAAGGCGGAGCGGCCGGCATGGCCGGAAGTGTTTTCCCGGCACCGGCTGGCGGAGCTCTTCGCACTCAACCGCGATATCCTGATCCGGACCTTCGTGCTGATCGGCGCTTTTACCATCATGACGCGGATCGGCACCAGCTTCGGGGCGGTGACACTTGCCGCCAATGCCGTGTTGATGAATTTCTTCCTTCTATCAGGCTATTATCTCGACGGGCTTGCCAATGCCGCCGAGCAGATCACCGGCCGGGCGGTCGGCGCCCGCTACCGACCGGCCTTCGATCGCGGGCTAAAGTTGACGACCTTCTGGTCCTTCGGGCTGGCGGCAATCATTTCCGCTTTCTTCTTCCTCGCCGGACCCTGGCTTATCTCGGTGCTGACCACTTCGCCGGAGGTGCGGGAGGCGGCCGAAACCTATCTGCCCTGGGCGGCGGTAACGGGGCTGACGGGGGCGCTCGCCTTCCTCATGGACGGCGTCTTCATCGGCGCGACCTGGTCGGCCGACATGCGCAACCGGATGCTGATGTCCTTTGCCGGTTATCTCTTAATGCTCGCCATCTTCGTGCCGCTCTTCGGCAATCACGGCCTGTGGCTCGGCATGAACGCCTTCCTGCTCTTCCGCGGCTTCTTCCTCGCAATGCTGGTCAGACCGCGGGCCGATCAGATCTTCCGCACCGCCCAGTAGTCCATCCTGCTGTCGCGCAGCTCGCGGATCGAACCGACTTTCTCGCGGTCCATCAGCGCCGACAGGCCGCGAACGATATCGCCGGGCAGGCCGGGGCCTTCATAGACCATGCAGGAATAGAGCTGCACGAGATCGGCGCCCGCCCGGATCTTCTCCAGCGCGGTTTCGGCCGAGGAGACGCCGCCGACGCCGATGATAGGCAAAGCCGGGCCGACACGCTTGCGCATCCTGGCGAGCACCGCCGTCGATTTTTCGAAAAGCGGCACGCCGGAGAGGCCGCCCGCCTCCTTGGCCTGGCGCTGATCCCTGAGGCCCTCGCGCGACAGCGTCGTGTTGGAGACGATCAATCCATCCAACGCATGCGAAAGCGCTTCCGCGGCGATGTCGTCCATGCCTTCCTCGGTCAGGTCGGGGGCAATCTTCAAAAAAACGGGGATTTTCCGGCCGGATGTTTCGGCCATCTCGTCACGCGCCGCAAGCACGGCCGAAAGCAGCGCCGCGAGGCTTTCGCGCGCCTGCAGGTCGCGCAGGCCGGGCGTGTTCGGCGAGGAGATGTTGGCGGTGAAATAGCGCGCAACGGAATAGAAGCGGCGGATCCCGGCGACATAATCGGCAATGCGGTCGTCGCTGTCCTTGTTGGCGCCGATATTGACGCCGACGATGCCGCCGCTCTTCAGCGCGGCGAGGCGCCGATAAGCAGCGTCATGGCCTTCATTGTTGAAGCCGAGGCGGTTGATGACTCCTTCATCCTCGACCAGTCGGAAGATGCGCGGGCGCGGGTTGCCGGGTTGCGGCTTCGGCGTCACCGTGCCGATCTCGGTAAAGCCGAAGCCGAGCTTCAGCAGCGCCTCCGGCACCTCGGCATTCTTGTCGTAGCCCGCCGCCATTCCGAGCGGATTTTCGAAGGAGAGACCGGCGACGGTCTGGCGAAGGCGCGGATCGGGAGTCATCCGGCAGGCAGGCACGAGGCCTGATTTCAGCGCGGCGAGCGACATGCCGTGCGCGGTTTCCGGATCGAACAGGAAGAGACCTTTACGGGCGACGCGCTTGAAAGGATCGATCATGGCTGCAGCTCCGGGAAAATATGAACGCCCTTCTCATCGAGCGGCAGCGCCGCGTCCCAGAGCACGGCCGCAAGCGGCAGATCGGCGTAGAGATGAGGGAAGAGATCGCCGCCACGGGAGGGCTCGAACAGGAGCTTGTCACCGAAGCCGCTGCCGTCGACGGCGACCAGCACGAGGCCGGGCTGGCCGGCAAAATGAAGGGCGGCTGTCTGTTTCACCTGGTCCGCTGTCGAGAAATGAATGAATCCGTCCTTGAGATCGATGCCGGCGCCATGAAAAATGCCGCTTTGTCTGGCTTGCTGCCAGAGGGTCTCCGTCACGATCTTGTAAAGGGTCGGTGTCACGGTCATCATGGCCTCGCGATTGCTGATCCATTGGGTCATGAGCGCTTTGCCGGAAAGAGGCGGCGATGTCCACGCCCTGGCACTCAAAAAGCGGGACCAGCTCAGGCAAAATCCGGAGGATGAGACGATGAAGATTTTGGTTCTCGCACTTGGCGCTGTTCTCCTGCCACTCGCGGCCGCGGCGGCCGAGACTGATGTGGCCCGGTTCCAGTTGGAGAAAAGCGGCGACCATTTCGTCCGGCTCGATCGCCAGACCGGCGCCATGTCGATCTGCCAGGACAAGGACGGCGCCCTGGTCTGCCGGATGGCGGCCGACGAGCGGGCAGCCTATGAGGACGAGCTCGACCGGCTTTCAGAGCGGGTGACCAAGCTGGAACAAGGTGGCCTTATCCAGCGCGCGCTGCCGAGCGACGCCGAGATCGACCGCTCGATCAGCATCATGGAGCGGATGATGAAGAGTTTCATGGGGATGGTGAAGGAGTTCCAGGCTGACGAAAACGCCAATCCCCTTCCGCAGAAGACATGATCTGATATAGTCTATCAGAAAGCATGCATGCAACGCTGAGGGGATAGCGCGCATGCCGGCACGATCGGACTCTTGGGAGGGAGTTTTCGATGCAGGAACAGACCATCATCATTGCGGATGATCATCCGCTGTTTCGCGATGCGCTGCGCCAGGCGGTCATTGGCATGGAGGGCCGCCAGTCGATCGTCGAAGCCGGCGATTTCGCGGCCGTACGCACCGCCGCCAGCACCCATCCTGATGCCGACCTGATGCTGCTGGATCTAGCCATGCCCGGCGTCAGCGGCTTTTCCGGCCTGATGGCGCTGCGCGCCGAATTCGCCAGCCTGCCGATCATCATCGTCTCGGCGACCGACGATGCAACGACGATCCGCCGGGCACTTGAACTCGGCGCTTCCGGCTTCATTTCAAAATCCTCGGGCATCGAAGACATCCGTCGCAGCATCCAGACGGTGCTTGCCGGCGATATCGCGACGCCGGAAAGCTATCGCGACGGCCAGGAGCAGGATCCCGACGTTGCCGATCTGATCCATCGCCTGCACACGCTGACGCCGCAGCAGAGCCGTGTGCTGACCATGCTCGGCGAAGGCCTGTTGAACAAGCAGATCGCCTATGAACTCGGAGTCTCCGAGGCGACGATCAAGGCGCATGTCTCGGCGATCCTGCTGAAACTCAATGTCGACAGCCGCACACAGGCTGTCATCCAGCTCGGCAAGATCAACATGGCGATGGTGGCCTGAGGGTGGCTGAAACCCGCGATAGCAGGATTTTATTCCTTCTTACCTTTACGGGCGTGGTACGGTCGGTTATTATTTCGTCCGGCTGAAAGCGCGGCCTGAGACAGGCTGCACGGAACCGGGCGCATATGCTGTCACACAAGCAGATCTGGGAGGCGATCGACAGGCTTGCCGAACGGCACGAGCTGACGCCATCCGGTCTTGCGCGCCGCGCCGGCCTCGATCCCACCTCCTTCAACAAGTCGAAACGGCTTTCCGCCGATGGGCGGCTGCGCTGGCCGTCGACGGAATCGATCGCCAAGGTGCTCGATGCCACAGGGGCAAGCATGGAGCAGTTTCTCGCCTTCATGCAACCGAGCGCCAATTCTTCCGGAGAGCGGGCCGGCGAGCGCGCCGGGCGCCCGCCAGGCAGCTCCATTCCGCTGCTCGGCTTCGCGCAGGCTGGCGCCGGCGGCTTCTTCGACGATGGCGGCTTTCCGGCCGGTCAGGGCTGGGACGTGGTGGAGTTCCCGGCCAATCCGTCGCAGAGATCCGGCGTCTATGCGCTGGAGGTGCAGGGCGAGAGCATGATGCCGCTCTATCGCGACGGGGATGTGCTGATTGTGGAGCCTGGGGCGCACGTGCGCCGCAACGACCGCGTCGTCGTACGCACATGCGGGGGCGAGGTGATGGCCAAGGTGCTGCTGCGCCAGAGCCCTCGGTCGATCGAGCTGATGTCGCTCAACCCCGAACATCCCAATCGCACTCTTGATCTTTCCGACGTCGATTGGATCGCCCGCATCATCTGGGCCAGCCAGTAGGAAGATATTCCATGCGTCCTGCCGCCATCTTTACAGGTATCACGGGGATGGCGGTGGTAGTCGGCCTGCTGATGGCAGGCGAAGCGAGGCTTCGCGGCGGCACAGCAGGGGAAGAGACCGCACCCGCAGGGGAGACAGCGGCTGCGCCGGATGCTGCCCCCGAGCCCACCGAACGGGCGGCGACGATATCCGATGAACGCGCCGAAATGATCGCACGCTCAGTGGTACCGGCGGGCTCGCCCCCTCCGGAACCGCCTGATCGCGCGGCGCCCAAACCCGAGACCATCACGCAACAAGCCGCGCCGGTCGAGAAAAAGGCGATGGAGCTGCCGAGGCCGCTGGTCGAAAATGCCGGCAGCCTTTCCTTCGGCGAGCGCCGGCTCCATCTTGCCGGCATTGTCCCAACGCCGGCCGACAGGATATGCGGGCCGGCAGGCCGGCAATGGCCTTGCGGCATGATGGCGAAGACGGCGCTGCGCCAGCTCTTGCGCAACCGCAGTATCACCTGCGACCTCGACGCGGTCGAATGGAAGGGAACGGCGATCGCCACCTGCCGGCTCGGCACGCAAGATCTCGGTACGTGGCTTGCGGAAAACGGCTGGGCGGAAGCTGAGGCGGGTTCGCCGCTTGCACCAATCGCCGAGAAGACGAGGCAAGCGCAGAAAGGCATTTACGGCGGAGACCCGCGCCGCAAATGACAGGCCGCCCGCCGGTGCGAGATGCTGCCGATCCCTTGTAATGGCCGTCGCCAATTCCTAATCTCGGCTGATTGAAAAAGGAATCACCAATGAATAAGCCGCTTTCCGCCCATGACGCCCTGATCTACGTGATGGTGATGGCATCCGCCGTCGACAGCACGATGAACGACCGGGAGATGACGAGAATCGGCCAACTGATCGGTTTCCTGCCGGTTTTCAAGGATTTCGACGACGACAAGCTGATTTCGATAGCGCGCGACTGTGCCTCGCTGCTTGCCGGGCCTGAGGGCCTCGACGTCGTTCTCGAAACCGTACGCGACACGCTGCCGACAAAACTCTACGACACGGCCTATGCACTTGCCGTCGAAGTGGCCTCCGCCGATCTCTCGGTCAAGGCTGAGGAACTGCGGCTGCTCAGCCTGCTGCGTGACCGGCTCGGGCTCGACAAGCTCACCTGCGCGGCGATCGAACGCAGCGCGATTGCCCGCTTCCGCAAGGGATAAGCGGAGAGCCTTTCCTGGTCAGATTGAAGCATTCTGCCGGAGCAAGTTTTCGTCAGGGCAGAGATGCCCGGCCCACCGACCGCATCGCTTCGCCATGCGAAGCGATAAGTGCGTCCGGCGATTCCAAAGTCTTGCAGATTTGCCAGGCAAATCTGCGGGAGGGTTGGCTGAAACGGGCCAGGCTGATGAGCCAACAGAACGCTTCAATCTGACCAGGAAAGGCTCTAAGGCTCAGTAGAGGCCGTAGGGAAAATACCGCAGATAAATTTCCTGAAGACGGCCGTTGCGCGACAGTGCGGCAAGCGCATGGTCGATGGCGGAAGTGAGCACGGTGTCCTTCTGCCGCAGCATGATCGTCATTCCCTCGCCGAGGAAATGTTCGGAGAGGTAAGGGCCGTCGAACAGCGCGCAGCATCTGCCAGAGGCCGGCGAAGAGACCCAGAAAGAAAGCTGCAGCGCATCGGCGAATGCGGCATCGACCTTGCGCTCCTTCAACGCCGCAAGCAGGGCGTCCTTGGTGTCGAAGGTTTGTGCCTTCAAGGCCGGGAAAAAGGTGGCAAGCATCGCCTCATGTACCGTGCCTTTGACGACGCCGACCGAATGGTTCGACAGTGCGGCAGCGGTCTTTCCATCGAACGGAGCGCCAAGATTGCGCACGAAACGCGCCGGCAGCATCAGATATGGCCTGGAGAATAGAAATTGCCGACGCAACTCCGGGGTCACCGCAAGGCCGGCGATGACGGCATCGCCCTGCGAGGCGGCGAGCGCATCCTTGAGATCGGCGAAAGGCATCGCCTGGATCTGGCACTTGTCTGAAATCTCGAGCTCGCCGCAAATTTCGCGGGCGAGATCGACGTTGAAACCGGAAAGCTTGCCATTCTGATCGGTGAAATTAAATGGCGGGAAATCAACCGACGTCAGAAAGCGCAAGCGGACCAGCGAGGAGAGATCAGGCCTGGCGAGACGCTCGCGGGCATCGAAGAGCAGCGGCAGCGAGGGGGCAGCCTGCTGGGCGGATGCGGCAAAGCTTGAAAACAGCGCTACCAGAAACAGGCCGGCCGCCAGAAAGGCCCTGAGAGTCGGGGATGCCTGCTGGGTTTCAATCATGGTGATCCAGTCTCGGGGTTCAGCGTCGAAACGTTGCGGGGTCGATGAGATGTAACAGAGTCATGCTCGGCGGGGAATATGTATGGGATTGGGCGAACGCATGAGGCTCAGGAACTGATTGGCCGCGGCATCCTCCCACGCCTCGAAGGCAGGAGCCTCGAGGAACACGCTCCAGCATCGCCCCTTGCATTCCGCAACCACGCCGCACCCGTCTCGCCCTTCGAGGCCCCTCTCGAGCGGATGGCGCAAACCTCCTGCTCCCCTCAAAATTAAGGGCGGGCCAGCGCCTCCACGTTAGCGCGGAATTAAAGAATATCGCCTCTATTTGTCGCGACGACACGAGGCGCCCGCTGGCCGATGGCATGATGCACGCGTCACTCCACTTCCGGCGCCGCGACAGCCAGGCAGCGCTCTTTACGACTATAATCTCCAAACACCGGACGCGCGGCGAGCCGGGCAAAATCGGGTGACATTTCCCATGTTGAAGCATCTGAAGATCCGCACCAAAATCATTTCGGTCGTGGCGCTCATCGGGCTGATCACGATGGCGGGGCTGGTCTATATCATCTCCGAGTTCCGCCGGGCGGACGCCGCCTATAGCGTCTTTATCGATCATGAGGCACAGGCCTCGATGCTGAGCGCGCGCGCCAGCGCCTCTGTCGTAGCTTCGGTGCTGCAGGTCACGTTGGTTGCCGAAATGCAGCCCGACACGCCGACGTACCAGACAGCGCTTGCCACCCCGAGCAAGCTGCCGCAGGCTCGCGACCGGATGAGACAGGCCCTCGCACTCCTTCCGAGCCGCAAGGCGGCGATCGACGAAATTCAGGCGGGCATCGATGAAATCGAAGCCCTGGCCAATAAGATCATCGAGCAGAGCAAGGGCGAGGATCGGGCCGGCGCACTCGCCAATGTTGCGCTGATCAATGCCAGGCTCGATGCGCTGACGCCGAAGATGATCGCCAACAATGATGCGATGATGGCGATGCTCAACGACGGCGGCGACGCGCTTTCGGCGTCCGTCAGCGGCCGGATCACCTTCTGTTTCGTCCTGATCGGCATTGCCGTTCTCGCCGCGATCGGCTTCTCCGTTGCCGTGGCGCAAAAAGGCATCGCCGGCCCGATGACGAAGCTCAGCCTGCGCATGAAGCGGCTTGCCGAAGGCGACACCGATAGCGATATCAGCGGTCTCGATCGCCGCGACGAAGTCGGCCAGATGGCAAAGGCGGTTTCGATCTTCCGCGACAATGCGATCGAGCGTCGTCAAATCGAGGCGCGCGCCGATGCGGACCGCAGTGTCAGCGAGCGCGAGCGACGCGAACGCGAGGCGCAGAAAGCTCGCGAGGCGGCCGAGCTCGAACGCGCCGTCGCAGCCCTTGGCGACGGCCTGCGCCGCCTTGCCGCCGGCGATCTCGCCTCATCCATCGGCGAGCCCTTCGTCGCCCATCTCGATGCGTTGCGCCAGGATTTCAACCACTCGCTCGAGAAGCTCAACGAGACCATGCAGGCGGTCGGCGCCAATGCGCGGGCCATCGGCGCCGGCGCCAACGAGATCCGTTCTTCCGCAGATGAGCTTTCCCGGCGAACGGAACAGCAGTCGGCCTCCGTCGAAGAAACCGCAGCGGCGCTGGAAGAGATTACCACGACGGTGCGCGACGCGGCCAAGCGCGCCGCGGAGGCGAGCCAGCTCGTCACCCGCACACGCCTCGGCGCCGAAAAATCCGGCGAGATCGTCCGCAAGGCCGTATCCGCCATGCAGGAGATCGAAAGGTCCTCCGGCGAAATTTCCAATATCATCGGCGTCATCGACGATATTGCCTTCCAGACCAACCTGCTGGCCTTGAATGCCGGTGTGGAAGCCGCGCGCGCCGGCGAGGCCGGCAAAGGTTTTGCGGTCGTAGCCCAGGAAGTGCGCGAACTCGCCCAGCGCTCGGCCAATGCCGCCAAGGAGATCAAGTCGCTGATCACCAATTCCGGCTCGCATGTGCAAACCGGCGTCACGCTGGTCGGCGAGACCGGCAAGGCGCTCGATGCGATCGTCACCGAGGTGCAGGAGATCAACCAGCACGTCCACGCGATCGCCGAAGCCTCCCGGGAGCAGTCGATCGGGCTGCAGGAGATCAACACCGCCGTCAACACCATGGACCAGGGCACGCAGCAGAATGCGGCGATGGTCGAGCAATCCACCGCCGCCAGCCACAGCCTCGCCAGCGAAGCGGCAGCGCTCAACACGCTGCTCGGCCAATTCCGGCTGACCGGCACAGGCGGTTTTGCCGCCGCTGCACCGATCGCGTCCGTCCGGCCGCCGGCCGCGGCACCTCGCGCGGCAGCGCGCCCGGCAGTCAGGGCAGCCCCGATCCGCATCGCCAAGGAAGGAACGGTGCGCCCCGCCGCCTCCCCGGCCCGCGCGCTCGGTCAACAGCTCGTCAGCGCCTTCGGCCCCAACAGCAGCACGCCGATAAGCAAGGATGGCGACTGGACGGAATTCTGAGCCGGTTGAAAGTATCGCGCGACGTTCCAGGCGCCACTTCCCGAAGGAGTGATGGCCGAGGCGCCGTTTCATCTGCTGCGCCTGTTCCGATCGGGAGTAAGATCGCGGCGTTCGGCGCACCGGAAGGGATAGACATGAAACCGGCAATCATCGGCCTCATCGGCACTCTTGTTCTCGCGGGATGCAACACCGTCAGCTACAGTGGACCGGGTCTTGAACCGATCCCGGGCAGCATCACCTATAATGGCCAGCCGCGCAGCAAGCTCACCAAATCCCCGCCCGGCTCCAGCTTCCCGCATAATTTCATCGACCAGTATGGCCGGGAGGTGGAGGAAACCTACATCATCCAGCCCGACCGGAGCCTGATCATCGCGCATCGGCAATACAAACCGATACGGTTTTTCGGGGATTAGGTTTTAATCGCATCACTGGGAAATTGGAGCGGGTGAAGGGAATCGAACCCTCGTATTCAGCTTGGGAAGCTGCTGCTCTACCATTGAGCTACACCCGCGATGCGCTGAGATTTCCAACAGATGGGGGCCGCTGTCAAGTCGCGACCCTCCGGCAGGCGTCAGATGCGGAAGTGCTTCGAGAGCTTGAGGCCCTGGGCCTGGTAGTTGGAGCCGAGACCGGAGCCGTAGAGGCTGGTGGGTTTTTCCTGCATGTGCTCGTAGACGAGGCGGCCGACGATCTGGCCGTCTTCGAGGATGAAGGGCACTTCGTGGCTGCGCACTTCCAGGACGGCGCGGCTGCCGCGACCGCCGGCCGGCGCGTGGCCGAAGCCCGGATCGAAGAAGCCGGCATAATGGACGCGGAATTCGCCGACCAGCGGATCGAAGGGGGTCATCTCGGCGGCATAATCCGGCGGCACATGCACGGCCTCACGCGAGACGAGGATATAGAATTCGTCGGGATCGAGGATCAGTTCGTTGCGACCGCGGCTGTAAAGCGGCTCCCAGAAATCGAAGATGTCGTGCTGGTCCTTTTCGTCGACATCGACGACGGCGGTGTGGTGTTTGCCGCGATAGCCGATCAGGCCGTCCTTGTCGCCGGAGAGATCGATCGAAAGCGCGATGCCGCCGCCGGAGACGTTCGGCTGCTTGCTAGCGACGAGCGTCTCGCTTTCATGCAGCTTCAGAAGTTCCGGCTCCCCGAGCACGGACTGGCCGACGCGGAATCGGATCTGCGAGAGGCGCGAGCCGCGGCGCACGACGATCGGGAAGGTGCGCGGGCTGATTTCCAGATAGAGCGGCCCGGAATAACCTGACGGTATCTTGTCGAATTCCTGGGCGTAGTCGGTGATGACGCGGGTGAAGATGTCGAGCCTTCCGGTCGAGCTCTTCGGATTCGCCGAGGCCGACATGTCGGCCGGCAGCGCCAGGCTCTCCATCAATGGCACGATATAGACACAGCCGGTTTCGAGCACCGCGCCCTGGGAAAGGTCGATCACGTGCAGGCTCAGCCGGTCGAGCTTGTCCGACACCAGATGCGAGGGGCCGGGCATGAACGAGGCGCGCACTCGAAAGGCCTTTGCGCCCAAGCGAAGGTCGAGGCTTGCCGGCTGGATCTGATCGCGGTCCAGCTCCCGCTCGGAGATAAGACGCCCCGTTTCAAACAGCGCCGAAATCGCGCGGTCCGCCAGAATTCCAGTGTCGCGAGCCATCATGCCCCATCCATCTTTTGCGCCGACAAAACCAAACTCGGGGAATTGACGCAAGCAGCTAACAGCAGTATTGCAGAATTATCCCGTGGTGATTTGGCCGGTCGGCTTGCAGCCACGTTAAACAAGTGGCTAAAAAGACCGGGTTATGAAACCGGTCTGCTTTTGCGGCCGGTTTTTTTGTTATGTGAAGGTGATGGCATGAGCAAGACCTGGCGCCCGGCAACCCAACTCGTCCATGGCGGCACGCTGCGTTCGCAATATGGCGAAACGTCCGAGGCAATCTATCTCACGCAGGGTTTCGTCTATGAGACGTCGGAAGCGGCCGAAGCCCGCTTCAAGGGCGAAACGGACGGCTTCATCTACGCCCGCTACGGCAGCCCGACCAACGACATGTTCGAAAAGCGCATGTGCGCATTGGAAGGCGCCGAAGACGCCCGCGCCACCGCTTCCGGCATGGCGGCCGTCACCGCCGCCGTCCTCTGCCAGGTCAAGGCGGGCGACCATATCGTCGCCGCCCGCGCTCTGTTCGGCTCCTGCCGCTGGGTGGTGGAAACGCTGGCACCGAAATACGGGATCGAATGCACGCTGGTCGACGGCCGCGATCTCGCCAACTGGGAGAAGGCCATCCGGCCGAACACCAAGGTGTTCTTCCTGGAAAGCCCGACCAACCCGACGCTCGAGGTGATCGACATATCAGGCGTCGCCAGACTCGCCAATCAGATCGGCGCCAAGGTGGTGGTCGACAACGTCTTCGCAACGCCGCTCTTCCAAAAGCCGCTCGAACTCGGCGCCCATATCGTCGTCTATTCCGCCACCAAGCATATCGACGGCCAGGGCCGGTGCCTGGGCGGCGTGGTGCTCGCCGACAAGGCGTGGATCGACGAGAACCTGCACGACTACTTCCGCCACACAGGCCCGGCCATGTCGCCATTCAATGCCTGGACACTTCTGAAGGGCATCGAGACGCTGCCGCTGCGGGTGAAACAGCAGACTGAGAATGCAGCAAGGATCGCCGACTTCCTGGCCGACCAAAACAAGATTGCCAAGGTGATCTATCCCGGGCGCGAGGATCACCCGCAGGCCGACATCATCGCCAGTCAGATGACCGGCGGCTCGACGCTTGTTGCCTTCGAGCTGAAAGGCGGCAAGGAAGCTGCCTTCGCCCTGCAGAATGCGCTCGAGATCATCAAGATTTCCAACAATCTCGGCGACAGCAAGAGCCTGATCACCCATCCGGCGACGACGACGCACAAGAACCTGACGGAAGAAGCGCGTGCCGAACTCGGCATTTCTCCGGGCACAGTGCGCCTTTCGGCCGGCATCGAGGACACGGAAGACCTGATCGAGGATTTCGCGCGGGCACTCGCCAAGGTCTCGGGCTGACCGACGACAATGGCGGCCGGGCTTCATGCAAATCCGGCCGCCCATCTGCGGGAACAAGTTCACCCGCGCCGGCGTTGCGAAGTAAAATTAACGCTGGCAATTAGGCTTAACGATCGAAAACCATTCGATCATGAGCATTTGACCGCTGATCAACGTTCCGTTTCTTGACGGGCAGGCCCTTCTTATAAGATACGGGTAACATATCTTGACTAAGGTGCAAGGCATGTATCGCGCCCTCACAAGAGATATCGAAGTCGTGGTCGAACCGTTCTATCTGGAGGAGCAATCCGATCCGGAAGACGATCGCTATGTCTGGGGTTACCGGATTGTTATCAGCAACAATTCCGGCGTCGCTGTCCGCCTGGTCAACCGCTACTGGAACATCACCGACCAGAACGGACAGGTGGACGAGGTGACCGGTCCGGGGGTCGTCGGCGAACAGCCGCGGCTCAGCCCGGGCGACACCTATGAATATTCTTCCGGCTGCCCGCTCGACACGCCGTCAGGGCTGATGTTCGGCCATTACCAGATGGAAACGGATGAAGGCGAGCTGTTCGACGTCGACATCCCCGCCTTCTCGCTGGATTCGCCGGGTCTGCTACGCGTGCTTAATTGAACGCGTAGCGTAGAAAATGCTACTCATCACTGCAAAGTAGCAGAACGTTCTGGTGGACGTGCGACCCAGATTGCGGAGCCTTGCCCCTTCATCCGCGTGCCGGCGCCGACCAATACCTGGGGGATGCAAGATCGATCTGGTCGCACAGCCGTGGATCCCAGGCTTGCCCAATTATCAATCTACTAAAGATCGAAAGGATCCGAGGCCTGAGTACCTGGCTTTGCTTCGAACGGATCTTTAGATTGCGGCGGTGCTGGCTGTTTTGCGACCGCATCGTTTACCGCCTTTTGGCAGGCGAGCAACTCATCCGCTGCCCTGGCGGAATCTTTCAGACCGAGGGCTACAATCTGCTTTCCTCTAAAGCTGGCGCGGAAACTCAGTTTACCCGCAAACTCCGCAATCAAGTCAGGATCCTTGGAATCAATCCATAATGATTTGAAGCCAGGGAGATCCAGACCTGTCGCATCAGCCGTCCATTTATACTCGCCTAACGAGAGTTCGAGGGGATAGCGCTTCCCTTTCTCCAGGGATTTCCAGTTTGGATTTCCGAGCATGATGTAAAAAGGGTTGTCCTTTTTCCGGAGATTGAAACCAAGACGAAAAATGGTGTCGTCATCAAAGGAAGTCAGAACAAAACAGCCATTGTCTAAGGTCGGATCGACAGCCACGCTCCAATCGCCGATCTCTTTCCATTGGTTTGTCTCGTCAGCCAAGCCAATTCGTGGCATCGCAGCCGTTAATGCGAGTACGAAATATAAAAAGCGCATAAGGCCCACCCCAAAGTACCAGTTGGGGAATAGGTGCACAGTAACTACCGAAAGTCGAGCCACGGTGCCGCTGCAATGCCATTTTTTTCGCGCGCTGCGCGCGACCGATGTTATTCCGCCGGCTGAAGCTCGGCCGCCTGGAAGCGATAGGTGGTCGAGCAGAATTCGCAGGTCACGGCGATTTCGCCATTTTCCTGGCTGGCCTCGATCTCCTCGGCGGTGAAGCCCTTCAGCACGTTACCGATCTTTTCCCGCGAACAGCTGCAGCGGTCGAAGACGGCGCGCGGTTCGTAGACGCGCACGCCGCGCTCGTGGAACAGGCGGAACAAGAGCCGTTCTGTGCCGACCTGCGGATCCGTCAACTCATCGGCGTCGATGGTCTCGACAAGCGAACGCGCTTCGACCCAGGCGTCGTCCTCGCCATGGGGGCGGTCGCCGTTGTCGCCGTCACCGCCGTGGAGATCGGGGTGGCGCATGCGCTCCGGCGCCTCCGGCAGGAACTGGGCGACGAGACCGCCGGCGCGCCAGCGATGGCGCGGCTTGCCGGCGTCGTCACGGTCCAAGAGTTCGGCCGCAGCCAGGCGCACGCGCGTCGGGATCTGCTCCGACTGGCGGAAATAGACACCGGCAATCTCTTCGAGCGAGGTGCCATCGAGCGCGACGATGCCCTGATAGGGTTGAGCGAACTTGCCTTGATCGATGGTGAAGGCGAGCACGCCCTTGCCGAGCAACTGCTCCGGCTCGGTCTCGCCTGATGCGACGGCCTTGTCGAGCAGCGACCGGTCAAAACGGGCATAAGCACGGACGTTGTCAGGCGTCGAGAAATCGGCGACGAGGAGATCGACCGGGCCGTCGCCCTTGGTCTGCACAGTGAACTTGCCGTCGAACTTCAGCGAGGTGCCGAGCAGCACCGTCAGCACGACCACTTCGGCAAGCAGCCGGGCGACGGGCGCGGGATAGTGATGGCGCTCGAGAATGGCATCGAGCATGGGCCCGAGCTGGACGGCGCGACCGCGCACATCCAGACCCTCCACCTGAAAGGGGACGACATGATCATCGCCGGCGAAATCGAACTGGCCGAGGGCGGCTGCAGCTTCTGCCATGGCATTCACTCCTAGTTCTCAAGCAAAGGGTCAGCGTGCCCTTCGCTCGCGCGGCCGCAAGTCCGTGACTTACAGGCTTCCGATTATGGTTCAGATCGCGCCCAGGCACCAAGCAAGAATCGACTTCTGCGCATGAAGACGGTTTTCCGCCTCATCGAAGACCACGGATTGCGGGCCGTCGATCACCTCGTCCGTCACTTCCTCACCGCGATGAGCGGGCAGGCAATGCATGAACAATGCATCATTGCCGGCCTTGGCCATCAAGGCCGCATTGACCTGATAAGGCTGGAAGACGTTGTGACCCCGGGCCCGATGTTCCTGATTCATGGAGACCCAGGTATCGGTCACCACGCAATCGGCGCCGGCGACCGCACGGTCGGCATCATGGCAGAGCATGATTTCGGCGCCCTCATTGCGGGCCCAGTTCAGATAGTGATCCTTGGGCTCCGAACCAAGGGGCACGGCCATGTTCATGCGGTAGCCGAAGCGCGCGGCGCCTTCGACCAGCGAATGCAGCACATTGTTGCCGTCGCCGGTCCAGGCGATGGTCTTGCCCTTGATCGGGCCGCGGTGCTCCTCGTAGGTCATGATATCGGCCATGATCTGGCAAGGATGGGTATCATCCGTCAGCGCATTGATGACAGGCACGGTCGCGTGCTCGGCAAGCTCCAGCAGGCGCGAATGCTCGGTCGTGCGGATCATGATTGCATCGACATAACGCGACAGCACCTTGGCGGTGTCCCCGATCGTCTCGGCGCGGCCGAGCTGCATTTCGGTGCCCGAAAGGAAGAGTGTTTCGCCGCCGAGCTGACGCATGCCGACGTCGAAGGAGACGCGGGTGCGCGTCGACGGTTTCTCGAAGATCATCGCCAGCATCTTGCCGGCGAGCGGCTTGTCGTCTTTGCCGGCCTTGAAGGCCTGCTTGCGGGCGAGCGCGTCGTTCATGATGGTTCTGAGGTCGGCTGATGTGACCGCCGAAAGATCTAGGAAATGTTTGGGAGCCATGTTCTTACCTGTCGTGCGCCCGAAGGCGGCGATCCTTTCAAGCCGTCTTCTTGACCTTGGAGGCGCGGATGCTCTCGGCGGCGCGCTCGAGGCGCGCGAGCCCTTCGCGGGCTTCCTCGGCAGTGACGACGAGCGGAGGAAGAAGGCGGATGACGTTGTCGCCCGCCGGCACGCCGAGCAGGTGCGCGGCGCGGATCGCCTGCAGCAGTTCGGCGGAGGAAACCGCAGCCTTGACGCCGAGCAGAAGCCCCTCGCCTCTGATATCCTCGATCACGTCGGGATAACGATCCTTGAGCGAGGCAAGCCCCTGACGGAAGACGAGCGCCACGTCGCGCACATGCTCAAGGAAACCATCCGCGAGAATGATATCGAGCACGGCGCTGCCAACGGCCATGGCAAGCGGATTGCCGCCATAGGTCGAACCATGCGTGCCGGCCTTCATTCCGGAAGCGGCCTCCGCGGTGGCAAGGCAGGCTCCGAGCGGGAAACCGCCGCCGATGCCCTTGGCAACGGCCATGATGTCGGGTGTGATGCCGGACCATTCATGGGCGAAGAGCTTGCCGGTGCGGCCGACGCCCGTCTGCACCTCGTCGAGGATCAACAGCAGGCCCTTTTCGTCGCAGATCTGGCGAAGCGCCTTCATGAACTCGTTGGTTGCAGGACGCACACCGCCCTCGCCCTGCACCGGTTCGATCAGGATTGCTGCCGTCGCATCGGTAACGGCGGCGCGGACGGCATCGATGTCGCCAAAGGGCACCTGATCGAAACCCGGCGCCTTAGGGCCGAAGCCTTCGAGATATTTCTCCTGGCCGCCGGCGGCGATCGTCGCGAGCGTGCGGCCGTGGAAGGCGCCTTCGAAGGTGATGATATGGAAGCGCTCGGGGTGGCCCTTGGAGAACTGATAGCGGCGCGCCGTCTTGACGGCGCATTCGAGCGCCTCCGCGCCCGAATTGGTGAAGAACACCTTGTCGGCAAAGGTTGCGTCGGTCAGGCGCTTGGCGAGGCGCTCCTGGCCGGGGATCTCATAGATATTGGAGAGGTGCCAGACCTTATCGGCCTGCTCCTTCAGCGCTGCGACAACGTGCGGATTGCTGTGGCCGACCGATGTCACGGCGACGCCGGCGCCGAAATCGAGATAACGCTCGCCGCCTTCGGTGATCAGCCATACGCCCTCGCCTCGCTCGAACCGCAGCGGGGCGCGAGAATAGGTGTCATAAAGCGGCGCGGCTTCAGCCATGGCGCGGGTCTCCCAATGTTGTCATGCCCGGACTCCGGCTAAAGACACCAAGCCCGACAAATTAAAAATGCCGCCTTTCGGCGGCAAGCGGTACTATTTCCTTTTCGCGCTGCAATGTCAACAAAACTGCGGCCTTAGCGCATGCAGCAAGCTAGTACAGGGGCGTTTCCGGCCTTCAACAGGCATTATTGCAGAAATGACACGCGGAGGCAGCAAGTTGGGGAAAACTTGAAATTCGATTCATCCGGATTCCCGCGACTCTTGTCACGGAGTCAGCCTCACACTAGGTTAAAGTTCAATTACTAGACTGCATGCGGCGGAACTAGTCACCAAAATTGATCAGGCGTTTCTTGTTTCGGAGGCTTCCGGGACAACGGTGAGGGATTCTGCCATCACCAACGCAAAAGGTGGAGACAGGGCATGAACTGGACAGACGAGCGGGTCGAGAAACTCAAGAAGCTTTGGTCGGAAGGACTGAGTGCCAGCCAGATCGCGGCGCAGCTTGGCGGGGTCAGCCGAAATGCCGTCATCGGCAAGGTGCACCGGCTGAGCCTTCCCGGCCGTGCCAAGGCCGGCGGCACAGCCACAGCGGCGCGCACGCCGAAGCGCCAGACTTCAGCGCCGCGTGCGCCGAACTACGCCTCCCGGATCACCACCCGCACCGTTACCCGCCAGCAGGGCGCAACGATGCTGAAGGAAGAGATCGAGGTCGATGCGGTCGAGGAGATGGAATATGTGCCGGCCGGCAACGTAGTCGTGCCGATTTCCCGCCGCCTTGGCCTGACGGAGCTGACTGAACGCACCTGCAAGTGGCCGGTCGGCGATCCGCTGAAGGAAGACTTCCATTTCTGCGGCTGCGAGTCCCCGGACAACTCACCCTATTGCGGCTATCATCAGAAGCTTGCCTACCAGCCGGTCAACGAACGGCGCCGGGCGGCTGCACGGGCAAGTTGAGCGGGCTGCATCCACGGACAAAAAAACGGGCCGAGTGGCCCGTTTTTTATGATCGGAGTGGGGAAGCGACCTTTGTGTTTGGCAGCAAAGCCGACCACACTTTCCGTCATCCCAGGGCTTGACCCTGGGATCCGCAACCAAGCACACCACTTCAATTGTTTCCCTGCAGTTCGATGCTATCGCGCTTCTCACAGTGCCAGCCGCATGGATCCCAGGGTCAAGCCCTGGGATGACGGAGGGGAGATGGTGCCTGGACAGGTTGGCTCTGCAGGCGCGATGGAGAGGTGGCGCCGAGACGCACAGCCCTCGCAGGCGCGATGAATTTGCGGCAAAAGCGCCGCTTCACAAGCTGCATCAGCGGGCGTTAGGCTAGAACGCCAACCCACACTCCGTCATCTCAGGGCTTGACCCTGGGATCCACAACAGGCACTCGGCTTCGATAACTTCCCTGCAGCTGAATGCCATCGTTCCTCCCGCAGCGCCAGCCGCATGGATCCCAGGGTCAAGCCCTGGGATGACGGAGGAGAGGTGGTGCCTGGATGACCGAGGTGAGGCCGTGCTGGCTCATACCCAGCGCCGGTGCGATGAAGGGCCTGGGAACCGCTGCACGGGCGGGAGCGCCGGCCACATGCACTCTCCTCAACCTCAGGCCTCCATCGAGTAACCGGCGCCGCGGACGGTGCGGATGACGTCCTGCATGTTGGAGAAATTCAGCGCCTTGCGCAGGCGGCCGACATGGACGTCGACGGTGCGTTCGTCGACATAGATGTCGTGGCCCCAGACGCCGTCGAGCAGCTGCGAGCGGGAAAAGACCCGGCCTGGCGACGACATCAGGAATTCCAGCAGGCGGAATTCGGTCGGTCCGAGGCGGACCTCGCGGCTCTTGCGGTGGACGCGATGGGTTTCGCGATCGAGCTCGATATCGCCGCATTTCAGCACCGACGACAGCACTTCAGGGCGGGCACGGCGCAGCATCGCCTTGACGCGGGCGACGAGTTCGGGGGTCGAGAACGGCTTCACGACGTAATCGTCGGCGCCGGTGGACAGCCCGCGCACGCGCTCGCTCTCCTCGCCGCGCGCCGTCAGCATGATGATCGGCAGCCGCTCGGTTTCCGGCCGCATGCGCAGGCGCCGGCAGAGTTCGATGCCGGAGACGCCGGGCAGCATCCAGTCGAGGATCAGAAGGTCGGGCGTGCGCTCCTGAAGCCTGATTTCGGCCTCGTCGCCGCGCAGGATGGTATCGACCTCGAAGCCTTCCGCTTCCAGGTTATAGCGAAGAAGTACGCTCAGGGCTTCCTCGTCTTCAACAACTGCGACTCTCGGGATCATGCGTGTCCGTCTCCTCGCGCAAAAGCCTTAAACCGGGGCGATTAAGCAGGCGTCCTGCGCATCTTCAGAAATTGGCTGCGACCTCTTTGCGCGCCCCGAACGGGCGCGCACGCAAGTGGTTGGTCCGGGCGGCTGGCCCGGTCCGCTGGTTCGTGACGATTATTCCGTCGCGGCGCCGACAGTGTTGGCGCTGTCATCCTTGGGGCGATCGCCTTCCGGCTGGGCGCCCGTTGCCATGTAGTAGATAGTCTCGGCGATGTTGGTGGCGTGGTCGCCGATGCGCTCGATGTTCTTGGCGCAGAAGAGCAGATGCGTGCAGCTCGTGATGTTGCGCGGATCTTCCATCATGTAGGTCAGCAGCTCGCGGAACAGCGACGTGTACATCGCGTCGATCTCGTTATCGCGTTCGCGGATGGCGGTCGCCTTGTCGGCGGCGCGCGTCGTATAGACGTCGAGCACTTCCTTGAGCTGGACCAGCGCCAGCTCGGACAGGTGCTCGAGACCGCGGGCGAGCTTGCGGGGAACGCCGGTGCTCTGCACGGCGATGACGCGCTTGGCTGTGTTCTTGCCGAGGTCGCCGACGCGTTCGAGATCGGCGGCGATGCGGATCGAACCCATGATTTCGCGCAGGTCTGCGGCCATCGGCTGGCGGCGGGCGATGGTGACGATCGCCTTGTCGCCGATTTCGCGCTCGGTGTGATCAAGGATCACATCGTCGGAGATGACCTTCTGCGCCAGCGCCGTGTCGCCGTTGACCAGCGCCCGGACGGATTCCGCGACCATCTGTTCGGCCAGGCCGCCCATTTCGGAAATCCGCCTGGACAGGAACTTCAGATCATCATCATAGGCAGAATAAATATGTGTCGATGCCATTGGGCTTTGTCCTCGAATAACGGGAAGGCTTCGGATCGCCGCAATCAGCCGAAGCGACCCATGATGTAGTCCTGGGTACGTGGATCGTCCGGATTGGTGAACATCTTGTCGGTGTCGTTCTCCTCGACGAGGTTGCCGAGGTGGAACATGGCGGTGCGCTGCGAAACGCGCGCGGCCTGCTGCATGGAGTGGGTGACGATGACGATCGTGTAATTCTCGCGCAGCTCGTGGATCAGTTCCTCGACCTTGGCGGTGGCGATCGGGTCAAGCGCCGAGCAGGGCTCATCCATCAGGATGACTTCCGGGCTGACGGCAACGGCGCGGGCGATGCACAAGCGCTGCTGCTGGCCGCCCGAGAGGCCGGTGCCGGACTCGTGCACGCGGTCCTTGACCTCGTTCCAGAGGCCGGCGCGCTGCAGGCTGGTCTCGACGATCTGGTCGAGATCGGCCTTCGACTTTGCGAGACCATGGATGCGCGGGCCGTAGGAGACGTTTTCGTAGATCGACTTCGGGAACGGGTTCGGCTTCTGGAAAACCATGCCGACGCGGGCGCGAAGTTCGACGACGTCGATATCCGGATCATAGACGTCGTCGCCGTCCAGCGTGATCTTGCCGGTGACGCGGCAACCCTCGATCGTGTCGTTCATGCGGTTGAGGCTTCGCAGGAAGGTCGACTTGCCGCAGCCGGAAGGACCGATCAGGGCGGTTACGGTGTTTTCGCGGATGTTCAGGTTGACATCGAAAAGCGCGCGCTTCTCGCCGTAGTATACGGAGACATCCTGTCCGATCATCTTATACGGGACGTTGCTCATCTTCTGATCCAGCGCCTTTTCAACTGCAGCTTCCGTCAACATGTTCATGATGTTTAACTCCGTTTACCAGCGGCGCTCGAAGCGACGACGCAAGAGAATGGCACCCATGTTCATGGCAACCAGGAACAGGAGCAGGACGATGATGGCACCCGAAGTACGCTCCACGAAGGCGCGTTCCGCCTCGTTCGCCCACATATAGACCTGCACGGGCAGCGCCGTCGAGGGATCGAGCGGCGTGGTCGGTGCATTGGCGACGAAAGCGACCATGCCGATCAACAGCAGCGGCGCGGTTTCACCGAGCGCGTGCGCCAGACCGATGATCGTGCCGGTGAGGATGCCGGGCATGGCAAGCGGCAGGACATGGTGGAACACCATCTGCATCTTCGAAGCGCCGAGGCCCAGGGCTGCAGCGCGGATCGAGGGCGGCACGGCGCGCAGTGCGGCGCGGGTGGCGATGATGATCGTCGGCAGGGTCATCAGCGTCAGCACCAGGCCGCCGACCAGTGAAGCCGAGCGCGGCAGACCGATGAAGTTGATGAAGACGGAGAGGCCGAGCAGACCATAGACGATCGACGGAACCGCGGCGAGGTTGTTGATGTTGACCTCGATCAGGTCCGTCAGCTTGTTCTTCGGCGCAAACTCCTCGAGGTAGATCGAGGCTGCCACGCCGATCGGCAGAGACAGAACCAGCACGATCAGCATCAGATACAGCGAGCCGATGAGGGCGACGCCGAGGCCGGCAGCCTCCGGGCGGCTGGAGTTGCCATTGACGAAGAGACCGGTGTTGAACTCCTTGGTCAGCGCACCGCTCGCCTTCAGCTCGTTCATCCAGCCGACCTGCTTGTCGCTGACCTTGCGGTTCTTCTCCTCGACCGAAAGGTCGATCTGGCCCTTGTTGGCGCTGTCGATATTAGCATCAGCGAGCAGCGTGACGTTGACGGTCTTGCCGATGATCGAAGGATCGGCGACCACCATGTCACGCAGCTGGATCGGCGCGCCCTTGGAAAGCATGGCCGTGGCCTCACGCACATCGGGACGGCTGGATGCATTGATGTTCAGCTGCTTGACGATCGCATCGCGCAGCAGAACCGGATAGTTGGCGGCGATCAGCACCGAAGGGTCGGTCGCGCGCTTGTTGTTCGGGTCGATCGTCTTCTCGGCGAATTCGATCGGCAGGGTGATCGACGTCTGCTGGAAGGCCGTGTAGCCCTTGCCGATCACCGTCCACAGCAGGATGAAGAGGAAGATGAGGCCGAAAGCGATGGCGGCGATGCCATAGGCCTGGAACCGGCGCTCGGCGGCATAGCGGCGTTTGATGCCGATATCGCGGCGCGGCGGCGCCTTGGAAATGGTTCCGGCGACGGGAGAAACAATATTCGTCATTCGTACTGCTCCCGATATTTGCGCACGATGTAGAGCGCATAGATGTTGAGGCAAAGCGTGATGCAGAACAGCGTGATGCCAAGGGCGAAGGCAACCAGTGTCTGCGGCGAGGTGAACTCAAGGTCGCCGGTGAGCTGGTTGACGATCTTCACGGTCACCGTCGTCATCGGCTCGAAGGGATTGATCTGGATGCGGGCGGCGACACCGGCGGCCAGCACGACGATCATGGTTTCGCCGATGGCGCGCGAGGCGGTCATCAGCAACGCCCCGACGATACCGGGGAGAGCCGCCGGCAGGACAACCTTCTTGATGGTTTCGGAGCGCGTGGCGCCGAGACCGAGCGAACCGTCACGCAGGGCCCGCGGCACGGCGGTGATGATGTCGTCCGACAGCGAGGAAACGTAGGGGATCAGCATGATGCCCATGACGATACCGGCTGTCAGCACGCTCTGCGCCTGGATGAAACTCGCATAATTGCCGGAGAGCAGGCCGCTGATCTGAGCGGAGAAATCGCGCAGGAACGGGCCGACGGTGACGAGGGCGAAGAAGCCGTAGACGATCGTCGGAATGCCGGCGAGCACTTCGAGAAGCGGCTTGGCGATGCCCCGCAGCTTCGGCGAGGCATATTCGGCCATATAGATGGCGGCGAAAAGGCCGACCGGCACGGCAACGAGCATGGCGACAAGGCCGATATAAAGCGTGCCCAGCAAGAGCGGGATCAGGCCGAACTGGCCGAAGGACGAGCTGCCAGCGCCGGCAAAGCGCGGATCCCAGACGGTACCGAAGAAGAATTCGTTGGCGGGAACGACCGCAAAGAAGCGCGCGGCTTCGGACAGCATGGACAGCACGATGCCCACCGTCGTCAGGATGGCGATCGACGAGGCCAGCAGCAGCCCCCATAGCATGACGCGCTCGACGCGGTTGCGGGCGCGGAAACGGGGCGCGATGGCGCGCAGCGCATAGAAAGCGCCGGCAACGGCGAGAGCGAAGACCACCGCTGTCATGGCAAGCCGGCTCGTCATGCTCATCGAATTGAGCGTCTTTGCGGCTTCGACCATGTAAGGCTGCGGCTGGCCGGCGAGCGGCACGCCCTTTTCGCTGAGCTTGGCCTGCAGCGCCGCCGGGTCGGTGGACACTGCCGCTACCTCGTCGGGAGTGAGCATCGTCAGCCCGCGCGCAACCGTCGCTACCATCGAGTAGCTCAGATCCTGCTCGACCGCGGCCTGCGCCTTGACGTCGGCAGGGAAGGCGTCGCGAACCGAGGACTGGACAATTCCAGGGCTGACGGAGAGCCAGACGCAGAGGACGATGAGGGCAGGAAGAACAGCCCAGATCGCGGCATAGGCGCCGTAATAGGCCGGCCGTGAATGCAATGCGGAGGACCTGCCTCCGGCAAGTGCTGCGGCACGGCTGCGCGCCACCAGATAGGCGGCGGCGCCGATCACCACAAGGCACAAAAGTATGACGGATGTGCTCATTCGTTACGTCCCCAGGCCCGAAGCCCCAATAAGCCCGGCGGCTGCATCAGCCTGCCTTCAGCTTCCAATCATTGGAGAAGGAAAACCCTGCAGCGAAAAAGCCGGCACGCAGGGGCATAAAGCAATGCCGGCGCGGGCTTGAAGCACCGCGCCGGCAAAGTCATTACATGGCCTTACCAGCTTCGACGTCCTTGCGGATCGCTTCGCGCTCGGCATCCGGAGCGGCAACGAGGCCGTATTCGGCGAGCGGGCCGTCAGGGCCGATCATCTGGTCGGATACGAAGAAGTTGACGTATTCCTTCAGGCCCGGAACAGCGCCGAGATGTGCCTTCTTGACGTAGAAGAACAGCGGGCGGGAAACCGGATAGGTGCCGTTGGCGATCGTTTCGGTGGACGGAACGATACCGTTCACGGTGGCGACCTTCAGCTTGTCGGCATTGTTTTCGTAGAAGGAAAGGCCAAATACTCCGACCGCGGTCTTGTTGGCAGCGATGCGAGACAGCGTTTCGGTGTAGTCACCGTCGATGTCGACTGCAGCGCCGTCCTTACGGACTGCGATGCAGGCCTTGCCCTGAGCGGCCTTGTCCGAAACGGCGGCTTTGATGACTTCTGCAGCGCCCGATGCTTCGCAGCCAGCTGCCAAGACCTTTTCCTCGAAGACTTCGCGAGTCCCGTGCTTTTCGCCCGGGATATAAGCGGCGATATCAACAGCCGGAAGCTTCGGGTTGACTTCCGACCACTTCTTGTAGGGGTTTGCGACGAGCTTGCCGTCGACGACGACCTGGGCGGCGAGGGCCTTGTAGATGTCGGCCGGAACGTAAGCGACATCGGGGTTGCCGGCATCGGTCGCGAAAACGATGCCGTCATAACCGATCTTGACTTCCTGGATATCCGTCACGCCGGCTGCCTTGCAGGCTTCGATCTCGCTTTTCTTAATAGCGCGAGATGAGTTAGCGATGTCGATGGTGTTTTCGCCGACGCCCTTGCAGAATTCCTTGAGGCCGGCGCTGGAGCCGCCGGATTCGACGATTGGCGTCTTGAAGTTGGTGAAGGTCTCGCCGAAGGACTCGGCAACGATCTTTGCGTAAGGCAGGACGGTGGACGAACCGGCAACCTGAATCTGGTCACGGGCGACGGCTGTGCCAGCGAACGCAGCAGTTGCAGCGAGCGCGGCAACGGTGAGCTTGAAGGTGTTCATTTGAATCTCCCGGGCATTGGGCTTGTGTGATGCGGCCTGTAGAGAGGCCCTCGCATTGCCTTTTTTCATCGGCGGGACTCTCTTAGCGCTGTAAGCACCGTCCTTTTATGTCAAATCGGTGAAACATTTATGACAGGTTATGTTTTTGATATCACACCTAAATTTTCAGTGATGCTGTCCGATTTCTTCCAAAAGACAGCGACGTTCGATCACCAGCCCACCTCACGTTGCAGAAACGTGCAAAGATGGGTGGTCGGTTGTAGCGCGCGTGGCTTCATTGAAGTCGTGACGTGTGATCTGCCCCTCATCCGCCTGCCGGCACCTTCTCCCCATAAACGGGGCGAATGGGATATGCCGCACCCTGTCCGTCCACCGCGAGCCTCTCGCGGGGCACGTCCCCTCTCCCCGTCAGAACGGGGAGAGGGTTAGGGTGAGGGGCAAATCACATGGCACGCCATCGCTGCCCCGGAAAGAACCCTCGCCGCCTTAACATCCATCCCCGCCTCAGAAGCGCACCGTGAAATCGGTGCCCTTGCCGACTTCGGACTTCACGATCAGCCGGGCGCGGTGGCGGGTCAGGATATGTTTGACGATGGCAAGGCCGAGGCCGGTGCCCTTCTTCGAGCGGCTGTCCTCGATGCTGACGCGATAGAAGCGTTCGGTCAGACGCGGCACGTGCTCGGCCGGGATGCCCGGCCCCTTGTCTATTATGCTGACCTCCACGGGCTGACCGGCGTCGTTCTTCAGCCAGACATCGACGATCTTGCCTTCCTGGCCATATTTGCAGGCATTCTCCATCAGGTTCTCGAAGACCTGGACAAGTTCGTCGCGGTCTCCCAGCACCTCGACCTTGCCGTCGGGCAGATGCAGGTTAATGTCGACGCCGACATCCTTGGCGAGCGGTACGAGCGAGTCGCGGACATGGCCGAGCAGCGGCACCAGATCGACCTTCTCATCCGGCGCGATGTGCGATTTCAGCTCTAGGCGGGAGAGCGACAGCAGGTCATCGACCAACCTGCTCATGCGGGTGGTCTGATCGAACATGATGCCCAGAAACTGCGCCTGGGCCTTCTGATCGTTCTTCGCCGGGCCCTGGATTGTCTCGATGAAGCCGCGCAATGAGGCAAGCGGCGTGCGCAGCTCATGGCTGGCGTTGGCGACGAAGTCCGATCGCATACGGTCGATGCGGCGGACCTCCGATATATCGCGGAAGGACAGGATGAAAAACCGCTCATGCTGCCCCTCGGCCTGGAATTCGACAGGTGCGCTTCGGACGATATAGACACGCTCGGACGGCAGCCGCTCAGAGTGCTCGATCTGGTTCGGCGCATTGGTGGCGATGGTTTCGCGCACCATGTCGAGCACGCCGGGCGAGCGAAGCCGGGCCGATATGTGGGCGCCAAGTGCCACCTCGCCGAAAGCCTTTTCGGCGGCACGGTTCTGGAAGAGCACGGAAGCGTCGTCCGACAGCACCATGACGGGAATATCGAGGCCGGCAAGCGTAGCGGAAACCTCGGGCAGGCGGCTCGGCGGCGCTTCCGGCTCCGTCTCCACCGGCTCGACGGGCTCGGCCGTAAGGACGGGCGCCTCATTGAACAGCGCGGTGAAGATCATGACGAGCAGGAGGACGAGCACGACCCACTTGTTCATCCCGGCGGCAAGAGCGGCAAGCGCGCTGAGGATGGCCGCAAGCAGCACCGGCCGTTCACGCCGGATGCGCGCCAGCAGGCTCTTTCTCCAAGGGATCTCGTCTTGCAAGTGGGCCTCGCGGCGTCGATTCGTTTTTCTTTATATTGAACTCTGCCTGATAGCGGCAATTCATGACAGAAGTTTTCGGCTGGCATGTTCCGGTGGCAAAAGCAGCAGCCGAAAACCGCGAGAAATGACCTGACGAAGGCGAAAGATTTGATTTCCAATGGCAAATATGTTCGCCTGCTACAAGGAAACGATCGACCGCAGGAGGAGCATATGGACGAGGACGTGAAAAACAGGGCGGTGGAGCTGAATATCCGGGGAACGAAACGCATCTTCGATGTCGACGATCCCGTTCTGCCTGACTGGGTCGAGGAACACGCGCTTGAATCCGGCGAATTTCCCTACAAGAAAAAGCTCAAGGAAGAGGATTATTCGGAGCAGCTGGAAAAGCTGCAGGTGGAACTCGTCAAGGTGCAATTCTGGCTGCAGGCGACCGGCAAGCGGGTGATGGCGCTGTTCGAGGGACGCGATGCGGCCGGCAAGGGCGGTGCAATCTCGGCCTCTTCCGAGAATATGAACCCACGTCTTGCGCGGGTCGTAGCCTTGACCAAACCGACAGAGCGCGAACAGGGACAATGGTATTTCCAGCGTTATGTCGCGCAGTTCCCGACCGCAGGCGAATTCGTGCTGTTCGACCGCTCGTGGTACAACCGCGCTGGCGTCGAGCCCGTCATGGGTTTCTGCACTCCGCAACAATATGAGGACTTTCTCAAGCAGGCGCCGCAGCTCGAAAAGATCATCGCCCATGAGGGCATCTTCTTCTTCAAATTTTATCTCGATATCGGTCGCGAGATGCAGCTCAAGCGTTTCCACGACCGCCGCCACGATCCGCTGAAGGTCTGGAAACTGTCTTCAATGGATATCGCGGCGCTGACGAAATGGGACGACTACAGCGACAAGCGCGACCGGATGCTGAAGGAAACCCATACGGATTTCGCGCCCTGGACGGTGATCCGCGCCAATGACAAGCGGCGGGGGCGTCTGGAATTGATCCGCCACATGCTGAACAGGATCGACTACGATGGCAAGGACAAGAAGGCGCTCGGCGAAGTCGATAACGAGATCATCGGCTCCGGCCCCGGCTTTCTGAAGTAAGCCGCCGCCCCGAGTAAAGCCGAGTCACTGCCCTGGCAGGATGCGAATGGCGAAGAGGTTGATGCCGCGCGACTTGCCGTCCAGATCGCTGTTGATCGTCAAGGTACCGGGCGAATTCGGCGCGAGCGAACGGTCGAACTTCACCTGCAGCAGCGCATCCGACTTTTCGCGGGTAACACTGAAGCGATGGCGGGCGCAGTTGCCGAGCGACTGGAAATTGCACTCGACCGTAACCTGCGTCGGCTCATCGGTGGTCGATTGCAGCGTCAGTGCGATGGTCGAGGATTTGCCGGCAAGCTGCTGCAGCACGGAGGCCGGTACGCTGACCGAAATATTGCCGTCAGCCGCACCGCTTTCGGAAATCAGGCGCAGGGCGGGGCCATCGTTCTCGGTGATGCTTTCGGTGCGCGCCCGCGGGCCGGATTTGATCTTGTCGGCCTCGTCGGGCTTGAACACCGGAATCCAATCGGCCGAAAAACTGTTTTGAGGATCGATGGTCACCGGCTGCTCGGTGTTGGTGGCCGCATTTCCGCCGCTGTCGTCGTTGCCGGTGAAGTCCTCCGGCTGGGTGCTGGCCGGCGGATTGGCGACGCTGGTGTCGCGCTCGGCCGCCGTGAGCAGCAGGCCCGACGTATAGGCCCACCAGGCGCCGATGCCGATGAAGGCCAGCAGGACGCACCAGACGAGAAGCCTCGAAAAGAACTTGCGGGGCTTGCGACGGCCTGCCGCCCGCTCCGGACGAAAATCCATATCGGCTGCGCGCTGGCCGCGCTGAAGCCGCTCATCGCCGGCCGGGGCGGCTGCGAGATGATCGGCATTGCTCGCATGCACGTCGTCGAGGCTCGACTCGTCGCTGCGGCTCATGATCACCTCGGGGGCGCGGGTCTCGCCTGCCGCCACCGGGCTATCGATCAGGCTGTCGATATCGGCCACGTCCCCCCGATGAACCGGCGGCGCCGGCATTTCGACGACCGGCGGCACCGGCACTTCAGGCGGCCTCTGGCGAGGGTGAAGACGGTCGCGCTCTTCGCTTTCGATGGCGTGGATGGTGCTTTCCAGGCGATGGCGGTGATGGGCGACAGCATCGGCATCAGTGATATCCTGCTTGCGCAGGCCGGCTTCCAGCGCCTGGCGGGCCGACTGGTAGATCCTCGCTCGAACCTCCGGATTGTCGCGATCGGCATTTTCGAGCGCTGTTCTTATGGCCGTTTCTAATCCGCTCACGTCAAGTCCTTCACTTCGAACCCGGCATCGGACCGCAATCCCCCGCCGTTCTCCATCAAAATTCGGTAGCGGCAAGTGCGGCAAACCGCAAGCCTTGCAGTCCCGCCCACCGCACATCGGCGGCAAGAATCGCCAGCTTTCTAGGCTCGCGGGCCTTACCTTGTTCTTCATGCGCGCCTGATATATCGGCCTGAAATAGACGAAGGCGTGGCGCATGCTCTTTTATCGGCTTTTCTTCTCTGTTATGAGATTGACGTTTTCGTAAACGTCAATGCGAATGGTGAGCCATGGCCCTGCCCCCGATCCTCAAGGACAAACTCAGACTGCCGGTGATCGGCTCGCCGCTCTTCATCATCTCGCATCCCGCGCTGACCTTGGCGCAATGCAAGGCTGGCGTCGTCGGCGCCTTTCCGGCGCTGAACGCCCGGCCCGAAAGCCAGCTCGACGAATGGCTGGCCGAGATCACCGAGGAGCTTGCCCGTCACGACGCCGCCCATCCGGAAAAGCCGGCCGCACCCTTCGCCGTCAACCAGATCGTCCACATGTCGAACAAGCGGCTGGAGCATGACCTGTCGCTCTGCGTCAAATACAAGGTGCCGATCGTCATCTCCTCGCTCGGCGCTGTGCCGGAGGTCAATGCCGCTGTGCATTCCTATGGCGGCATCGTGCTCCACGACATTATCAACAACCGCCACGCCCATTCGGCGATCCGCAAGGGTGCGGACGGGCTGATTGCGGTGGCATCGGGTGCCGGCGGCCATGCCGGCACGCTGTCGCCTTTCGCGCTCGTCCAGGAAATCCGCGAATGGTTCGACGGGCCGCTGCTGCTTGCCGGCGCGATCGCGACCGGGGGCGCCATTCTGGCCGCAGAAGCGATGGGCGCCGACATGGCCTATATCGGCTCGCCCTTCATCGCGACAGAAGAGGCGCGCGCTGCGCCCGCCTACAAGCAGGCGATCGTCGACGGGGCAGCCAACGACATCGTCTACTCCAACTATTTCACCGGCGTGCACGGCAACTATCTCAAGCCTTCCATCGTTGCCGCCGGCATGGACCCCGACAACCTGCCCGTCGCCGACCCTTCCAAGATGGATTTCGAGCAGGCCACCGGCGGCGCCAAGGCCTGGAAGGACATATGGGGCAGCGGCCAGGGCATCGGCGCCGTCAAGGCGGTGGAGCCGGTGGCAAATCTCGTCGACCGGCTGGAGGCCGAATATAGGGCCGCCCGCGCCAGGCTGGCGCTCTGAGGGTCTTCCACACCCTCCCCTCTTTTTTGCCGAAGGCATGACAGGGTGCTTGAAATCTTCAGACAATGCCTGTATCAGCGCCATGCAAATCGCAGGCCGCACGCTTCGGCCGCCAGATGCCGCTTTAGCTCAGTCGGTAGAGCACATCATTCGTAATGATGGGGTCACGTGTTCGAGTCACGTAAGCGGCACCATTTTTCTCCTTACGCCATTGAAATAGTGTCCAGTTTTCCTCTTGGTCTATGCACAATCCACCTTTCAGCCCACCTTGCGAGGCGCGGTAGGAACAAACACATGATTTCGTGAGGCTACCAAAACTGGACTGCGTGCGCGTCGTGCGCGCGCCAGCTAGATTGGTTTCGATCACCAGTGGGAAAGCGCTTCTGTCATTGCCTCGCGATCATGCGCGATATGCCGCACCCAAGCAACGGCACTATCGCTCGAGCAAGCGACAGTCCCTCCCGTTGCCTGCTCCGGCAGATCCGTACGAATTTCTTAGCAGGAGACCTTCACGACGCACACTGCCGAACCTCATGCGGCGATTCTACTTACCGATCACCGCACTATAGAAGCTTAAGACTTCACGGGTCGACTATTTCACTTTCTATGCTTAGATCGTACCATGAAGGGATCAATCAAGGCGGCCGCTTTACTACAAAGAGAACTCGGGGATTGGTGGCAGGATGATCGTCGCCACTGGTGCGCCTATTGCGGCATTCCCATGCGGCAGAAGTTCGGGTTAGGTCGCCCCATTCCCGACACTAGGGCGACGCGTGATCATCTTGTGCCGAAGGCGCACGGAAGCGGCGGCCTCACGATTCCAGCCTGCCATGGGTGCAACCGCTCCAAAGGTGCTTTGTCGCTCGCAGAGTTTCTGTGCAGCCAGCACTTCGCCGAAGTGAGGCGGCGAAAACACCGCAATAAATGGCCTATCCATGACCTGTTGTTGGCGTCTGCTCTGGCGTCTCTCCAGCAGGCCGAAAAGCTGCTGAACCCGCCTGTGGCCAACGAAACAGCAAACTACAGTCGGTTGCCGGTCGACCGGGTGAAGCGGTCCCGCTCGAAAAACCTCATCAAGCAACCGAAGACAATGGTCAGTAGCCTACGCATTCCGGGGCAGTACGAAGAACGCCGGTCAAGATAGCGAAGAAGTCGCAACATTGGTTGCGCCGCCTGTTCGAAGCATATCCCGCGCACCGGCTTCTCTTTGGCCGCACTTGAACGCAGCTTTGCATTCGCCCTTTCCGCCGATGCCTCTGTAGGTTTGGCTCTGGGCTTTTTTCGCACAACGATAAGATCTCTGTACGCTACGGTACCGGAACTGCTGGGACCGGAGCGAAGTTGTTTCGTCTGGATCGCGCAGCGGGAGTCTCCTGTCTCCGCGCGCACCCCTTTGTAGTCTGCGCGATCCAATCTTTTTTCTCAGCTTCAGGCAACTCGGTAGATGATCTTTCCCCCTAGCCCCCAGGACACGCTCTTATTGTTGGACTTCTGGATTCCAACTTTACCGGGAACTTTCGGCCTACGCTGTTGTTTTCCTGGCGGGCCGCACGCGGCAGTCTTCTGCCCTGCTACACCCCCATTTGGCAGTCGTCGTGCGGTCCCACCTTCACGCTTTCGGGCGAAGGCACGGCAAGCGTGACAAATGCAACGGGCGCTGTGAAACCAACGGCGCGTTTCCTCGTTCACTGGCGGAATGGCTGTCGGGAGAATACTGGATGAAGCTGGTGTCGTTCCACTATGCGGGGCCGAACGAACCCCTCATCTTCATCAATCCTGAGCATGTTGTTGCCGTTCGACCGTTCCCGAACACCACACACATCTATGTTTCCGCGCTCCAGAATCATGGAGGCCCCAGTTATTATCCCGTCAGAGAGACGATCGATGACGTCGTCAAGCGACTGAGCGGTTAGGCGAGCGCTATTGCCGGTGTTGTTGGGGTGACGCAGTAAAGGAACAATCGGCGGGCTTTCCTTCAACCCGCCGTCGCGTTTGCAAGCAAGGTGTCGCGGGATTTAGGTCGCGACCTGCCTCTGTTGTGTCAGGCGCTTGCCGACGGTTTGGCCAGGCAGCTCGATGAACTTGTAGCCCATGAAGGACAGGACATAGACGACAGGGACCGTCACGATGAGCGTCGCCAGCCAGCGAGCAGGATTGCTGAGGTCGGTATTGCCGATCAGCCAGGCGATGACCGGCTGCATGATGAGCAGGTGAATCAAATAGGCTCCGAACGAAAGTTCCCCGAGATTTCGGAAGAATGTGTTGCCGAGAACCGAATTGACCGAGCGGGAATAATGGCCGGCGGAACCCGGAAACCGATCCGCATGCACCAGGGCAAAGAACAGCACAACGATCCCGACGCGGACGCTTTCGTGCAGCACGGTCACGTCGCCGCCGAGAGGGATGAGGACCAGCAGAGCCGAAATAGCAAAAGCCAGGTAGGCTCTGCCGCGTGGCATCCACAATGCACCCGCAAGCAGCATGCCGGCGGCGAAGATGTGCATCTTCAGCGGGAGGAACGACGGCATCGGGAAGCGGAAGCCGAGGCGATGGACCACCAAGGCGGCAGCGGCGGCCAAGCCGACGGTGACGAGCATGCCCTTGAGCCAACCCAGACGCCCGAGAACGATCATGATGAAAGGCAAGGCCACATAGAATTGCATTTCGAGGCCGATGCTCCAGTCCGGCAGCGCCGTGCGGAAGGCGTGGGCTGGGGACAAGCCGAACAGGAAGGATAGATGCATCAGGTAGTTGCCCAGGCTGTCGTCCAGATAGCGAGATGCGGCTTGCGGCGGATTGCCATTGAAAGCGTCAATGACCATCCTTGCCTGATAGATCTCGGATCCGGCGATGAGAGCAATCACCAGCATGACGTAATAAAGCGGTGCGATGCGGAAGAACCGGCGCGTCCAGAAGATCCCCCATGTTTGCGGGCTCTCCCACGGCTCCCTGGCTTTTCGCCTCTGATAATGGAACACCATCAGGAAGCCGGAGAGCATGATAAAGAGGTCGACCCCCAGCTCCGGGTCTCCGATAATCGGCACCTTGAACCCTGTCAGGATGTGCGCATGTCCGATCAGCACCCATAGCGCTGCCAAACCACGCAAACCATCCAGGCATTCAATGCGTTTGCCGCCCTTCATCGCATCCATGAGATACCTCTATCCATTCGTATCCGCGGGCAGGGTTAGCATCTTCGACGGCAACCGGATAGTGTTAAGCAGAATTTAATGGGCCGCCGCACAACTTGCACGGGTTAACAGTCGATAACGGGCGGCTGGAGTCATGCTGCCAGCTTTGTCCTTCCGATTGCGAGAACGGAAAGGAACATGCCGCTCCCCAACAGGTTTCCCCTCGAGACAACGAGGATGGAGAAGACCATGTCCTGCAAACTCATCGCGATATCCCTCCTTTCCATCGGCCTTGCCGGTTCGGCCCTGGCCCAGACGGCCGGTGGGGCGAATTCCAGCGGGCGGCTTTCGGTGGCGCCCGTCATCGGCGGGTCGGGCAGTTCCGGCGCTGGCTCGGCTGGTACCGGCTCCGCCGGTACAGGGTCAGTGGGCTCGGGGTCCATCGGCACCGATCCGGGCACGACCGGCAGCACCACCGGCTCTGGCGGTGTCGATCTCAACAGCGGCCGCAGCACCATCAATCCCGGCGGCGTCAATCCGGATCTCCAGCAGACACCTGGCTGCACCGACGGTAGCGGTTCGATGAGCGAGGCATGCCAGCAGTAGGGAGGGGGCGAGCGCCCAGCTCCTGACAAATCAAGGCCCGGCAATGACGACGCCGGGCCCTCATCGTTGCAGCCGCCGCCCCTGACGTCGCGCAAAAACGGCGCCCCCCCACGAGAATTGCTTTACCGGCCGGCACCGAGGTCGTACAAGAACAGCATCCCTCCGCACATGGCGATCGCCACACCCAGCCAGCCTGCCGATATTTTCCGGCGTCCGCGGAGCACCCGAAGAGGATCGTCATGTCGAATGCAGCGCATCGCTCGAACCGCGTGCTCGTCGTCGCCACAATCATGCTCGCGACATTCATGGTTGCCATCGAGGCGACGATCGTGGCGACCGCGATGCCTCGCATCGTTGGACAGCTCGGCGGCTTTTCCTATTACAGCTGGGTGTTTTCGGCCTTCCTGCTGGCGCAGTCGACGACCACGGTCATCTACGGCAAGCTTTCCGATATTTTCGGGCGCAAGCCGGTGCTGATCGGCGGCATCCTGATCTTTCTCGCCGGCTCTCTGCTCTGCGGCCTCGCCTGGTCGATGATGTCGCTGGTGTTCTTCCGGCTCTTGCAGGGGCTCGGCGCCGGCGCGATCCAGCCGGTGACGATGACCATTATCGGCGATCTCTTCAAGCTCGAGGAACGCGGCCGCGTGCAGGGCGCGATGGCAACCATCTGGGCGACGTCGGCCGTCGTCGGACCGCTTGCCGGCGGCATTATCGTCGACAGCTTTTCCTGGGCCTGGATCTTCTGGATCAACCTGCCGATCGGCATCGTCTCGATCGTCGCTTTCATGGTCTTCCTGAAGGAGGACATCGCGCACAAGCAGGCAAGGATCGATTACCTCGGATCGGTGCTGTTCTCGATCTCGATCGTCGCACTGCTCATCATGCTGACGGAAACAAAAGCGAGCGCCTGGATCCTGCTGTCGCTTTTCGCCCTCTTCATCGTCTCAGGCATTTTCTTCCTCGCCCAGGAGAAAAGGGCGCCGGAGCCGATCATTTCGATCGCACTCTGGAGCCGCCGGCTGATCGCGACCAGCAATGCGGCCACCCTGCTTGCCGGCATGGCGCTGATCGGACTTTCCACCATCCTGCCGATCTATGTGCAGGGCGTGCTCGGCCGCTCCCCTGTTGTCGCCGGCTTTACGCTCACCATGCTGATCGTCGGCTGGCCTTTGGCGGTGATTCTCTCCAGCCGCTTCTACAGGGCCTTTGGCATCCGCCGCACCTTGCGCGTCGGGAGCCTGATGTTTCCGTTCGGCGCCTGCTTCCTTCTGTTCCTGACGCCCGAAAGCTCGCCTGTTCTGGCCGGCGCCGGCTCCTTCTTCATGGGTTTCGGCATGGGCCTCATCAGCCTGACGAGCATCGTACTGGTGCAGGACAGTGTCGAATGGTCGATGCGCGGCAGCGCCACGGCCTCAATCATCTTTGCCCGCAGCCTCGGCAACACTCTCGGCGCCACCGTGCTCGGCGCCATCCTGAACGCCGGCATCAGCCACCATGCCAGTGGCGAAACGGCTGCCGCCCTGCACAATGCGCTGAACCAGCCGACCGGGCTCGCGGCGCTCGCCGCCGATCCTGCGATCCGAACCATCTTCGACGCCGCCCTGCACTGGAGCTTCTGGGGCGTGGTCGTCGTCGCGGTGCTGACCTTCTTCACCACCTGGCTGATACCCGTCGGTCACCGCCAGACGCGCGAAGAGCCGGCGGCGGCAAGCGAGGCGGCCTCGCACTAGCGGACTTCCAGTTCATCACGGGTGCCTGGATGTGAGCTAGCGGCGGTTGTCCAAAACGCGCAGGATCAGGTTCCGTCTTCCCTTGCGCTGGACAAGATCGATATCGCTGACGAGCTTGGCGCCGCCCTTGCGCCGCTCGAGGGTGATCTTGCGGCTATGGAAGGCTTCCAGCTCGGCGCGATGCGCCACGCTGATGATGGTGACCGTCGGCATTTCATTGATCACCGTCTCCATCATCTTGTCCTGGCTCTTCTCATCGAGCGCCGAGGTTGCTTCGTCGAGCACGATAATATCGGGATGGTGCAATAGCAGCCGCGCAAAGGCGAGCCGCTGCTTTTCGCCGCCCGAGAGAATCTGGTCCCATGGCGCGTCCTCCTCGATCTTTTCCCTCAGATAATCCAGTCCCACCTTGGCAAGGGCGGCCCTGATTTCCTCGGGCGTCCAGCTGTCGGCGGCGCGGGGGTAGGCCACGGCGCGGCGAAGCGTCCCGGACGGAATATAGGGCCGCTGCGGCAACATGAACAGGCGGCGGTCGCCGTGGAAATCGACGCTGCCGTGACCCCAGGGCCAAAGACCGGCGATGGCACGCACCAGCGTGCTCTTGCCCGAGCCGGATTCGCCTGCCACGAGCACCCGCTCGCCCGGCGCGATCTCGACCTGGGTTTCCTTGACCACCGCGGTGCCGTCATCGAGAGATACCGAGAGATCATTCAAGTTCAGGATCGCATTGCCCTCAGTTTCACCGTGCTTGATGCGTCCGAGAGTGTCGCTCTGTTCGGCGCGCTCGAGACCGTCGAGCGACATCATCAGCGAGGCGACGCGCCGCGCGCAGGCGTTCCAGTCGGCAAGACGCGGGTAGTTGTCGACCAGCCATCCGAACGCAGTCTGAACGATGGCGAAGGCGGAGGCAGCCTGCATGACCTCGCCAAGCGTCATACCGCCTGCCAGAAACTTCGGCGCGCATAGCAGGAGCGGCACGACAGGCGCAATCAGCATCGATCCGTGCGAGACGAAGGTCGTGCGCATGTGCTGGCGCGCAAGCAGCGCCCATTGCCTGAGCACATTGGAAAATGTCTTGTCGAGGTCGCTACGCTCCTCTTCCTCTCCGCCAAGCAAGGCGATGCTCTCGCCGTTTTCCCGCACACGGGTCAGCGTGTAACGGAGCTCAGCTTCCACCTGGTTCTTGACCTCGGAAACCCTGACGAAGTGGCGGCCGATGACGGCGATCACGGTTGAGGTGATCACGGCATAGAGAACCGCAGTGACGACGAGAAAGCCGGGAATGGTGATAGTCGACCCTGCGACCGGAAGGGTGAGCGCTCCGCCGATCGTCCAAAGCACCACGATGAAGGTCGAGGCCGACAGAAATGCCGAAATGACGCCGGCGATGAAATCGACCGGCGCTTCGGTGGCAATCCGCAAATCCTCCGAGATGCGCGCCTCGGGATTTTTGTGATCGCCGCCGATCAGGTTCAGCTGATAATAGCGGCCGTTGGCGAGCCAGCGAGCGATCACCGCCGCCGTTAGCCAGGACCGCCAGCGGCGCTGAATCATCATACGGACATAGACTTGTGCGGTGACAAGGGCGACGCTTCCGAGCACCAGCGGCACGAATACGGCGCTCAGGTAATAGACGGTGGCGGCGTCGTGTCGCTCGATGGCATCGAAGATCCCGCGGTTCCAGCGATTGATCCCATATTGAAAGCCGACATTCATGCAGATCATCACCAACAGGCCGATGGAGCACGGCCATGCAAGCCTGTCGCCACTGCTGCCCCAGTAGCGGCGGGCGCTGATCCAGAAACGCCTCAGCAAATATCGCTTGCGTGCCTGCTCGGCCTCCTCAGGCGTGAGCTCCGGACTGGGTTCGATGACATCCGGCGGCGGCGCGATCTCGACAGTCGAAGCCCTCTCCTGGCGCGACTTCTCGGCACCGTCCTGCTCGGTGCCTTCGACCGATTTCGGGTTGAGTTTAACGTCGGTCATAAGCACGATAACGGCTTGCAAATCAGAAGGTTTCATGGCGCGGCGCCGGTCATTGAATGCGCGAGAAGGGAGGCGTCGCCGCAAGGCCGGCGGAGAGCCGTCACTCTTATGCCCCGAAGGGGTCATCCAATGTCGCAATGCTCCACAAGGTCGCAGTCGAGCGGGTTGCCTGCCTTGCCTCAGCCGTTGTCGCTCACATTCGGCAGAGATTGCAGGAGGGTCTGGCGGGCTGAGCGCAGGTGGACGCGGCAGGCCTTCTCGATTGCTGCCTGGTCGCCGGATTCCAGCGCCGCGATATAATCCAGATGTTCGTGGATGGCGCGCTCGTTGCGCTCGCGGGCAGCGGTCTTGTTCCACTGGTAATGATAGTGGAAGATGATGGCGATCGCATCGTAGAAATCGGCAATGAAGCGGTTCTTCGAAGCGCGGTGGATCAAAAGGTGGAAGCGCTCGTCGAGGACGGAGAAATCCTTGAAACGCTGGTTGATGTCGGCAAGCATGGCGAGATGTTCCTCACGCATGGCGGCAAGATCGGCCCAGGCCTGATTGTCTCGGGGAAGCCTGCCGAATTCGGCGGCAGAATGCAGCTCGAACATCTCTCGGACATCGGCAAGTTCGAGCGCGAATTCGCGGGTGAAGCCCTTCAGCGTCCAATGGCTGTTCGGCCGCTTTTCGATCAGGCCGAATCGGGAGAAGCGGATCAGGAATTCGCGCACGCTCGTCGTGCCGGTGCCGATCTCGCGGGCAAGCTCCAGCTCGTTGATCTGCATGCCCGGGGCAGCGTCATCAGCGAGGATGCGCCGCATGAAGCTGCGCTCGATGATGTCATGCAGCGAATCCGTCTCTTCGGAGGGAAAGAGGTCGCGGTCGGTCGGATCGCGCAGCACGATCTTCTGACGCTTGTTCCAGCGGATGATGCCTTCATCGCTGAGGCGGGTGAGGATGGCGCGCGCGGTGGAACGGCTGACGCCGAGCTGCGCCGCGATCTCCGGTTCCGACGGCAGCGCCGTATCCGTGCGCAGGGCAGCGGCATACCTGTTGTATGCTTCCTTGAAGACCGTGTTCTGCCTTGCCATCAGATCCCCCGCTTTCCGCCCGCGTGCCGGGATTTCCGTTTCGCTTCAAAAAGCGAAAAAGGCGCCCGACCGGAGCTTGTTCAAAAATCCATTAGCGTATTTCCGATCGTCTGCGGCGCATTGCCTCCCTCGTCCACAGGATCAATATACCCGTTGACTCCAAAATGTTTATTGTAGATAAAAAACAAAATCAATCGCATTCGCCGATGCAGCGAGCGTTTCCTTCAGGGAGAAGAGATTGGACAAGCAGCCATGGATCATCCTGTCGGCCGGCGACAATGTCGCGGTCGCAACGTCCGCCATCGCTGAGGGCTCGACGGTAGCCGGCGTCGAGGCCCGCCAGAAGATCGAACCGGGCCATAAGGTGGCGATCGCCGATATTCCGCTTGGGTCCGCCGTGGTGAAGTATGGGCAGGCGATCGGTCGCACCACCTCCGAAGTCAAGGCCGGCGACCATGTGCACAGCCATAATCTGCACTTTGAAAACGACCGGCTCGCCGTCACCGCCAATTCGGCGCCGGAAGAAGCAAGCGCCGAGGACAAGGCGCGCACCTTCATGGGCTATCGCCGCGCCGACGGGCGGGCGGCGACGCGCAACTATATCGGCATCATCGCCAGCGTGAACTGTTCCACCACCGTCTGCCGGGCGATCGCCGACGAGGCGAACCGGTCGATCCTGCCGCATTACGACGGCATCGACGGTTTTGTGCCGATCGTCCATGACCAGGGCTGCGGCATGAGCTCGACCGGCGACGGCATGAACGTGCTGCACCGGACGCTTGCCGGCTATACGAGGCATGTCAATTTCGGCGGCGTGCTGATGATCGGCCTCGGCTGCGAGGTCAACCAGCTGACGCTCTACGGCCAGAGCGGTGCTGGCGCCTCCAAGCGGCATTTCAACATCCAGGATGCCGGTGGTTCGCGCCGCGCGGTCGAGCGCGCCATGGGCGTGCTGCGCGAGATCGCCGCCGATGTCGGCAGGGAAAAGCGCGTGCCGATCTCGATCGGCGAGATCATCATCGGCCTGCAATGCGGCGGCTCGGACGGTTTTTCCGGCATCACCGCCAATCCGGCGCTCGGTGTCGCTGCCGATCTCCTGGCGGCGGCCGGCGGCACGGCGATCCTGTCGGAGACTTCGGAAATCTACGGCGCCGAGCATCTGCTGCGCAGCCGCGCTGTCAGCGACGAGGTGGCGAGGAAACTCGACGAGAAAATTGCCTGGTGGGAAGATTATGTCGCCCTGCACGGCGCCTCGCTCGACAACAATCCCTCGCCCGGCAACAAGCGCGGCGGGCTCACCACCATCCTCGAAAAATCGCTCGGTGCCGTCGCCAAGGGCGGCCGCTCGCCGCTGACGGCGGTCTATGGCTATGCCGAACGGGTGACCGCTCCCGGCCTCGTGTTCATGGACACGCCCGGCTATGATCCGGTTTCGGCAACCGGCCAGGTAGCGGGCGGCGCCAACATGATCGCCTTTACCACCGGCCGCGGCAGCTGCTTCGGCTGCCGGCCGGCGCCGTCGCTGAAGCTATCGAGCAATTCGGCGCTCTATGCCTCGATGGAAGAGGACATGGACATCGATTGCGGCACGATCGCCACCGGCGACGCGACGATCAGTGGCAAGGGCCGCGAGATCTTCGATCTGATCGTCGACACGGCCTCGGGCAAGAAGACCAAGAGCGAAATCTTCGGTTACGGCGATAATGAGTTCGTGCCTTGGCATCTCGGTGCGACGCTCTAGATTGCGGTAACCTAACAGTTTGATTTTACGCAGTTCCTGAGGATGCATGATGGAAACGAGACGGATCGGCAAGACCGGGCTTGAGGTGACGGAGATCAGCTACGGCGCGGCGCCGCTCGGCGGCCTCTACCGCGCATGCCCGCGCGATCAGGCGATGGAAACGCTGCAGGCCGCCTGGGACAGCGGCATCCGCTATTTCGACGTCGCCCCCTGGTACGGCCTCGGCCTTGCCGAACGGCGCGTCGGCGATTTCCTGCGCGACCAGGCGGACGGCGCTTACGTGCTTTCCACCAAGGTCGGCCGGCTGCTTCGGCCGGTGCCGACGGGAATGGTACCGGATTACAGCTATGTCGATCCGCTCTCCTTCGACGCCGATTACGACTATTCCTATGATGGCATCATGCGCTCGGTCGAGTTCAGCTATGCGCGCCTTGGCCTCAACCGCATCGACATTCTCTATGTGCACGATATCGGCGTCTATACGCATGGCGCAGCCAAGAATGCGGTCTACCAGAAGCAATTGCTCGATTCCGGCGTGAAGGCGCTGGAGGAGCTGAAGTCTTCCGGCGCGATCTCCGCCTTCGGCCTCGGCGTCAACGAAGTGCCGGTCTGCCTCGAAGTCATGCGCCATGCCGACCTCGACTGCATTCTGCTTGCCGGCCGCTATACGCTGCTCGACCGCTCTGCGGTGGAGGAACTCCTGCCGCTCTGCCGGCAGAAGGGCACGTCGCTCGTCGTCGGCGGCGTCTTCAACTCCGGCATCCTCGCCACCGGCCCGGTGCCGGGCTCGCATTTCGATTATATGCCGGCCAGCGAGGATGTGCTTGCCAAGGTCGGCGCGATGGAGGCGATCGCCAAGCGCCACGGCGTGCCGCTCGCGGCCGCCGCCATGCAGTTTCCGCTGCGCGATCCGATCGTCGCCTCGGTGCTGATCGGCACGGCGAAGCCTTCGAGCCTGACGCGCAACATGGAAATCGTCGCGCCGCCGCTTGCCGATGGCATCTTTGCCGAATTCGAGCCCTATACGCTCACCGCACCGCCGCTCGGCACCGAAGCGGTCCGGGTCTGAGGAGACACCATGCTCAAGGGTATTCATCCGCTGCTCGGTCCTGACCTGCTCCATGCGCTGAAAACGATGGGGCATGGCGACGACATCGTCATCGCCGACGCCAATTTCCCTGCAGGCTCGATGGGACCGCCTGTCATCCGCGCCGACGGCGTCAGCGCTACCGACATGGCCGCAGCGATCCTGTCGCATATGCCGCTCGACACCTTCGTGCCGGAAACGGCATGGCGGATGGAGGTGGTGGGTGACCCCGGCGCCGTGCCCGAAGTGTGCGCGGAGTTCCAGCAGATCGTCTCGAAGCGCGCTGGCGATTTCCGTATCGTCCCGGTGGAGCGTTTTGCCTTCTACGCCATGGCCCGCAAGGCTGCCTATATTGTCGCGACGACGGAATTCCGGCTGTACGGGAATTTGATTTTAAAAAAGGGCGTCGTGCACCCGCACGAGGTCGAACCGAGCCGGTAGCTATTTTAGGCTATCGTTGTAATGAAATAAAATCAGGTGCTTGGAGGGAGTTTTCCGGAGTAAAAAAGCGCGTTCGACGCCCTTGCAATTTGAATGCGCGTCGGCTAGCTTCTGCCTGCAAATGTTTTTTATCGATAAAAACCTTCCGCCAGCGTTCAGCGGTCCGGTTTATTTGGAGGAGAACGCATCCTGAGAGGAGAACCTTTATGAGCATCGTGAAATCCATTCTGTCGCGCCGCGCCTTTACCGCGCTCGCGGGTGCCGCCGTCATCGCCACGGCGATGCCGGTCACGTCCTTTGCCGCCGATGTGACGATCCCGATCATCGTCAAGGACACCACGTCCTTCTACTGGCAGATCGTTCTGGCGGGCGCCCGCAAGGCCGGCAAGGATCTCGGCGTCAACGTGCCGGAGCTTGGCGCCCAGGCGGAATCCGATATCAACGGCCAGATCAGCATTCTTGAGAATGCCGTCGCCGGCAAGCCGGCCGCAATCGTCATCTCGCCGACCGAGTTCAAGGCACTCGGCAAGCCGATCGACGAAGCTGCCAAGTCAGTCCCGATCATCGGTATCGACTCGGGCGCCGACTCCAAGGCGTTCAAGTCGTTCCTGACGACCGACAACGTCCAGGGCGGACGCATCGCCGCCGACGGTCTTGCCGCCGCCATCAAGGAGATGACGGGCAAGGAAGAAGGCGACATCGTGATCCTGACCAACCTGCCGGGCGTTGGTTCGCTGGAGCAGCGCCGCGAAGGCTTCCTGGATCAGATCAAGACCAAATATCCGGGTCTGAAGGTCATCGCCGACAAGTATGGCGACGGCCAGGCGACGACCGGTCTCAACATGATGACCGACCTGATTACGGCAAACCCGAACCTCGTCGGCGTCTTCGCCTCCAACCTGATCCTGGCGCAGGGCGTCGGCCAGGCGATCGCCGAAAACAAGCTCGGCGACAAGATCAAGGTGATCGGCTTCGACAGTGACGACAAGACGGTCGGCTTCCTCAAGGACGGCGCGATCGCCGGCCTCGTCGTCCAGGACCCCTATCGCATGGGCTATGACGGCATCAAGACCGCACTTGCCGTCTCCAAGGGCGAGAAGGTTCCGGAAAATGTCGATACCGGCGCCAACCTCGTCACCAAGGCGAACATGGCCGATCCGAAGATCGACGCGCTCTTGAACCCGAAGATCAAGTAAAACGACAGGCGGCCGCGCCGGCTTCAAAAACCGGCGCGGCCTTTTCCATCCATGGTATGGTTCACCAGGGGATGGAACAGACGCGACAAGAGGAGGAGAGTCCATGATCGGACTGGAAGAGGTCAGTCATCGCCATGATGACAGCGCCACGCTGAAAGAAGCCAATCGTGTTCCCGCCGGATCGCCCATCCTCGAACTGAAAGGTCTGCAGAAGAATTACGGTCATGTGCAGGCGCTGAAGCCGGCGACGATGACCTTCCTCGCGGGCGAAATCCATGCGATCGTCGGCGAAAACGGCGCGGGCAAATCCACCCTCATCAAATTGCTTACCGGCGTCATCACCCGCACGGCCGGCGAGGTGCTGTGGTGCGGCCATCCGGTGGGGCTGTCGACGCCGAACGAGGCGATCGCCCGCGGCATCAATGCCGTCCATCAGGAAGTGGTGCTCTGCCCGCATCTGACGGTCGCCGCCAACCTTTTCCTTGGCGACGAAGTCAATCGCTATGGCCTCATGCGCAAGAAGCAGATGGAGAAGATGGCGCAGGCCGTGCTCGACGATCTCGGCTTCGGCCTGCCGGCAGGCGCGCTTTTAAGTTCGCTGACGATCGGCCAGCAGCAGCTGGTGGCAACAGCGCGCGCGGCCATGCGCGGCACGCAGTTCCTGATCTTCGACGAACCCACCGCCTATCTCACCCGCCAGGAATCGGCGCAGCTGTTCAAGCTGATCCGCCGCCTGCAGGGCGAAGGCGTCACCATCGTCTACATCAGCCACCGCATGGAGGAGGTCTTCGAACTGGCCGATCGTGTCTCGGTGCTGCGCGACGGCACGCATGTCGGCACGCGGCTGATTGGCGAGACCAACGATGCCGAGCTGATCGCACTGATGATCAACCGCTCAATCGAACAGATCTACCACAAGGAAGAGATCGCCTTCGGCGAAACGATCGTCGAGGTCAACGGTCTTTCGGGCCCGGGCTTCGAGGACGTGTCGCTCAGCGTCAAGGCGGGACAGATCGTCGGCCTCTACGGCCTGATCGGCGCCGGCCGCAGCGAGTTCGCGCTCGGCCTCTACGGGCGCCAGCCGATTAGCGCCGGCGACATCCGGTGGATGGGCAAGCCCGTCGACATCAGGAACGAACGCACGGCAATGGAACTCGGCATTGCGCTCGCGCCCGAAAGCCGACGCGACCAGGGGCTTTGTCTCAACCTGCCGATCGGCCTCAACATCAACCTGCCGGTGTTCGGGCGCCTCAGCCACGGGCCTGTCATCAATCACGCGCGCGAATCTGCCAATGCCGACAAGCAGATCCGTGATCTCAGCATCAAGACGCCGAGCCGGCGCGTTCCGGCCTCAAGCATGTCTGGCGGCAACCAGCAGAAGATCGTCATCGGCAAATGGCTGAGCCACGGCGCCCGGCTGTTCATTTTCGATGAACCCACCGTCGGCGTCGACGTCGGCACCAAGGCGGAAATCTACCGGCTGTTCGCCAAGCTTTTGAAGGAGGGGGCCGGCATCATCCTGATCTCGTCCTATCTGCCCGAGGTCTACGAACTGGCCGACCGGCTGCACGTCTTCCGCGGCGGCAGGCTGGTCGCGAGCCATGATTTCCACACGGCGACGCATGAACAAGTGCTCAGCGAAGCGATCGGCGTCTGAGCCAGAAGAATAAGAGGGAGAAAATTCATGACTGTCACCCCCACTGAAATCGTCGCGCCGCCGCCGCGCCGGAAAATGAACATCCTGTTCGGTCTGACGCTGATCGGGCTCTTGATCTTCCTCTGGATCGTGCTCGGCTTCGTCACCGCGAGCTTCTGGACGCCGCTCAACATTTCCAACCTGCTGCGCCAAGGCGCGATGACGGCGATCCTGGCGCTCGGCCAGACCTTCGTCATCATCACCGCGGGGATCGATCTGTCGGTCGGAGCAATCGTCGGCTTCTGCACCGTCATCATCGCCTGGCTTTTACAAGCGGGCGTACCGCTCTGGGGAGCGATCGTGCTGACCCTCGCCATCGGTGTCGCAATCGGCGCTTTCCACGGCTTCGGCATCGTGCATATGGGCCTGCCCCCTTTCATCATCACGCTGGCAACGCTGACATCGCTGCGCGGCATCGGCCTCCTGATCACCAACGGCTCGACGATCAGCATCACCAACGAGAGCTTCAGCAATTTTGCCCGGGCCGACTTCCTCGGCATTCCGAGCCTGTTCTGGATGGTCATCCTGGTGGCGGTCCCCTCCTTCGTCTTCTTGCATCTGAGCCGCTGGGGCCGCTATCTCTTTGCGGTCGGTTCGAATGCGGAGGCCGCTCGTCTTTCCGGCGTCAATGTCAAGGGCATGATCTATCTTGCCTATATCCTCTCGGCCTCCTTCGCCGCCTTCGTCGGCGTGTTGCTCGCCTCACGCATCGCGATCGGCAATGCAACGCAGGCCGACGGCTGGGAACTGCAGGCGATCGCGTCGTCCGTCATCGGCGGCACCAGCCTGTTCGGCGCGGTCGGTTCCGTGCACGGCCCGCTGATCGGCGCCTTCATTCTCGCAACGATCAACAACGGCGCGAACCTTCTGAACGTCAACTCCTTCTGGCAGCGCATCATCACCGGTCTCTTGATCATCGTAATCGTCTTCTTCGACCAGCTGCGCCGCCGCCGGAGCAATTGAACGACATAAAGACAGAGCCGGTCCAAAAGGCCGGCTTCTTCACATTCAAGGAATGCGAGACCCGCCCATGAAAGCAGTTGTTTGCCGGGAGCCCGGCGTACTCGACATTATCGACCGCCCATCACCTGCCGCCCCGGCCCCCGGCTGGGTGCGGCTGGCGGTCAGCCATGTCGGCATCTGCGGCACGGATTATCATATTTTCGAGGGCAAGCACCCTTTCCTCGAATATCCCCGGGTGATGGGGCATGAAATCTCGGCGACGGTGCTTGAGACGGGCGACGGCGTTGCGCTTGCGGTCGGCACGCCTGTCATCGTCAACCCCTATCTCTCCTGCGGTCAATGTGTCGCCTGCCGCCAGGGTAAACCGAACTGCTGCACCAATATCAGAGTACTCGGCGTCCATACCGACGGCGCCTTCTGCGAGGAGATTTCGGTTCCTGCTGACAATCTCTATCCCGCCAGGGGTCTCAGCCTCGAGGCGGCGGCGACGACGGAATTTCTGGCGATCGGCGCCCATGCGGTACGCCGCTCGCTGGCCGGCGCCGGTGCACGGTCGCTCGTCATCGGCGCAGGGCCGATCGGCCTGGGAGCGGCGATCTTCTCGCGCATCGCGGGCCATGACGTGACGCTGCTCGATACCAGCGCCGAGCGGCTGCAGATGGCGGCCGAACGCTTCGGCTTCACCTCGAGCATCGTCGCCGATGAGGCAACGGCGGATGCCGTCAAGGAAAAGACCGACGGCGACGGCTTCGACGTCGTCTTCGACGCGACGGGGTACGGCCCGTCGATGGAAAAAGCCTTCTCCTTCGTCGCCCATGGCGGCGCACTGGTGCTGGTCAGCGTCGTCAAGGACGATATCCGCTTCTCCGATCCCGAGTTCCACAAGCGCGAGATGATGCTAATCGGCAGCCGCAACGCAACCCGCGCCGATTTCGAGCATGTGGCGGATTCGATCGCGAAGGGGCTGGTGCCGGTGGAGAAGCTCATCACCCATCGCACGAGGCTTGCCGATGCGCCACGTGATCTGGCGCGCTGGGCGCATGAGAAGAGCGGCCTGATCAAGGCGGTGATCCGGGTTGGTGGGTAGGTACGGCGCGGACCATGCGCGCGGAGTGCTGCCCGTGGATGCTCGGGTCAGGCCCAAGTATGTGCAATGGGCAAGAGGCGGGACGTCCGGATGAATTCCGGCAAGGTGCGGGGCTGTCTTGCGTGGGAAGCGCCTAGGCAAAGGCGATATCTGCAAAAAACCGCTGCGCCTGCGGTACTGCCGCACAGGCTCCCCCACTCTCCGTCGTCCTCGGGCTTGACCTGAGGACCCATGGCCGCAAACGCTTCATTCGCGTTCCAGACTGCAACCGTTTTGCGTCACGAGTGCAGAACGCCTAACCCACCGCCTCGATCGCCCTGCGCATCTCCCTGACCACCTCGATATCCGTCTTGTTCGTATTCTTCCCCTCGAACCCGAAAGCCACCGCGCGCCGGTCGCGGCTTTCCACCGGCGAACTGCAGGATCCGTGCACCTCGCGGGCACCGGTCGCGCGGAGAATTTCGCCGACATTGGCGGGGCGGACGCCGCTGCCGGGCATGATCGATATACGGCCGACCGCCTTCGCCGAAAGGCGTTTCAACATATCGAGGCCGTCGGCGGCCTTCAGCGCGCAGCCGGAGGTGAGGATGCGTTCGCAGCCGAGCTCGATGGCCTGTTCGAGCGCCTGATCGGCGTCCGGCACCAGGTCGAAAGCGCGGTGCAGCGTCGATCCCAGGCCGGCCGCATGCGCCTTCAGACGGTGGATGAGCGCCATGTCGAGCGTACCGTCCTGGCGGTTGGCTCCGATGACGACGCCGGCAAGACCTGCGGCGCGCACCGCCTCGATATCGAGCATCATCGCCTCCGCGTCGACGCTGTCGAAAATGAAGGGGCCGGCATGCGGGCGGATCATCGCGTAAACGGGAATGGGTGCCCGGGCGGCGATCCGCATCAGGCTCGGCAGCGGCGTCAGGCCGCCAAGCTCCAGCGCCGAGCAGAGCTCGATGCGGCCGGCGCCGCCTTCGATCGCGGCGGCAAGGCTCTCGGCGCTGTCGACGCAGACTTCCAGCAGGATCGTCATGCGGCACTCTCCCTGTCTCCGTCGGCCGGCTGCCTGAAAGTCTGCGCGGCCGGCTCCGACGTCATTCTGGCCGCTGCGTCGATGATCATCATAGAGGCATCGGCGGCGGCTTTCCGGTGGTTGAAGGCGACGTGATAGGACATCGGCAGATGCTCGTCGAGATCGACGATGCGCACCTTGTCGGCGATCGGCATGGCGCTGACGCGGCCGAGGAAGGAGACGTAGCCGTGGTTGGCGACGAGGTCGACGATCACGGGGAGTGAATCCGCCGCGGTGATATCCCGGCTGCGGAAGCGCCGGTTGGATGCGCGCTCATCGCTGAAGGCCATTGCGGCATGGCCGAGGCCGGTGCGCGGGCTCGGCATGCAGATCGCATGGCCGGCGACGAGATCGGCGACTGTGGTTTCCGTACTTTGAGGCGGCGCGATCACCACCATGTCGGTCTGGAGAAGTTCGCGATGCCGGAAGCTTTCAAGGCCGAAGACCGAATCCAGGATGGCGACATCGATGCGGCCGCTCTTCAGCGCCTCGCGCAGATCGTCGGCGGTCATCGAGACCAGCGAAATCGCATTGTTGCTGCGGCGCGCATTCCACTCTGAAACAAGCAGGCCGAGGCAGCGCGCCACCCAGCTTTCCGATCCTGTCGGGATGATCGAGCCGATGCGCAGCGACCGGGCGGCGCGCCGGTAGCGCTCGTCAGCGGCCGATTTCAGATCGTTCCATGCCTGACTGATCGTCATGAAGATCTGGTAGGCGCGCCTGCCCTCCTCGGTCAGAACCGAGCCTTGGGCCTGCCGCTCGAACAGGCGCCGGCCGAGAAATTTCTCAAGATTGGCAAGCTGGAGCGAAAGCTGCGGCTGACCGAGACGAAGGCGCCGGGCAGCGCGGTTGATGCTGCCCTGATCGGCCACTTCCAGAAAACGCTCGATCGCGACGATCTTGATAGGAATGCGTGCGGCCCAGGTTTCGAAGATCTCGCCGGTAGCGCCCTCGTGGCCCGCCAGTTGTCCGAGTTCACCGACCGCAGTCCTGATCGGAGTCAGCCCTTCCAGCACCCTGCCGCTGGCGATCAGCGTCGCCAGTTCACCGGAGGAGCGCTCGGTCAGCTTCATCGCCAATTCGATCTCGAGTTGGCGGGTCGCCGTCGAGACGGTGGAGGGCGACAGCCTGAAATGGCGCGCGATCTCGCGGACCGAACCGGAAGCCAGGACGTGGCTGGCGATGAAAAGGGCACCGAGATGCAAAGGAGCTCGCTCCGAAAGCGCTGAAAAACCGGACGATATGATGTGTTCGCCAAAAAAGATATCCCCGCCTGGGGATCGGCGCTCTATCGTTTGCAGCATAAAAAACGGGGCGGCGGAGTTTCCGCAGGCGAGCACCGGAACATCGTGGAAACACGCAAGGGGACAAAAACAAATCGCGCCGGCTTCAGAAAAGGGAATGCGTTTCCGCGCGCGGAGCCGTGTTCACCGTCATAATCGTCGGCGCGACCGCAAATACTGGAGGGGGCTTGCATCGATTTTTCGAGTGGGCACACTATTTCCATGACGCACGCAATTCCGGCATGATGGCGGCCCGATCGCCTGCGCCGGCAGATTTCCTGCGCGCAAGCCTTGCCGGCTTGGGCCTCATCACGGTGTTTAAAAAGGGGATATTCAATGCTGAAGAAACTCGCACTTGCCGTTTCGCTTTCGGCCTTCGCAGCGGGCGCGGTTCAGGCCGCCGACGTCGTCGTCTCGTCGAAGATCGACACCGAAGGCACGCTGCTCGGCAACGTCATCGCACTGGCGCTCGAAGCAAACGGCATCAAGACGCAGGACCGCATCGCGCTTGGCGCCACACCCGTGGTGCGCAAGGCGATCACCGCAGGCGAAATCGATATCTACCCCGAATATACCGGCAATGCCGGCTTCTTCTTCAACAAAGCCGATGATGCCGCCTGGAAGAACAACGACCAGGGTTATGAGCTGGCGAAGAAGCTCGATTACGACGCCAACAAGATCGTGTGGCTGACGCCGTCGCCCGCCAACAACACCTGGGCGCTTGCCGTGCGCAACGACGTCGCCGAGCCGAACAAGCTCACGACCATGTCGGACTTCGGCAAGTGGGTGGCAGGCGGCGGTACCGCCAAGCTTGCCGCTTCCTCCGAATTCGTCAATTCGGCCGGTGCGCTTCCCGCCTTCCAGACAACCTACGGCTTCCAGCTGAAGCCTGACCAGATGGTCGTTCTCTCCGGCGGCGACACGGCGGCGACGATCAAGGCGGCCGCCGACCAGACGAATGGCGTCAACACCGCCATGGTCTACGGCACTGACGGCGCCATCGAAGCGGCCGAACTGACCGTTCTCGAGGACGACAAGGGCGTGCAGCAGGTCTATGCGCCGACCCCGATCATCCGCGAAGAGGTGCTGAAGGCCAATCCGAAGATCGAGGAAATCCTCTCGCCGATCTTCAAAAGCCTGAGCGCCGACGAATTGCGCAAGCTCAACGCCAAGATTCAGGTCGACGGCGAGCCGGCAAAGTCCGTCGCCGAGGCCTACCTCAAGGAAAAGGGCTTCCTGAAGTAATCATTGCCGCTCCGCCCCGTCGCGGGCGGAGCCTCCCTGACGACTGGGGCGGCCATACAGGGTTGGATTGATGGAAGAAAGCTCAACGGTCCGCAGGCTGGATCGGCTCGGCGTGGTTCTGGTGGCGGGCGGCATTGCGGCGACGGCTCTGATGCCCTTCATCTATGTCAAGGCGAACCGCATCGCTGCCGGCAAGCCGATGCTGCTGACACAGCTTCTCCCCCAGCCCTCCGTCATTGTCCTGACCGTTCTTCTTCTTCTCACCGCCATCGCCACGCTGTTCCTCGCCAATGCCCTGGCACGGCTTGCGATCGCAACCCTCAGCCTTGCCGCACTGATCGCTGCGATCGGCCTGGTCTCGACGGCGGCGACGCCGCCGGGCAGCACGGTGGCCCGGATGACGCCTGGCGGCGGTTTCTGGGTGCTGTTCGCGGTGATCGGGCTCATCATATCGGATGCGCTCGTCAAGATCCGGCTGACGCCCTGGTTGCGGGTGGCAGCGCTTGCCGCCTATACGGCGCTGCTCTTTGCTTTTCTTTCCTCCGGCCTGCTCGACAGCCTCTCGATCATGAAGGAATTCTCGACGCGGGCCGCACAGTTTGAGACCGAGGCATTTTCACACCTGCTGCTGGCGCTCGGCTCGCTTGCCATCGCCATCATTCTCGGCCTGCCGCTCGGCATCCTCTGCTTCTGGGTGCCGAAGCTGCGCGCCGTCGTGCTGCAGGGTTTGAGCCTCATCCAGACGATACCGAGCCTGGCGCTCTTCGGCCTGTTGATGCTGCCGCTCGGATATCTCGCCACGCATGTGCCGCTGGCGGCCGCTATCGGCATTCGCGGCATCGGCACGGCGCCGGCACTGATCGCGCTCGTGCTCTATTCCCTCCTGCCGATCGTGGCCAATACCGTCGTCGGCCTGCAGGGTGTCGATCCCTCCGTGCGCGATGCCGCGGCCGGCATGGGGCTGACGCGCCGGCAGATCCTCACCGGCATCGACATGCCGCTCGCCTTTCCGGTCATCCTCACCGGCATCCGCATCGTGCTGGTGCAGGCGATCGGCATGGTGACGATCGCCGCGCTGATCGGCGGCGGCGGCTTCGGCATCTTCATCTTCCAGGGGCTCGGCCAGACGGCGATGGACCTCGTCCTGCTCGGCGCCGTGCCGACCGTCTTCCTCGCCTTCTCATCGGCCGTCATCCTCGATGCGGTCATCGACAGCATTCGGGGACCCGCCGCATGAGCATGATCGAAATCAGCAACGTCACCAAGCGTTATGGTGCAGCCACCGTCGTCGACAATGTCTCGATGCGCGTCGAGAAGGGCGAGATCACCGTCATCGTCGGCACATCGGGCTCCGGCAAATCGACGCTGATGCGAATGATCAACCGGCTGGTGCCGATCACCGAAGGCGAGATCTTCGTCGACGGGAAGAATGTGATGGACGTCGAGGTGACCGAGCTTCGCCGCCGGATCGGCTACGCCATCCAGGGACACGGCCTCTTCCCGCATCGGACCGTGGCGCAGAATATCGCCACCGTGCCGCAGCTGCTCGAATGGGATTCGGCACGCATCGCCGCCCGCGTCGAGGAGCTGCTCGGGCTTTTCAATCTCGATCCGGCTGATTTCGCCGACAAATATCCACATCAGCTTTCCGGCGGCCAGCAGCAGCGCGTCGGGGTCGCCCGGGCGCTTGCAGCCGAGCCGGAACTGCTCTTGATGGACGAGCCTTTCGGCGCGCTCGATCCCGTCATCCGCGGCAAGGCGCAGGACGACCTCCTTGCGATCCAGAAGCAGTTCGGCACGACCATCATCCTCGTCACTCACGACATGGACGAGGCCTTCCATCTCGGCAACCAGATCGCGGTGATGAGCCAGGGCAAATTGCTGCAATGTTCGACGCCGGAAAAGATCCTTACCGAACCCGCCGATCCCTTCGTGCAGCAACTGACCGGCACCTCCGACCGGGCGCTGAAGCTGATGTCGCTGCTGCCGCTGAAGGAGAGCATGGAGCCGGCCAAGAGCGGTCTCGCCTATGCCCTGCCGCAGTCGCTCAGCCTGCGCGACGCGCTGGCCGAAATGATCTGGCAGGGAGTCGACGAAGCGGCCGTCCAGGATAACGACAAGGCCGCCGTCGGATCGATTTCGATGACGCGGCTGCTCGAGCTGGGCCGCAAGGCATGAAACTCGTCGTCGCCAATTTCTTCCGTCTGGCGGCACTCGCCCTGCTCTTGATCCTGCTGTTCAGGACGGAGTGGCTTTCCTTCCTGCTTGCGCCGCTGACGAGCAACAACGCGCCTGCCGTCTATACCCAGAACAGCCTTGCCTCGCTTGCGCTCGGGCATCTGCAGCTCGTCATCGGCTCGATCGCCTGCAGTGCCGTGCTCGCCGTTCTCGGCGGCATCTTCGTGACGCGGCAAAGCGGTGCCGACTTTCTGCCGCTGTCGCGCGCCATCGCCAATGCCGGCCAGACCTTTCCGCCGGTCGCGGTGTTGGCGCTCGCCGTGCCAGCCACCGGCTTCGGTGCCATGCCGACGCTGATCGCGCTCTTTCTCTACGGGCTGCTGCCGATCTTCGAAAACACCGTCGCCGGCTTGAAGCAGGTGTCGCCACAGGTTCTCGACGCTGCCGACGGCATGGGCATGAATGCGACGCAGCGGCTGGTGCGCGTCGAGCTGCCGCTTGCCCTGCCGCTGATCCTCGAGGGCCTGAAGGTTGCGACCGTCATCAATATCGGCACGGCGACGATCGGCTCGACGGTCGCGGCAAAGGGCCTCGGCGAAGTGATCATCGCCGGATTGATATCGGACAATACCGCCTTCATCCTGCAGGGCGGGCTGATCGTCGGGCTGATGGCGGTGCTGATCTACGACGCGATGGGCGTCATGGAAGCGGCGATCACGCGAAGAATCGGCTTGCGCGCGGCGTAAGAGGACCGCTACCAAGGCGGCGTTGATCGTTTGAATGGGAGGCTGCCTTGGCGAAGATGATCCACTCCATGATCCGCGTTCTCGACGAGGCGCGCTCGGTCGACTTCTACAGCAAGGCTTTCGGCCTCTCGGTCGCCGACCGTGTCGATTTCGACACTTTCACGCTGATCTATCTCAGCAATGCCGAGACCGGCTTCGAGCTGGAGCTGACCGTCAACAAGGGCCGCATCGAACCCTATGATCTCGGCAAAGGCTATGGCCATCTCGCCGTCTCGGTCGAAGAAGTCGCCATCGAGCGCGAGCGCATGGTTAGACTCGGGCTCAAACCAAGCGAGCTGGTGGAGCTCAACCGCGACGGCAAGTTGTTCGGCCTGTTCTTCTTCATCAGCGATCCCGACGATTACAAGATCGAAGTGCTGCAGCGACACGGCCGGTTTCTCTAAGGCTATTCGATGATCGAAAAGACCGAGCTCAATTCCGGCTGGACGCTTAGCTGTAACGATACAGGAAGATCAGGCCTGCCCGCCGCCATTCCCGCAACGGTGCCGGGATGCGTGCATCTCGACCTTCTCGCCAACCGGCTGATCCCCGATCCCTATATCGACGTCAACGAGATCACAAACGACTGGATCGGCAGGACCGACTGGACCTATCGCTGCAGATTCGAGGCCGCGCCGGATGAGGGCAAAGTGCAGGAGCTCGTCTTCGACGGGATCGATACTGTCGCGGTGATCACGTTGAACGGCGAGGAGATCGACGGTAGCTTCAATATGCACCGCACCTATCGCTTCGACGTTTCGGCCCTGCTGAAGTCAGGCGCAAACGACCTTGCCGTCACCTTCCGCTCCGCCTACGCCTATGGCGCGGAGATGGAGAAGCATTACGGCTATCGGCCAAACAACTATCCGGGGCCGGGCAATCTGATGCGCAAGATGGCCTGCAATTTCGGCTGGGACTGGGGGCCGACGCTGGTGACAGCGGGCCTTTGGAAGCCTGTCCGGCTGGAGAGCTGGGACCGGGCGCGGTTCGCCGAGACACGTGTGTCTGCAAGCCTTGCCGGCGGCGACGGACTGGTGAAGGTGCATGCGAAGCTGGCGCGCCACGGCGATGCCGGGACGTGCCGGCTGGTCGCAGAGATCGGCGGAATGACCACCAAAATAGCGATCGGCGCTGGGCAAGACCAGATTTCCTGCGAACTTCGTCTCCCCTCGCCACAGCTCTGGTGGCCACACCATCTCGGCGCGCAGCCGCTCTATCGGATGACGCTGAGGCTGATCGACGAGGCCAGCGGCGATCTGCTCGACAGTTTTGAGCGCGAGCTCGGCTTCCGTTCGCTCCGACTCGACACCTCAGCCGACGAGCACGGCTCGGCCTTCACCTTCGTCATCAACGACGTGCCGCTCTTCATCGCAGGGGCGAACTGGATCCCCGACGATTGTTTCCCGTCCCGCGTCACGGGCGAACGTTATGCCGCCAGGATAGAAGAGGCAAAGGCCGCCAATATCCACATGTTGCGCGTCTGGGGCGGCGGCATTTTCGAGAGCGAGGAATTCTACGCGGCCTGCGACCGCTTGGGCATGCTGGTCTGGCAGGATTTCCTCTTTGCCTGCGCCGCCTATCCGGAGGAGGAACCGCTTCGAAGCGAGGTCGAGGCGGAGGTGCGCGACAATGTCGTGCGTCTGATGCCGCATGTCTCATTGATCCTCTGGAACGGCAATAACGAGAATATCTGGGGTTTCGACGAATGGGGGTGGCGACCGGTCATCAAGCAAGGCGAGAGCTGGGGGCTCGGCTATTATCTCGACCTGCTGCCAAAACTCTGCAGTGAGCTCGATCCCGACCGGCCCTATTATCCCGGCAGCCCCTATTCCGGCTGGATGGAGATCGAGCCCAATGCCGACGGACATGGCTGCAAACATATCTGGGACGTGTGGAACGATGTCGGCTACGAGGTCTACCGCAACTATGTCCCGCGCTTCTGCTCCGAATTCGGCTGGCAGGCGCCGCCCGCCTGGGCAACGATCGAAGAAAGCGTGCATGACCAGCCGCTAACCCCGCGATCGAATGGCGTCTTCCACCATCAGAAGGCGACGCAGGGCAATGAGAAGCTGATCCGCGGTCTTGCCGGGCACCTGCCGGAACCGAGGACGATGGACGATTGGCACTTCGCCACCCAGCTCAACCAGGCGCGCGCCATCCGCTTCGGCATCGAGCACATGCGCTCGCATCGGAATATCTGCAAGGGTGCGGTGGTCTGGCAGTTCAACGACTGCTGGCCGGTGACCTCCTGGGCGGCACTCGATTCGGCCGGGCGCCGCAAGCCGCTCTGGTATGCGCTAAAGGCAGCCTATGATCCGCGCCTGCTGACGATTCAGCCCCGCGGCGGCGGACTGGCCGCGGTTGCCGTCAACGAGAGGACGCTGTTCTGGCGGGCGAAGATCAGCGGCAGACGTTTGAAACTCGGCGGCGCCGTGCTTGCCGAATTCGAATTTTGGCGCCTGCTCTGCGACCGCTTCGAAGCCAAGGAATTTCCGCTGCCGGACGACATCGTCAGGCCGGACTTACCGAAGGACGAGGTCGTTGTCGTCGACATGCTCGACCGGCGGGCGTTTCACTATTTCGTCGAGGATATTGACCTTAACCTGCCGCCGCCGCGAGTGAGCGTCGATGTGACTGCGATAGAGGATGGCTACGCGGTCAAGGTGACAGCCGAGAAATTTCTCAAGGACCTCTGCCTGATGGCCGACCGGCTAGATCCGGATGCGGTCGTCGATTCGATGCTCGTGACGCTGCTGCCGGGAGAGAGCCACATGTTTTTCGTGAGGACGGCGAAGACGATCGTCGTCCAAGACATCGTCATCGGGACGGTGCTGCGTTCGGCCAATGATCTTGTCGCGGGTCGCTGAAAAGCCCCTCATCCGCCTGCCGGCACCTTCGCCTTAAACGGGGCGAGGGGGACACGCCCCAACCTTTCGGCTCGCCAGTCACCTCTGGCAGGGCACACCCCCCTCTCCCCGCTTACGGCGAGATGGCCAGACACCAAAAAGGCCCCGCCTCCAACGGGGCCCTTCCAGCTCGGTCCATCGGACGAGATTACATCCAGTAGGGCGGCACGCCGTAATAATCATACACCCGGCGGCCATTGTCGTTGTACCAGGTGTCGTCATCATCCGAATAGCTGGGTGCGCCTTCGATCTGCTCCTTGGTCAGGTCGATGCGATAGCCGTCCAGCTGGGTATCGTAGTTCAGCTTTTCCCAAGGCAGCGGATAGTGGTCGTGACCAATGCCAAGGAAGCCGCCGAAGCTCAGCACGGCATAGGCGACGCGGCCGTCGCGCTTGCCGATGATCAGGCGTTCGATCGAGCCGATATGGCGGCCATCGGCGCCATATACCCTGGTACCTTCGACGCGGTCGCTGGCGATCAGAGAATGCGTTTCCGTGGTGTTCGGGTCACGGCGGCTGGCATCAGTATCCTGATTCAGCATTGAAACCTCCTTTTTGGTGTTCCTCGTGGCTGGTATGCAGGGTCAACGCCATGGCGGACTCAAAGTTCCCTTCCTTTTCGATGACCGCGCGGCCAAATGTTGACGTTTACGTCAAGGTTAGTGTAGCTTCATTCAGCTTGAACCGTTCAGGCAATGGCATAAGCTGCCGGACTGGAAGATGGAGGATGCTTCCGGTCAATTGGAGCCAGTCGACCATCGGCTCGGCACCGGCGCGGCGGCTGCAAGGGAGAGAGAGACACGATGAGCAGCATTTCCGTCCATCCGAACGGAGCAAAACCGGATAAGCCCTGGCTTGCCACTTATCCCGATGTGGTTCCGGCCGAACTCCCGCCGCTGGAACATGCCTCGCTTGCCGAACTCCTCGAAAAATCCTGCGCCCGCTACGCCGACCGGACGGTTTTTTCGAGCATGGGCAAGGCAATGAGTTATCGCGAGCTGGAGAGCCAGACGCGCAAAGTCGCCGCCTGGCTGCAGAGCATCGGCCTCGAGAAAGGCGACCGCGTGGCGGTGATGATGCCGAACGTCCTGCAGAATCCGGTCGCAACCTATGCCATCCTGCGGGCCGGTCTGGTGGTCGTCAACGTCAACCCGCTCTATACGGCGCGCGAACTCGAACACCAGTTGCGCGATTCCGGCGCCAAGGCGATTTTCGTGCTGGAGAATTTCGCCCGCACGGTCGAGCAGGTCCTCAACAAAACCGACCTGCGCCATGTCGTCGTCACATCGCTTGGCGAAATGCTGGGACCAAAGGGACTGATCGTCAATTTCGTCGTGCGCAAGGTGAAGAAGCTCGTTCCCTCCTGGTCGATCCCGCAGCATAAGAGCTTCGGTCAGGTGCTCAGCGAAGGCGCAAAGAAAAGTCTTCAGCCGGTCACGCTTACGAGGGACGATATCGCCTTCCTGCAATATACCGGCGGCACGACAGGCGTTGCCAAGGGCGCCGTGCTGACACATCAGAACCTGCTTGCCAACAAGCTGCAGCTGTCGCTTTGGCTGAGATCGGCTTTCCAGCTGAAGAAACAGCCTGAGGTGCTGAACTTTCTCTGCGCGCTGCCGCTTTACCATATCTTCGCGCTGACGGTGAATTCGCTGATGGGCATGTCGCTTGGCGCCCACAATATCCTCGTCGCCAATCCGCGCGACATTCCCGGTCTCGTCAAGGAATTCGGAAAGTCGAACATTCATATCTTCCCCGGTCTCAACACGCTGTTCAACGCGCTGATGAACAATGCCGACTTCGCCAAACTCGATTTCTCCTCTCTCATCATGTCGCTTGGCGGCGGCATGGCCGTTCAGCGCCCGGTCGCCGAACGCTGGCTTGCTATGACCGGCACGGCTATAACCGAAGGCTACGGCCTTTCCGAGACATCGCCGGTTGCCACCGCCAACCGCTTCGATTCTCCCGAGTTCACCGGATCGATCGGCCTGCCCATTCCCTCCACCGAACTCGATATCCGCGACGAGGAGGGCCGTTCGCTGCCGCTTGGCGAGATCGGCGAGATTTGCATCCGCGGACCGCAGGTGATGGCCGGCTACTGGCAGAAACCGGAGGAAACGGCGCGGGTGATGACGGCAGACGGCTATTTCCGCTCGGGCGACATGGGCTTCATGGACGAGCGCGGTTACACCAAGATCGTCGACCGCAAGAAGGACATGATCCTCGTCTCCGGCTTCAACGTCTATCCGAACGAGATCGAGGAGGTCGCCGCCATGCATGCCGGCATCCTCGAAGCCGCGGCGGTCGGCGTGCCGGACGGGCATTCCGGCGAGGCGGTAAAACTCTTCGTGGTCAGGAAGGATCCGAACCTGACGGAGGCGGAGGTGAAAGCCCATTGCATCGCCAATCTCACCAACTACAAGCGCCCGCGCTTCATCGAATTCCGCACCGAACTGCCGAAATCACCTGTCGGCAAGATCCTGCGCAAGGACCTGCGCGTCTGAATTTGAGAGTGTGATGAAATTAGAGCCATCCGCTCGCCGCGGGTGGCTTTTTCATGTTTGGAGCGGTGGCTGAACTTGATTTGCGCCCGATAAAGCGAATAGTTTCCGCAACCCTTTCCCCTTCAAGGAGCCTCCCATGAACGCCATCGTCGAACAGCTGAAAAGCACTGCTGAAGCCACCAAGGCAACCGATCTCCGTGCCGCCTTCGCGGCCGATCCGCAGCGCTTTTCGCGCCTTTCCGTCTCTCTCGACGATCTGCTGATGGACTATTCCAAGACGGCGGTGAACGAGGAGATCCTCAAGCTCTTGGTCAAGCTTGCTGAAGAGGGCGGCGTCGAAAAGAAGCGCGAGGAGATGTTCTCCGGAAAGGCGATCAATTTCACCGAGGACCGCGCCGTTCTGCACACGGCGCTGCGCAACCGCTCCAATACGCCTGTCTTGGTCGACGGCAAGGACGTCATGCCTGACGTCAACGCCGTGCTTGCCGCTATGGGCAAGTTCGCCGACGAGATCCGCTCCGGCACGTTGAAAGGCGCGACCGGCAAGGCGATCACCGACGTCATCAATATCGGCATCGGCGGCTCCGATCTCGGCCCGGTTATGGCGACGCTGGCGCTTGCCCCTTTCCATGACGGCCCGCGCGCCCATTTCGTCTCCAATATCGACGGCGCCCATATCGCCGATATCCTGAAACTCGTGCAGCCGGAGACGACGCTCTTCATCGTCGCCTCGAAGACCTTCACGACAGTCGAGACGATGACCAACGCGCAGACGGCGCGTAATTTCATCGCCAAGGCGCTCGGCGAAGCGGCCGTGCAGCATCACTTCGCCGCCGTCTCGACGGCGCTCGATAAAGTTGCCGCCTTCGGCATCGACAGCGCCCGCGTCTTCGGCTTCTGGGACTGGGTCGGCGGCCGTTATTCGATCTGGTCGGCGATCGGCCTGCCGCTGATGATCGCCATCGGCCCGGAGAATTTCGGCAAGTTCCTGGATGGCGCGCATGCGGTCGACAACCACTTCCGTAAGGCACCTATTACCGAAAACCTGCCGATGCTGCTCGGCTTGATCGGCTTCTACCACCGCAATGTGCTTGGCTATCCAACCCGCGCCATCCTTCCCTACGACCAGCGCCTGTCGCGCTTCCCGGCCTATCTGCAGCAGCTCGACATGGAATCGAACGGCAAGGGCGTCACCATCGACGGCACGCCGGTCGAGGGCAATTCCGGCCCGGTCGTCTGGGGCGAACCCGGCACCAACGGCCAGCACGCCTTCTACCAGCTCATCCATCAGGGCACGAGCATCATCCCGGCCGAGTTCATGATCGCCGCCAACGCCTTCGAGCCGGAGCTGCGCCACCAGCATCAGCTGCTGATCTCCAACGTGCTCGCCCAGTCGGAAGCGCTGATGAAGGGGCGCACCTTCGATGAAGCAAAGAAGCAGCTGACCGATAAGGGCATGGACGACAAGAAGGCCAATTTCATCGCGCCGCATCGCGTCTTCACCGGAAACCGTCCGTCGATCACCTTCGTCTACGACAAGCTGACGCCCTATGCGCTCGGCCGCCTGATCGCGCTTTACGAACATCGCGTCTTCGTCGAAGGCGTGCTCTTCCGCATCAACTCCTTCGACCAATGGGGTGTCGAGCTCGGCAAGGAATTGGCGACGGGCCTGCTGCCCGTCGTCGAAGGCAAGCAGAGCGCCGCGAGCCATGATTCCTCCACGCAGGGCCTGGTTGCGGCGCTGGCAAAGCTGGCGAAATAAGCGATCGAGATTGCCCTCACCTTAACCCTCGCCGGGGTCGAGCCACGGGTCTCGACCCTTCCTTCGGACACCCATGACCGGAGCGAGGGGACGTGCCCTGCGAGAGGAGTGAGGAACGGAGAGGTTGTGGCATATTCCCTTCTCCCCGTCAGAACGGGGAGAAGGTGCCGGCAGCTGGATCAGGGGCGCACGCCGGCTCCAACTCAAAGCCCAAGTTCATCCCGCCCGGAGCGGACCGGCGCAACGGCGTCATCGCGGCCGCAAATGATGAACTGATATTCGGCCGGCTCAGCGCATCGCTGTTAATGGGTCTTGGCGCGAAATCGGATTGAATGTTCTACTAATGGAAAATTGTAGAAAGAATTCTTTCAATTCGCTGCAAACGCCCTAGATTCAAGCAAAATCTGTGCGCAGGGTACTTCCGACGATATGGCCCATCAAACCGGGGACGACGCCCCGTTCCATTGTTTCCGCTGGCGTATATACCGGGCCATGTTCGAATCTGCCCTTTCGATGGCGTCGCCTGCACTGCATCGCCCCTGCCCCGTCCAGGAGGCTTCCCAGGGCGCCCGGCACAGAGCGCTTTCACATTCCACCGTCACTAAAGGAAGCTCATGAGCCGTCTTGTCGTCGTTTCCAATCGTGTCCCCATGCCGGCCAAGGATGGCAGCGCCGCTGCCGGCGGCCTCGCCGTAGCCTTGCAGGCAGCCCTGCAGGCCCGCGGCGGCATCTGGATGGGATGGTCGGGAGAGTCAAGCGGAGACAGGGAGCCTGGCGCGCTGTCGCTACTGCAGAAGGGCAACATCACCTATGCCCTGACCGATCTCACCGACACTGATGTCGAGGAATATTATCGCGGCTTTGCAAACCGCGTTCTTTGGCCGATCTGTCATTACCGCCTCGACCTCGCCGAATATGGCCGGAAGGAAATGGCCGGCTATTTCCGTGTCAACCGTTTCTTCGCGCATCGGCTGGCGCCGATGATCGAGCCTGATGACATCATCTGGGTTCATGATTACCACCTGATTCCGCTGGCGGCCGAACTGCGGCAAATGGGGCTGAAGAACCGGATCGGCTTCTTCCTGCACATTCCCTGGCCGCCGGCCGACATTCTCGTCACCATGCCAGTCCATGAAGAAATCATGCGCGGCCTCTCCCATTACGACCTCGTCGGCTTCCAGACCGATTACGACCTCCAGAACTTCGCCGGTTATTTGAGAAGGGAGGGCATCGGCGACGACCTCGGAAACGGTCTGTTCGATTCCCATGGGCGGACCTTCAAGGCCGGCGCCTATCCAATCGGGATCGAGACCGCTGCTTTCGCCGAATTCGCCGAGAGCGCGGCAAACAATGTCATGGTGCAAAAAACCCGGCGCAGCATCGAAGGGCGCGATATGATCATCGGCGTCGATCGCCTCGATTATTCCAAGGGCATCATTCAGCGGCTGGAAGCCTTCGAACGCTTCCTCACCAGCAATCCTGCCTACCAGAACAAGGTGACCTATCTGCAGGTCACGCCGAAATCGCGATCGGAAGTCCCCGAATACGAGCATATGCAGAAGATGGTCGCCGAACAGGCAGGCCGCGTGAACGGCGCCATCGGAACGGTCGACTGGGTGCCGATCCGCTATGTCAACCGATCGATCAGCCGAAATGTGCTCGCCGGCCTCTACCGCTTGGCGACGATCGGACTGGTCACGCCGTTGCGCGACGGCATGAATCTCGTTGCCAAGGAATATGTCGCCGCCCAGGATCCGGACCGGCCGGGCGTCCTGGTGCTATCACGCTTCGCCGGCGCAGCACGGGAGTTGAAGGGTGCGCTGCTGGTCAATCCCTACGATGTCGAAGGCACGGCCAATGCGCTTGCCCGCGGCCTTGCCATGTCGCTCGAGGAGCGCCGAGACCGCTGGAGCATGATGATGGAACATCTGCTCTCTCACGATGTCTCGCTGTGGTGCGAAAACTTCTTGGGGGACCTGGTGACCGCTCCCGAGCTTCCCCGGACGGTCGCCTGACCGGTCGGCGTCCGCCTGTTATCGCATGCAGGTTCTAAGCGGTAAGCCCGATCTCATGGGCCCACGGCGGATTGGCGCCGGCGCGGGAGACGGTGACGGCGGCCGCCTTGGCGCCGAGCGTCAGGGCGTTGCGCACCGCCTGTTCGTCGAGCGAGGCGACCTGCCCTTTGGTCAGCAGATTGTCCATCTTTAGCGAGGCCAGCACGCCGGCGTCGAAGGTATCGCCGGCGCCGACCGTGTCGACCACGGCAACGCGCTCGCTCGGCACCGTCACCTTGCGGTCCCTGGTATAGCCGGAGGCGCCTTCCGCGCCCTTGGTGATGACGACGAGCTTGGCGCCATGGGCGAGCCAATGGGCGGCAAGCGCGTCATGGTCGCCTGAGAGACCAAACCATTCGAGGTCCTCGTCGGAGAATTTCACGATGTCGGATTTTGCCGCCATGCGCCGGATGCGCGCCATATGCGCCTGCTTGTCCTTGATGAAACCCGGGCGGATGTTGGGGTCGAGCGAAATGACGCGCCGGGCGGCTTCCCGGTCGAGCAGTGCTTCGTAGGTTTCGCCGCAGGGGCTCGGGATCAGACTGATCGCGCCGAAATGCAAGGCTTCGCAATCATCGCCAAGCGTCGGCAGGTCGGCCTCGGTGATCATGCGGCCGGCCGTACCCTCATCGTAGAAGGCATAGGTCGCCTGACCGTTGACGAGTTTGACGAAGGCGATCGTCGAGGGCCGCGGGGTGATAGCGCATGGGCTGTAATCGACGTTGGCGGCCTTCAGCGTCGCCAGCAGGATTTCGCCCATCATGTCGTCGGCGATCCCGGTGAAGAAGGCGGTGGGAATGCCGAGCCGGCCAAGCGCGATGGCGGTATTGAAGATCGCGCCGCCGGCATAGGGCGCGAAGCCCTTTTCACCAAGTGTCGTGTCCCTCGGCAGCATGTCGATCAGGGCTTCGCCGCAGCACAAAATCATCGGAATCCTCCCAACAGCATTTCTATCTTCATCAACCGCTTAAGTGAGCTTTTGTCAACTGGTCAGAGCGAAAGCTCACTAACTCCACCGTTCCGTCCCGACCAGGCGAGCGGCGCATCGAGGAAGGCCTCGACCTCTTTAAGGGTCTTGTCGTCGAAAAGCTTCTGCTCCCTGGCGACAGCCAGAACATTGCGCCAGGTGGCAATGTGATGCAGCCGGACCTTGCCGTCGGCGAAACGCTGATTGCCGAAAATACTGTAGAAGAACAGCGCCATGCCGTGATCGACGATGCCGCCGGCGGCCCGGATGGCGTCGATGAATTTGAACATGCTGCCGCCGGCCGTCGTCAGATCCTCGATGACGAGCACACGCGAGCCTTCCGGCATATTGCCTTCGATCTGGGCATTGCGGCCATGACCCTTCGGCTGCTTGCGGACATAGATCATCGGCAGGCCGAGGCGGTCGGCGAGCAGGGCGGCGAACGGGATACCGGCAGTCTCGCCGCCGGCGATGCAATCGAACTGCTCGAAGCCGGCGTCGCGCAAGAGCGTGCTGGCGGCGAAATCCATGACCGTCGAACGGATGCGCGGGTAGGACAGCAGCTTGCGGCAATCGATATAGACCGGGCTCGCCATGCCGGAGGAGAGCTTATAGGGCTGAGCCGCATTGAAATGGACCGCCTTGATCTCCCAGAGCATCTTGGCCACCAGTTCGGCCATCAGGGCGCGGTCGGGAAATGCGGTCTGGATCATCGGGCTCTCCTTCGGCTTTGTATCCCTGCGGCAATAGCAGCAAGAGCCGGCGGTTTCCAGACACGGGCGAAGCTATTCACTTCAGCAGGCGGCCGATATCGGCAATCTGCATCTTCTTGAACAGAGCGATCGCCTGGGCGCCCTCCTGCTCGTCCAGCGAAACGGCATAACGAACGGCGGCGGCGAGAAGCTGCATCGTCAGCCGCGCGATCGCCAAGAGCTCCCGGCGTTCACGCTGCGGCCACAGGCGGACGAGCACGGCGAGGAAGGCCTGGGCATGAAATTCCATGTCCTCGGCATCGACCTGCTGCAGCAGCTTGTCGGTGTGGGTCGCATGCCAGATGTCGCGCATCACCGGCTCGCGGCGGAAGAAGGCGTAGTATTGGTCGACGATGTTGGCGAGCGCGCCCTGTACGGCTGAAGCATCCTCTACCTTCGCCAGCTCCCCTTTCACACACCGCCTGCCCTCTTCGTTGAAGCGCTCGGCCAATGTCCGGATGATCGAGCTCTTGTCGGGGAAATACTGGTAGAGGGCGCCGAAGGAGAGACCGGCCTTTTCGACGATCTCGCTCATCTTCAGGCCGTCGCTGCCATGGCTTTCGATCAATTCGGCGGCGACAGCGAGGATCTTTTCGAAGCGGTCGCGGCCACGCTGCTGACGCGGGATACGGCGAGGCTGGCCAGTCGACTCCTGCTGGCGCCTGCGCGTTGCGACCGGATGCTCGGACATTCTCTCTCCTTTTCGAAGTTGACAAACAAAATAAGAGAGATTATCTCATTTTGCAAATGAGAGAGTTTCTCTCGTTTTCAAAGCTTGGGAGGAGTTCTAAATGCAACCTTCCGAAATCGTCCTCGTCGGCGGGTCCGGAAAGACGGGCGGGCGCATCATCAAGCGGCTGGAAGGACGGGGCATCACCATCCGCCCGGCATCGCGCTCCAGCGCACGGCCCTTCGACTGGGAGGACAGGTCGACTTGGCGCGGCGCGCTTGAGGGCGCATCGAGCGCCTATGTCGCGTTCCAGCCGGACCTTGCCGTCGCCTGGGCGGCGGAAGCGGTCGCAGCGCTCGCCAAGGTCGCTGTGGAATGCGGCCTTGAGCATATTGTCCTCCTGTCCGGCCGCGGCGAAGAGGGCGCACAGCGGAGCGAAGCGGCGCTGATAGCTTCCGGGATAGACACCACCATCCTGCGCGCCTCGTGGTTCTGCCAGAATTTCAGCGAAGGCGCCTTTGTGGAGCAGATCCGCGCTGGCCGCCTGCAATTGCCGGCGGGCGATATCGGCGAACCTTTCATCGATGCCGATGACATCGCCGATGCCGCCGTCGCCGCGCTGACCGATCCTGGCCATCGCAACAAGACCTACGAACTGACCGGCCCGCGGGCGCTGAGCTTCCCGGAGGCAGTCGGCGAGATCGCCGCGGCCGCCGGACGGCCGATCGAATATGAGCAAGTGTCGATGGCAGATTTCACCAGCGGGCTTGCGGATGCCGGCCTGCCACAGGGCCTGATCGATCTTCTGGAGGAGCTTTTCGGCCAGGTGCTCGACGGGCGCAACTCCGGCACCACGGGGGGCGTCGCTGAAATTCTTGGCCGTCCCGCCACCGATTTCAGCGAATATGCTCGCCGGACCGCCGCAACCGGTACATGGAAGGCCTGACCATGCAGATCATCCTGATCCTCTCCCTCGGGGCCGCGGCGATCGGCAGCGGCTTGGTCGCCGGCATCTTCTTCGCCTTTTCGACCTTCATCATGACCGCCTTCTCGCGGATCCCGGCCGAGCAAGGCATTGCGGCGATGAACTCGGTCAATGTGACGATCCTCCGTTCGCCCTTCATGGGCCTCTTCGTGCCGACGGCGATCCTCTGCCTCGTCATCGCCGTTCTCGCCCTGATCGACTGGCGCGGTGGGGCATCCGCGCTGATGCTGACCGGCGCCGCCCTCTATCTCCTCGCTTCCTTCGTCTCGACCATCATCTTCAATGTGCCGATGAATGATGCGCTGGCGAAGGTCGCGGGCAACGGCCCTGAAGCGGTTCAGCTCTGGAACACCTATGTCAGGGACTGGACGTGGTGGAACCATGTGCGCACCATCGCCTCGCTGCTCGCCTCCGTCGCCTTCGTGCGGGCGCTGATGATCGTCTGAAGAAAGGCGGAGGCATTCAAGGAACAGCGTGGCGGCGTATCTTTCGAGGCGATCCTACGGATCGCACCTCTATGAGGCAGATTGGAGCGGGTGCAGCTTCACTCCCGCTCCCCCTTCGGTCACCGGCTCCGGAAAGCGCGCCAGGCGGAGATCACGGCGAGCAGCAAGAACAAGCCTGCCAAACCAGCCCGCAGAGAACCGCTCGTCGTTGTATAAAGGGGCTCCGCGGCCTCTCAGGCGCAGCCAAAATGGTTTTCCTGCCCTGATCGTGCCTCACTTGAAGCCGTCAGCCGAAATGTGGCATCGTGCGCGATACCTCGACGGGCCCCGCCTGCTGGGGGCCGGCGAGCTCGGCCCGGCATTGACGCTCTTTAGCGGCGGGTCTGCACACGATGGCGGCGTCCAAGCTTCGAGAGCCAAGTTGCGCTGACGACTACGTCTGCTCGCAAAAGACGATGCGATTGCTGAAGGGATCGATGACGGTCATCTCCAATCCCCAAGGTGCTTCGTCGACGCCGGGCTTCATGTAACGGTAGTCTTTGCCGGAGAGTTCGGCGTGATAGGCGCGGACATTGGCGACGCGGACGAAGGCCTTGGCGCCGGGGCTGGCGTCGCCGGAATGTTCGCTCAAGTGCAGCGTCATACCCTCGCGCGAGACCTGGCAATAGAGCGGGAAGTTTTCGCCGAAACGATGTTCCCAGTCGAGAGTGAAGCCGAGGAAGCCGCAATAGAACTCCATCGCTTTTTCGACCGAGAAGATGCGGAAGATCGGCATCGGCGGCTCGATGCCGATGGCGGAGCGGCCGGCACCCGCAGCATCAATCCTGGCCGAGAGGATATTCCATTGCTCGAGCCCGAATTGCCGGGCGACGATTTCGAGCGTCTCGCTGTGGGTGAGAGCAATATTGCGGTCGGCCAGGGCCTGCCGCAATGTCTTTGCCATGAGCTTGGCATCGCGAAAATCGCGCATAGTGGATCCTTCCGTCGGCGGCAAACAGGACGATCAGTGCCCGCGTCTGCTGACCCGTTCGCCATCAATCGCCAAACGGCAAGGGATGTGAAGGTATCTCTGAATGCATTCACCATAACGCCGGAGCGTCGCGGGGCGGCTGGCCGCATCCGGCCAGAAGCGAGGTTATGAGAGGATCCACACGGAATCAAGACGCCGTGCGCGATGCCTCGAGGGGCACCGCCTGCAGGTGGCCGGCAAGCTCGACGCGGTTGCGGCCGGCGCGCTTGGCGGCGTAAAGCGCCTTATCGGCTGCACTCAGCATAGTGTCGAAATCCAGTAGCTGCGAGCGGCCGGGCGCAACGCCGACGCTTACTGTGCATCTCAACACCTCACCGTCGATCGGAATCTCTCGCGCCTCGAAGGCCCTGCGGATCCGCTCAGCCGTCTGTTCGGCCCGGCCTGGCATGACTTCCTTCAGCACCAGCGCAAATTCTTCGCCCCCGAGCCTCGCGGCGGTATCGCCGGGGCGGCAATTGGCGGCGAGTTCCTCGGCGAAGACGGTGATCACGCGGTCGCCGCTCGCATGGCCATAGCGGTCGTTGACGGATTTGAAATGGTCGATATCGAAGACGATGATGGCGGTGGTCGATCCCATCGGCCGCGTGCCATATTGGTCGAAGACGGCACGACGGTTGAGCAGGCCGGTCAACGGATCGGTGATTGCCTCGAGACGATGGCGGGCGGCAAGCCGCCATTGGTGCAGGGCCAGCGACAGTGCGCCGATCCCGGTCATGCCGGCGATGCAGACGGCAAGGCTCAGATCTTCCGCCCAGTTGCTGGGCGCCTTGCCAAGCACCAGCTTGCCATCGGCAATCAGCACGGCGGCGCAGAGAACGAAGGAAATTGCAGTCAGCGTGTAGAGCGCCGCAATGCCGAGAAGCGGCGCCGGCGCTTCGGCGCGGGCAAGCCAATATTGCCGGGCGGTGGCAAAGAGCAGCAGGGCGATGGCGAGATTGTCGGCGATGAAGGCGAGGCCGTCATAACCCGCGATCATCGGCACAATGGAAGAGACCATTGCCGCCAGCGCTCGGAGCGCGACCGACGAAACAGCCAGGCGGCCGGTGAGGAACTGTTTGCCCGCACCCCAGATGGTGGCGAAACCGGCATGGAACAGCACGAAACTGCCAATGGCAAAGATTATCTCCGGCCGGTTGACATAGGCGCTGTAGACAAAAATGCCGCTGACGACGAGGACGAGGCCGATGGTGGCGGTGAGCAGCACGGTTTCGGCCCGGCGCACCAGCCAACCGCCCATCAAGGTCACGGCAAGGCAGGCCGCGGAGACGCCGAGCGCCAGCAATAGGGAGTTGTAGTCAAGCATCATGCTTCTTCAGTCTCCGCAGCGGTCGTCGCGCCAGATGATCGGCAGCTCAGGGGTTCCCGCGAGGAGGAATGTCTTATGCATCCGTTAACAAATGATGCATTGCACAATGAAAATGTTACGCGACTAACGGCTCGCCGCAACTTAAAATGAATATTCTATTTAAAATAGAAAAATATGCAGGAGCATCCTACGCCACCACCTGCCAATGCAGGGGGAACATCGGATCAAAGACCGTCACCGGGCCGGCGCCGGTTTCTATTTTGGCGGGAAAGATGACCGGCTCGGCCTGCCTAATCAGCGTGATCCGTTCCTCATTCGGCGACAGCCTGTACCAGGCCGGCCCGTTCAGCGAGGCGAAGGCTTCGAGCCTATCGAGAGCGCCCTCCTGCTCGAAGACATGGGCAAGGCAGCTCATCGTGTTGATCGAGGTGTAAATGCCGGCGCAGCCGCAGGCGCATTCCTTCAGCGGATCGACATGCGGGGCGGAATCGGTGCCGAGGAAGAAGCGGGCGTCGCCACTGGTGGCGGCCGCACGCAGCGCCAGCCGGTGGTTCTCGCGCTTGGCGACCGGCAGGCAGTAATAATGCGGGCGGATGCCGCCGACCAGGATGGCGTTGCGGTTGATGATCAGGTGGTGGGTGGTGATCGAGCCGGCGAGATTTGATTTGGCCGCCTTGATGTAGTCGATGCCGTCTGCGGTTGTCACATGCTCCATCGTCACCTTCAGCTCCGGCAGGCGCCGGCGCAAGGGATCGAGCACGGTATCGATGAAGACCGCCTCGCGGTCGAAGATATCGACGTCAGGCGTCGTCACCTCGCCATGGACGCAGAGCGGCAGGCCGATCTCAGCCATGCGCTCCAGCACCGGCATCGCCTTTTCCATGTCACGCACACCGCCATGCGAATTGGTGGTGGCGCCGGCGGGATAAAGCTTGACGGCGGTGATGAGCCCGCTCTTCGCACCCTCCTCGACATCGTCGGGGCTGGTGTGTTCGGTCAGATAAAGCGTCATCAGCGGCTGGAAGCGGTGACCGTCCGGCAGCGCCTTGAGGATGCGTTCGCGATAGGCCTTCGCATCCGCCGTGGTGACGACCGGCGGCACGAGGTTGGGCATGATGATGGCACGGGCGAAGGTGCGGCTCGTATCGGCGATCACGCCTTCCAGCATGGCGCCGTCGCGCAGATGCAGGTGCCAGTCGTCGGGACGGCGGATGGTGATCGATTGCATGGCAGGCCTCCGAAGCGATGCGTCTGCGGCCTGATAGCACTATACCCCTGAAGAAAACAATTGTCGCGGCATCACGCCAGCGCGATCTCCAGCGTCACGTCGGCCGGGCGACGGTTTTCGAGGATCAGCCGGCCGTTCGGCAGGTCGTTGCCGTAGACTTTGGCGCTGGCGGCCTCCTCGCTCAGATTGTAGCCGCGCCAGCGCGCCCAGAGCCGCTCCTCGAGGACCTCGATCGGCGGCGCCAGCATGATCGAAAAATCGAAGATGCCGTCGAGTTCGGCCCATTTGCCCTGCGTAAAGAGCAGATAATTGCCCTCGACGATGATGAAACGGTCCTTGGGATCGATCGGCCGGGCGGAAGCGATGGCGAGCTCGCGCGAACGGTCGAATACCGGCGCCAGAACCTCCTGGTCGGCCGCCCTGACCGCACGGATGATATCGAGGAAGCCCCTGACATCGAAAGTTTCAGGGATGCCCTTGCGCGCCAGCAGACCGCGTTCGATCAGGATGGCGTTGTCCATGTGGAAGCCGTCCATCGGCAGGACTGCGGCGCTTTCGCCTTTGGCTTTCAGCGCCGCCGCTAGATTGTCGGCCATGGTGGACTTGCCCGCCCCCGGCGGCCCGGCGACGGCGATCAGGAACCGTCTGGCATCGCCGGCGCGGGAGAGCACCTCGCCGGCGATGTCGTCGATGCGTACGCTCATGCCGCAACGGGCTCCGTCGGAACCGCCTTGGCGCCGGTCATGAAGGCGACGGCATCCGACATGGTGTATTCCTTCGGGTTGATCACCGTCAGGCGCCGGCCGAGACGGTGGATATGGATCCGGTCGGCGACCTCGAAGACATGCGGCATGTTGTGGGAGATCAGCACGATCGGCAGGCCGCGGGCGCGCACGTCGAGGATCAGTTCCAGCACGCGGCGGCTTTCCTTGACACCGAGAGCGGCCGTCGGTTCGTCCATGATGATGACCTTCGAACCGAAAGCTGCGGCGCGGGCGACGGCGACACCCTGGCGCTGACCGCCGGACAGCGTCTCCACCGCCTGGTTGATGTTCTGAATGGTCATCAGCCCGAGTTCCGAGAGCTTGTTGCGCGCCAGCTTTTCCATGGCGGGCCGGTCGAGCATGCGGAATAGCGAGCCGAGCGGCCCTTTTTTGCGGATCTCGCGGCCGAGGAACATGTTGTCGGCGATCGACAGCGCCGGCGACAGAGCGAGGTTCTGGTAGACGGTCTCGATGCCGGCTTCGCGCGCTTCCATCGGCGAGCGGAAATGCACCTGCCGGCCCTCGAGCGTGATCACGCCCTCGTCGGGGGTGACGGCGCCTGAAATCGCCTTGATCAGCGACGACTTGCCGGCGCCGTTATCGCCGATGACGGCAAGGATTTCACCCGGATAGAGGTCGAAATCGGCATTGTCGAGCGCGGTTACGCGTCCATAACGCTTGACGAGGCCGCGGGCGGTGAGAATGGGTTCGACAGCCATGGTCACACCGAAACCTTTCTGATCCACTGATCGATGGCGACGGCGGCGATGATCAGCACGCCGGTCAAGAGGACTTTCCATTGCGGATCGGCGCCGAGCATGTTGAGACCCATCGACACGACGCCGACGATCATGGCGCCGAACAGCGTGCCGAGAATGGAACCGCGGCCGCCGAAGAGCGAGATGCCGCCGATCACGGTCGCGGTGATCGCCTGAAGGTTATAATCGGTGACCGCCGAGGACGGCGAGATCGAGCCATTGCGGCCGATCGACACCCAGGCTGCGAAGGCGGCGATGACGCCCGACAGCGTGTAGACGGTCAGCAGCACCCGCTTCGTCTGGATACCGGAAAGCTTCGCCGCCTCCGGATCGTCGCCGACCGCATAGACATGCCTTCCCCAGGCAGTGTGATTGAGTACATACCAGAGCAGCAGGACGAGCAGGACCATGGCGATGACGCCGAGGGTGAGCACGGCGGTGCCGAGCCTGAAGCTAGCCGCGAAAAGATGCAGCAGCGGTGCCTGTGCGTCGACATCGGCGTCGCGGATCGTCTCATTGGCGGAATAGATGAAATTCGTCGCCATCACGATGTTCCAGGTGCCGAGCGTGACGATGAAGGGCGGCAGCTTCATGAAGGCGACCAGGAAGCCGTTCAGCAGGCCGCAGAGGCCGCCGACCAGAAGGCCCGAAATCACCGCGATCGGCGTCGGTATGCCGTAGGTGATGGCGACATTGCCCATAATGACGGCCGAGATCACCATGATGACGCCGATCGAAAGATCGATGCCGGCCGTCAGGATGACCAGTGTCTGGGCCGCGCCGAGAATGCCGACGATGGCGATCTGCTGCAGGATCAGTGTCAAGGTGTAGGACGAGAAGAACCGTCCGCCGATCGTTGCCCCGAAGATGGCGATCGCCAGCACCAGCACGATCAGCGGCACGGCGGCCGGCGTCGAGTGCAGAAAATGCTGCGCGCGCTTGATCAGCGGGACGTCCTGGTGCTCGAAGGAGGCGACGTTCTTGTCGCTGCCGTCGAGGACGCGTTCGAATTCCTGTGCTCCGGTCATGGTTCCTCCTCCGCATCCGCGCGCCGAACCCGCGCGGAGGCCGTCACTCCTGTTCATCCGTTCGTTGCTTAGCCGGTGGAGCGACGGCACATCGTCCGTCCAAAACGGCCGAGGATCAAGCCCCGGCCGTCTTCTGTTTCAAGAGATCGGGCTCAGCCCCAGCACTTGTCCGTGCCTTCCTTGGTGTCGATCGATTTGACGCCGGAGACCGGCTTGTCGGTCACGAGCGAGACGCCGGTGTCGAAGAAGGACTTGCCTTCGGTCGGCTTCGGCTTTTCACCGGAGTCGGCGAACTTCTTGATCGCCTCGATACCGAGCGACGCCATCAGCAGCGGATATTGCTGCGAGGTGGCGCCGATGACACCTTCCTTGACCGACTTCACACCCGGGCAACCGCCATCAACCGAAACGATCAGAACATTCTTTTCCATGCCGACGGCCTTCAGCGCCTGGTAGGCGCCGACAGCGGCCGGCTCGTTGATCGTGTGGATGACGTTGATGCTCGGATCCTTCTGCAGAAGGTTTTCCATGGCCTTGCGGCCGCCTTCCTCGTTGCCGTTGGTCACGTCATGGCCGACGATGCGGCTGTCGTCTTCGTCGCCGATCTTGTCCGGGTTCTTCGGGTCGATGCCGAAGCCCATCATGAAGCCCTGGTCGCGCAGAACGTCGACCGTCGGCTGCGACGGCGTCAGGTCGAGGAAGCCGACTTTGGCGTCCTTGGCCTTGTCGCCGAGGGTTTCCTTGGCCCACTGGCCGATCAGCTTGCCGGCGAGCAGGTTGTCGGTGGCGAAGGTGGCGTCGGCGGCATCGGCCGGCTCGAGCGGCGTGTCGAGCGCGATGACCAGCAGACCGGCGTCGCGGGCCTTCTTGACCGCAGGCACGATGCCCTTGGTGTCCGAAGCCGTCAGCAGGATGCCCTTTGCGCCGTCGGCGATGCAGCTTTCGATCGCTGCGACCTGGCTTTCGCTGTCACCGTCGATCTTGCCGGCATAGGACTTCAGCGAAACGCCGAGTTCCTTGGCCTTGGCCGTCGCACCTTCCTTCATCTTGACGAAGAAGGGGTTGGTGTCGGTCTTGGTGATCAGGCAGGCGGAAACTTCAGCCGCCATCGCCGGAGCGGAAAAAGCGACACCGAGCGCGAGCGCGCCAAATGCGAGAACTGATTTCTTCATGAACTCCTCCCAGAGTTTGCCGGCGCCGCCCCTGCGGGCCGGAATTTTCAGAATATGACACTTCGCTTCAGTCGCGATAGCTCCAAAGCTGCCGGTGCCCTTGACGACGGCAATTAAGAGCGAAAGAAATCCGCTTGTCAATAAATAAATCCAATTGAATTATTAATTCGATGTGGCATGCTCGATAGAGTTACAGTGTACAGCGCCGCGCGTCTCAGACGCGACGAACGCGGTACCGCTTTGAGCTGCTGCATGTTTTTCACATCGCCTCCGATGAGGAGAATGCAGGAGGCGAACGCTCGGGAGGAGCGGCCATGTCGTCTTTGGATGGACCGGAACACACACCGGTTCCGCCGCCAATTCTAAATCCGGCCGGTGGTGCGAATCAGGTCCGGGTGCGCGCCTATAACGAACGGCTCGTGCTGTCGCTGGTGCGCCTTTACGGCGCACTGTCGAAGGCCGATATCGCCCGCCGCAGCGGGCTTTCGGCGCAGACCGTCTCGGTCATCATGCGGGTTCTGGAAAAGGAAGGGCTGCTGTCGCGCGGGGCGCCGGTGCGCGGCCGTGTCGGTCAGCCGTCGATCCCGATGCATCTCAATCCCGACGCCGTCTATTCCTTCGGCCTGAAGATGGGCCGGCGCAGCGCCGATCTGGTGCTGATGGATTTCGTCGGCCGAATCCGCATGCAGTTGCACCAGACCTATGCCTACCCGCTGCCGCAAGACATCCTCGCCTTCGTCACCGCAGGCATTCAGGAGATCGAAAGCCGGCTCGACGACAAGCAGCGCAGCCGCATCGCCGGCCTCGGCATCGCCGCCCCGTTCGAGCTGTGGAACTGGGCAGAAGAGGTGGGGGCGCCGCCCGGCGCCATGGAGGTCTGGCGGGATGTCGACCTGCAGGCAGATATCGCCGCGCGCGTCTCCCACCCCGTCTTCCTGCAGAACGATGCGACCAGCGCCTGCGGGGCCGAACTCGTCTTCGGCGTCGGCCCCTCCTATCCCGACTTCGTCTATTTCTTCATAGGCTCCTTCATCGGCGGCGGCATCGTCCTGAATTCGGCGATCTTTTCCGGCCGCACCGGCACGGCGGGCGCGATCGGGCCGTTGCCCGTGCGCGACAGGAATGGCAAAACCAAGCAGCTGCTCGAAATCGCCTCGATCTTCGTGCTGGAAAACATGCTGCGCGAGCGCGGCATCGATCCTGAGCCGCTCTGGTATTCCGCCGACGACTGGGTGGATTTCGGGGAACCGATGGAGGCCTGGATCCAGGATACCGCCAAGGCGCTGGCCCAGGCGATCGTCGCCGCCGCCTCGATCGTCGATTTCAGCGCCGCCGTCATCGACGGCGGCTTTCCCCATTGGGTGCGCAGCCGCGTCGTGCAAGCAACGATCGACGAAGCCGCCAAGCTCGACCTGCAGGGCGTCCTCATGCCCGAAATCATCGAGGGCGCAGTCGGCGCGCAGGCACGCGCGATCGGCGGCGCCAGCCTGCCGATCTTTGCGCGCTATCTCACCGACCAGAACGTACTCTTCAAGGAGGTAGACCATGCTGAAGGGACTTGATCCGCTCTTGAGCCCTGAATTGCTTTTTACGCTTCGGGCAATGGGCCACGGCGACGAGATCGCAATCGTCGACGGCAACTATCCCGGAGTCGAACATGCCCGCCGGCTGATCCGGCTCGACGGCCACCACCTCATCCCGGTTCTCAACGCCGTGCTCAGCGTGCTGCCGATCGACGATTTCGTGCCGGAAGCGATCTTCCGCTCGACCGTCAAGGCCGAGCGCGACAAGCTCGATCCGGTGCATGAGGAAATGATCGACTGCTGCGCCCGCCACGACCCCCATCGCCAGGTGGTGCCGCTGGTCGGCCAGGATTTCTACGGCAGGGTGCGGGCGGCCCATGCGCTGATCCAGACCAGCGAGCCCAGGCTCTATGCCAACATCATCCTGCGCAAGGGCGTGATCTATCCGAAGGAGGCGGGTGCGCAGGCCGAGGTGGACCCCTTTGTGTATTAGGGCGGCGAACGCAGAAAGGGCGCTCAAGACGCTTTCAACGAATGCATAGAGCCATTGTCTTCATGCCCGCCGCGCGGAACCGCGGCGGTGACAGGCACGAGCGCTCACCCGTCGATTTCGACTTCCGCTTCGCAATTCACCGGCGCATTCAATGGAATCGCCATGCCGATGGACGAGCGGGCGTGGGCGCCGACATCAGGTCCGTACAGCGCCAGGATCAGATCGGAATAACCGTTGGTGACCAGCGGCGTCTCATTGAACCCCGGCGCAACGTTGACCATGGCAAAGACGCGCAGCCAAGCCGTGACCCGATCGAGATCGCCGACAGCCCGCTTGAGGCTCGCGAGATGAGCGAGCGCCACGAGCCGCGCCGACGCGTAGCCCTGCTCCGGCGAAACCTCGGACCCGACCTTGCCGAGCGGCTGCGCCAAGGTCCCGTCGCGGTTGCAGGCGACGTGGCCGGAAATGTAAGCTCGATTGCCGCGCAGGCGAACCCAGGCGAAGGGCAAGCGCAGCCCCTCGTGAACCTTCAAAGGCTCGGGCAGTTCCAGACCCATTTCGGCCAAACGCTGTTCGATGATCGCCATAATGCACCTCCCGTTGTGATCGGTGTGATCAGAGCACGACGCGCCAAAGTGGCGGGGCTTCGCGACCCGGAACCTCTGCACGGTCCCGGGCGATATGCCTCAGGGTACGATCGCGTCGAGCTCCGGCATCAGAACGACGCTCTCATTGGCCGCGGGGTCGTTGCGAGCGCCGAGGAACTCGGCATCTTCGCTGCTGCGATTGACGGCGACATGAGGAACGCCAGCCGGAATGAACAGGTAATCGCCGGGGCAGACCGTTTCGCAGCGTTCGAGCGCTGCTCCCGACCAGATCTCGATCTCTTTGCCCGCGGTCATCAGCAGGGCCGTCTCGTGACCCTGGTGGCAGTGGGCGCTGGTTCGTCTGCCGGCCGGCAGCGAAATCGTTCCGAGCCACAGCATGCTTGATCCGACGCTTTCAGCCGAGACGCCGGAGCGATAGACCGATCCCTGCCTGGCGACATGGCTGCCGCCGGTGCGAACGACTCTCGCAACGAATGTTTCGGATTGCTTCGGTTGCGTTGCTTTGTTCGTCATCGCTCTCACCACTTCGATCGCTGCAATGGCACCAACCCTGCGCGCTCAGCCGGCGCAAGTCCTGAAGCGCAGCCGAAAAATTCCGAAAAGGTACGAAATTGGCGTATTATTTGCGGCCATGAACACGCCGCCCCTTGCATTCGGTCACTTCAAGTTCATTGCCGAGAACGGATGTCTGCTCCGCGACAAGAGGCCTGTCGCCATCGGCGCCCGCGGCGCCTCGCTGCTCGCCACACTGCTCTCGGCACAGGGAGGTGTGGTCTCGAAGTCCGCCCTGATGGACGCCGTTTGGCCGGGATTGGCCGTCCAGGAAAGCAATCTTTCCGTTCAGATTGCCGCCCTTCGCAAGCTGCTCGGGCCCGCATCGGACGGCAGCGAATGGATCGTCACCGTCCCACGGGTCGGATATAGATTTTCCGGTGTGGTGGAGAGCCGCACCGACGGAGCCGATAGCGTATGGCACGCCGAGACCAGGCCGATCCCCGGGATTGCAGTCCTGCCCTTCGAAAATCTCGCCGGCGATGCTGAAAGACAGTATCTCGCCGACGGTGTCGCCGACGATCTGATCATGGCGCTTGCCCGGTTCAGATGGTTCCGCGTCGCCTCACGTGGGGCGAGTTTCTGCAGGAGGAATGGCTCGAAGGATCCGCAGGCGATCGCGCGCGAACTTGGCGTCGATTTCCTTGTGGATGGGGCTATCCGCCAGAGCGGCGATCGAATCCGAATATCGGTGCACCTCGCCGACACTGCGGAAGGCGCCACCGTCTGGTCCGAACATTACGATCTCCAGATGGCCGATCTATTTGCGGTGCAAGACGCCATCGCCGAGCGGATCGCAGCGGCGATCGAGCCTGAGCTGCTGCTGCGCCATGGGCTTCTGGTTGCTCCCCACACCGGCAACATCACGGCCTGGGATCTCGTACGGCAAGGCACGTTCAACTTCCACAAGGTCACACAGCCGACCCACCTTCTCGCACGCCGTTTCTTCCGCGACGCGGCGCAGCTCGATCCCATGCTTCCAGAAGCGCAGATCTGGCGGGCACGGGTGAATGCCGGGCTGATAGCCTACGGCTGGACCGACAACCCTGCGGAGGACGGCAAGGAAGGATTGGATGCGGCGCTGCGGGCAATCTATCTCGACGCGCGAAATCCGTACGCGCATTATGCGCTGGCGATCGTATCGGCTTACTCAGGCCGGCCCGAGCAGGCGATCCTGGCGGCAGAACGGTCGATCGAGCTCGGTTCGAGCTTCGCCCTGGGGCATCTCGTCCTCGGCATGGCGGACCTGTTTTCAGGCGATGCGGCCGGTGCGCGCAAGCCCCTGGCGCACGGCCTCGAACTCAACCCCCATGATCCGCAGAACGGCGTCTGGTTCAGCCTGCTGATGCTCGCACTGTTTTTTTCCGGCGACGTCGGAGGCGCGCTCGAGACCGGGCGTACTGCGCTAAAGGCGCGGCCTGACTGGCCGGCGCTGCTGCGCATTCAGGCGTGCTGCCACGCGGCCGTTGGAGATCGCCAGCAGGCTCGCCGCTTTGCCGCCGCGGCAAGCGATTTTCCCGAAGCTGCCGGCGATGCGCTTGGCCCGTTCAGAGATGGCAACAAGGAATGGGCGCGGCGCCTGGAGGAACTGCTACGCGAGGTGGATCTTCAAACCCGGCAAACTGACTGACCTTCGCTGACGGCGTAGCCTTATGGCCGACGTCGCCGCGCCGGCGCAGCGCTGATCGATCCCCCCGTTTTTCGTCCACGGCCCTCCAGCGTCACTCGTGTCGATCCCATGCGGCCCCATCCGATTTGCGGCGAAGATATCCTTACGCGCAGCGAAACGTCCATGGCTTGGCCCCGGAACGCGCGGTAACCTTCGAAGACTACACTGATATTCGGACTTTGGATCCCGCGCAGCCTCGTCTGGCAGATCGAATTTTCGATGCTTTCACTCCGCCCCAACGAGTTGTGGCGGAGACCCGCCACCTATGTCGCTGGTGCGGGTAGACATCGGCCCAAACCGCCGGGAAATCACCACGCATTCAGCACTGCTCGAACCGCTCAAATCTCCCCCGCCGACGGCCCCCAGACATCCGTCAGGGCGAAGCCGCCGGGATGCGGGTCGAAGGGATCGAGCGCGACCTGGGTGAGGCCGAAGGTGAAGCCGCGGCCGGTGATGGTGGGGATGACCGCCGGGCGGCCGGCGACCTCGGTCACCGCCTGCAGGCCGACCTCGAATTCCGAGCCGATGATCGATTTCGAGGTGAAGACGTCGCCGACCTTGGCCTTGCCGCGGGCATAAAGGGTGGCGAGATTGGCGGAATTGCCGGTGCCGCAGGGCGAGCGGTCGGCCCGGCCAGGCCACATGGTGGTGCAGGTGCGCACCGTCCCGTCCGCCTCGATATCGCGGAACATTACGTAGGCGACGCCCGATATCGCCGGGATCTCAGGGTGAACGACCTTGATATCGCGATTGATCAGCTCTTTCAAGATCATGCCGGCCTGCACGAGGCCAGCGGCATTGGCTTTCTCGATCTTGAGATTGATCTGGCCGACATCGACCAGCGCATAGAAGATGCCGCCGTAGCAGAGATCGGCTTTGATCTTTCCCCAATGCGGCGTGTCGATCTCGACGTCGAGCTCATGGACGAAGGAGGGCACCATGGTGAGCCTGACCTTTTCGCATCGGCCGTCGCGGCAGGTCGCCACCGCCTTGACGAGGCCGGCGGCTGTTTCCAGCGTCACGATCGTCTCCGGCTCCTTCATCTCGACGATGCCGGATTCGAGCAAGGCCGTGGTCACGCAGATCGAATTCGAACCGGAGCTGGCATGTGCCTGGTCGGGCTGCAGGATGATGAAGGCGGCGTCGGCGTCGGGGTGCCTTGCCGGCAGCAGCAGGTTGACCGAGCCGATCGGGGCACCGCGCGGTTCCAGGCACAGGAAGCGGCGGAGCTCGTCGCCTTTCGGATCGGTGTTCAGCCAGTGCAGCTGCGCAGCGATGGTTTCGCCGGGGATCTTCGGAACGCCGCCGATCGCGACGCGGCCGATCTCGCCCTCCGCATGAACGTCCAGCAGTTGGATGGTGCGCTTCCATCTCATGTCGAAACTCCAGTTCGGACGCGACGGCGGACGCCGTCGACGCGATTCCCAATCAGTATCGGTCTATGCGGAACGGGGTCATATCGACCGACGGTTTTGCTCCGCTCACCATATCGCCGATCAACCGCGCTGTCGTCGCGGCATATGTCAGGCCGAGATGGCCATGACCGGTGGCATAGAAAACACCCGGCAGTTTTGAGGACGGCGAAATGATCGGGATCGTATCGGGCAAGGCGGGGCGATGGCCCATCCATTCCGTCGCCTCCTCGACCTTCAGACCCGGCAGCACCCGCTGGGCGTGGCGCACAAGCACCCTCGGCCGGCGGAAATCGGGCGCGGCGTCGAGCCCGGCCAGTTCGACATTGCCGCCGACACGGATGCCGCCGGCCGTCGGCGTCACCATGAAGGCGCGATGCGGCCAGATCACCGAATAGCGCATGGAGATGCCCGGCTTCATGATCTGCGTGTGATAGCCGCGCTCGGTTTCGAGCGGAATTGGTTCGCCGAGCTTTGCCGCGAGGAAACGGGTGTGGACGCCGGCGGCGAGCACCACCGACCCGGCCTCGATCCGACGTCCGTCATCAAGCAGGACGACGAGGGTGCCGTCGCCCTTGCGCTCGATGTTCCTCACAGCGCAGGAGACGAAGGCTGCGCCAGCGGCGATGGCGGCGTCAGCCAGTTTGACCACCAGCCCATAGGGATCGCGGATCGACTTGTTGTCCGGCAGCAGCACGGCTTTGGCGATGGCAGACGAAAGGGCCGGTTCATAATATTGGATGGCGCCGTTGCTCAAGACCTCGAATTCAAGGCCGTAGCGCTGCATCATGGCGAGGTGGCCGCGGTCGGCGGCAAATTCCGCCTCGGTCTCGTAAACGGCGAGACAGCCCTCCTCCGTCATCAGCTCGGACGCGCCGATCGCCTGCAGCATCTCCCTCGAATCGCCGAGCGCCCGCAGCGACAGGCTCATGCCGGCATCCTCGATTTCTCGGAGCCGCGACGGGCGGCCGGCCGCAAGGAAGCGCAGGAACCAGGGCAGCATCCGCGCGGCATAGGAAGGCCGCAACCAGACCGGGCCTTCGGGGTCGAGCAACCAGCCGGGGATCTTCTTCCAAGTCGACGGGCCGGAACCGGCGGCGAAATCGAGCGCGATGCTCGCCATATTGCCGAAAGAGGTGCCGCGTCCGGGTTCACCCTTGTCGATCAGCGTGACCTCCAGGCCGCGCCGCTGCAATTCGAAGGCGATCGAGGCGCCGATCACGCCCGCGCCGACGACGACCACCCTCTTCTTCGTCTCTTCCGCCATGCCATCAACCCATCGCCTAACGGCAGACAGGATCGCCGTTTGTCAATCTGATATATCAGATTGACGGTGCTGCCTAGAGATTTCGGTTTCTCCGAATTACGGAAAATCTTTTCGCGCAATTCCCTTGGAAAGCCGCTTTGCGCTTTTCCCGGCAAAGCCGCTCACGCACTTCTGCTGGAATCACTCTGTGGAATCTTACTGGCTTTCCGGCAGGCCGGCGCCGACGCTGTCCCCTACCGATCCGACGGTATTGTCCATCGACTGCCCGAGGCGCTTCAGCTGGGCATCGTAGTTGCGCCGGGTGCGCGGATCGAAGATCGCGATCGGCGTGCTGACGGCGACGCTGACGGCACTTCCGGCGGTCTGGGCCGCCCCCATCGCCACCGCGCCGACCGCCTCGCCGAGACCGACATTGGAATCGGTGATCGCCTGGCCGGCAATCAGCCGGTCGCCGATCAGCTTCACCACTTCCGGGCTTTCGGCGAATTTGCCGTGGTTCAGCCGGTCGCCGCCCTTGAGCTTGGTGAGATCGAGCACGGTGATGCCGGCGGCTTCAAGCTTGCTGCGGTAAGGTTCGGCGGAAGGATCGATCTGGCCGAGACGATCGATATTGCCCGAGATGCGCCGCGACAACGCCAAGGCGCGATCATCCCGGGAGACGAAGATGGTGAAATGCGGCCGGTCCTTGCCGAGGCTCATGAACTGCCGGCCGAAGACATCGACATCGAGATCCGGCGAGGCAAGGATGACATTGTTGATCTTCGACGCGACCTGACCGTTGCGGATCGCCATCTGCCGGAGTGCTTCGACGGTCAGCCAGGTGCCCATCGAATGAGCCATGACCGTGACGTCGCCGACGGCGGGATTGGCGGCGGTGCGCGTGAGCAGCTCTTCCAGCGCATCGCGGGAATAGTTGGTGCTTTCCTTATCGTAGTTGTAATCGAAGATGCTGGCGCGCGAAGGCCAGGTGAAGACGACCGGCGCGACGTCGGCATGCGAATCATGGACGATCTGCGCGAAGCGGTAGACGGCATCCTCATAGCGATTGTTGAAACCGTGCACGAAGACGAGCACGCGGCGGCTCTTCGGCATATGGCTCTTCAGCCAGCTCTCGCCCGCCCGCTCGCCCTCGAGCGGATCGACGGAGACGGTTACGAAATCCCGGAGAGGATCGGCCGGCAGCCGTTTCGGCCATTGCACCTGGCCGATTTTGCGATTTGCATCCGGAGGGATCGAGACATCGACCGCGTTGACGGCAAGCCCCGTGCCGCGTTCGCCGGAGAAAAGCACGGCGGGATTGTCGTCGGCAGCGCGCGTCGTCGCCACCAGGAGATCGACCTTCGACGTGCCCGGCGGCACTGTGCCGGCCGCCTGCATGACGCCGACCGGCCTGCCGCCGCAGCCGGCGAGCATCATGGTTGCCACCAGAAGTCCTGCCAAAGCCGCACGCGAGTCGCGCCATTTGCCGATCATGACTAAACTCCAATCGGTTCACGCGCCGGACGGGCGGCACAAGTTCAAATAGTCCGACCAAGCCTGTCGAGTCAAACCGCGCACGCTGAGCAATGCCGGCGCAGTGGCATAAGCAGTATCGGCAATCAATCAATTGGATGGGAAAAAGAAAAGAGCCTGGCGCGGGAGGAGGTGCGCCAGGCTCTTGATCCTAACCGACAACTGGGAGGAGGAGTGTTGTCGGTCCGATGTAAGAGCGCTTGGGAGGAGGAGTGCGCTGCTTACGAAGATAGTGATACCCCATTCATTCGATCAGGAATAGCGAAATTACCGCAATGCAGCAATGCAGTGGATGCAATGCTTGCCACTTCAAGCGGCGGTGTGCGCCACATTTTGCGGCATCTTTGACCGGTTGGTCAAAATTATGCTGAAAGTTATGGCGGCTGCTGCCCCTCATCCGGCTGCCGCCACCTCTGCCTGGGTCGAGCCGCGGGTCTCGCCCCGTCCTTCGGACCCCCGTAAACGGGGCGAAGCGACACGCCGCACCCTCTCAGTTCCCCCTCGCTCTCGCAGGGCACGTCCCCTCTCCTCGTCAAAACGGGGAGAGGGTTAGGATGAGGGCAATCCACGGCGCTCGTTTCCAGCTTCCGCCTCAAGCCGCCTTGAAGAGCTTCCGGCCTTCGGCATCGAGGCCCGAAAATTCCTCATCCGACAGCGTGATGTCCACCGCTGCGACGTTTTCCTCGAGATGCTTGACCTTCGAGGTGCCGGGGATCGGCAGCATCACCGGGCTGCGCTTCAGCACCCAGGCGAGCGCGATCTGGCTGGGGGCGGCATTGTGCTTCCTGGCGATCGTATCGAGCAGCGAGCCCGGCTTGGCAAGGTCGCCGGCGGCGAGCGGATACCACGGAATGAAGCCGATATTGTGCTTGGCGCAATAATCGAGCACGTCTTCACTGGTGCGATCGACGAGATTGTAGCGGTTCTGGACGGTCGCGACCTTGAAGTGCTTCGAGGCCGCCTCGATCTCCGCGACGGAGACTTCGCTCAGGCCCGCATGGCGGATGAGGCCGGCATCGAGCAGCGATCTGATCGCGTCGAACTGCTCCCTGGCCGGCACCTTCGGATCGATGCGGTGAAGCTGCCAAAGATCAATCTGCTCGACGCCGAGATTGCGCAGGCTCTTATGCGCCTGCTGGATCAGATATTCCGGACGGCCGACGGGCAGCCAGATGTCGGGACCGTGGCGGGTCAGGCCGCCCTTGGTGGCGATGACGGAACCCTCGCCATAGGGATGCAGCGCCTCCTTGATCAGCCATTCGGAGACATCGGGCCCGTAGGAATCGGCCGTATCAATGAAATTGACGCCAAGCTCCGGCAGACGTTTCAGCGTCCGGATGGATTCGGCGTGATCATCGGGCTCGCCCCAGATCCCCTTGCCGGTAACGCGCATGGCGCCGAAACCGAGACGGTTGACCTCGATCTCGCCGCCGATCCTGAAGGTGCCTGACTTGGCTGCGTTGTAACTGGACATGATCTTTTCCTCTCTTGGTCAATAAAATTGTTCAATGTCGGTGAAATGGCCGAAGCCGCTCCCTTCGCCAGCGCGGGGATGCCGGGGCTGGCGAGGATGGCTTCTGTTCTGAATGTCTGCCGTGTCTGGTGATGCCCGGCATAGTGATGACCCGGCCGCCGCGGCGATATCGGAAATGGGGCCGCTGCGACGCTTGCACATATAGGACGACCCTGCAGTGATAACAGGGAGGGGCCGAAAACTCTCCCTCGACCGGCGCCGCAGCGGTGCGCCGGGATATCGGCCGGGCTGCGTTGAAGCCTGTCGCTTCCGATCAGGCGTTGCCGCGTTCAGCCGGCCGATTCGCCGGAAAAGGCGGCGACATCGATGTCGGCGTCACGGTATCTCAGGCGCTCGCGTGAGAGTTCCAGCGGCTTGCGCCGCGAGATCCGGTAAACGGACGCCGGCGGCAGGTTGCGAACCGTGCCCCCTATGCGCACGGCCTTGAGGCCGAGGCGGTCGAGGATCGGCCGCGGCACAGGGCAGCGCGGGCCATAGGTAAATTGATAGACTGCCCCGCCCGGGCGCATGTAGGTGAAGACGCCGGCAAGGATTGAGGCGATCTTGCGCGGCGACATGGACAGAAGCGGCAGGCCGCTGATGACGGCCCCGACCGGCTCGCCCTCGAAGATATCGGCCTGCGCAAGGTGGGCTGCGTCCATCTGCAATATGCGCGCCGCCGGGAACCGCGCCTGCAGCGCGTCGATGAATTCCGGGCCATACTCGATCAGCGTCAGATCGGCTTCGCTGATGCCGCGGGCGAGCAGCGCCCGGGTGAACACGCCCGTGCCCGGGCCGAGCTCGATGATCGGCCCATCGAGTGCCGCAATTTCGCTGGTCATGATTCTGGCAAGTGAATCACCCGACGGCGCGATGGCGGCCACCCGAAGCGGATTGCTGATCCAGGAGCGGAAAAAATGCAGGAAATCGGAGCATGCAGCCTTTGCGGTCATGACTGTCCCACCTGTCTGAAATTCAATTGAGTATTGATGCGACCATCGCGGCCAGCATGGCAATTCCAAGGCAGACACGTCAATCGCCCTTGTGACCCGGGCATTTACCAACTTTTTCCCACCGGCGCCCGGCGTGATTTTGCATCTGTGGCACCTTTTCCCTCCCAGGCGCCGTTGTCTGCAGCGAAAGGGAGCGGCCTACAGGCCGCCCCCAAACAAGGCGCCGAGGCGTCAATAGTTGCAGCCGGAACTGCTGGTCGGGTTGAAGCCGAGCTTGCAACCCATGTTCAGCGGCTTCTTCGGGTTCATCATATAGGGCGAAGCCATGCCCTTCGGGCCGCGTTCACCGATCGAACCGGTCGTGCTCCTGTCATGCTGGACCCGGGTCTCACCCCGGGCAACCGGCTGCTCGACCGAGCCCTGCTCCGTTGCGCTCGACTGGAGCGGGGCCGCTTGCGCCGCGAAGGTGGAAAGACCGAGCATCGCGCCGATGGCCGCGGCCGCCAGGCCGCTCTTGAAGGTCGTGATCATTGTCGTCTCCTTGGGAGGATCAGGTGAATTTACGCCGAGGAGTTAGGAAGCGGATCTGTCACAATCTACCGCGACGCAAGAGAGGTCACGAACATGTGAGCTGCGCCCGACGCAAGAAAAAGGCGGCTCGCGCCACCTCATTTATTTGCCGGCTCATTAGCCATTGTCACAGGGCATGCTGCCGGGGCCGATCGACCGCGAAAATGTAGGGTTGCACATGATCGGAGCCGCCGGCCTGTTCACCGGCTGGCGGACAATGGAGCCGGTGGAGCCCCGTCCGCCCCCCCAAAACGGCAAGCGGATACCATTAACGATCGGAATGACGGCTGGTGCCGGGATGCTCCGTTCCGAAACCTGAAGCCATGCTAGAGACCCTGATGTGCCTCATATTGCGCGATTTTTGCTTCGGAAATTTCGGGCGGATGAAGCATTTGAACGGGAACTGCCTCGGCTTGACCGATCGGCGCGAGGGCGAGGGTGCTGGCTAAGAATGCGAATTCTCTATTCTCAATTCGCGTATAATGCCCGGTAACCCTGGGCGGAGAGGCAGGCGACATATTGGCGATGCGCGGCGGCACGCGCCGTTGTTTCCGCTTCCAGCGCATCAGCCTCGGCATAGCCGGTCAGCTGCGCGCGCAGATGATACTGCTTCTTCGCCTCGTCATACATGGCATTGCCGTCGGTTACGCAGATGCCTTGGGCGACGACAGGCGGGTTGACCGGCACGCCGATGGGCAAAAGCACGGGCGCGTTCGCATGGTCGACACAGCCGGCAAGAGCCGCCATCATCGCCGCCGCTCCCAAAGCGCGAAAAATTCCCATCACCATGCATTCCCCCGGCTGAAGCGCGTCAACATCGTCAAGCCCGCGGATACACGAGCAAGGTTGCGCGAAACTAGGCATGCCGGCAGAGGCACCGCGCCGCTAGCTCCTGGTTTGAACTTGCGGACTCATGAGGTTCTCCCCACCAAAATCTATATAGCACTGCGGAATCCCGAAATTGGTTGAGGCATTGAAATCATTGGCTGTTCCCACGCCCCGACTTCTCACGAGGCGCGCCGAATTTCGGGATCCCGAAGCGGGGGAATTTCGGAATCCCGAAGTGGCGTTTTCTTCTTCCTGCCGACCCGCCCACGTTTGTCAGCGGCAAGCTTGCGGTCTATCTCCGACCACTTCCGGCACCTCTCCGGCGTGCATCGCCGCCAATCATCCGTAGGCGGCGCGCCTTCATGGTTACCGACAAAAGTCAGCGTGAAGAGGTTCGGGTGCGCAACACCGCTGCCCGCCCGGCCGCGGCGAACCTTGATGAGGCCCTTATATTCCAACTCGTCGAGGGCATCGGCCACATATTCGCCGGTGACGCCGTAGGAGACGAACTGCGCGTGAGTCACGAGAAGCCTGCCATTTTCTAGGGCGGCGTGCGAGGTATGCTCGATGATGATGCGGAAAAAGGCTCGGCTGGCATTCGCGCTCAGTGAGGTGAATGCGGGGGACTCCAGCAGCTGGATCGTCAACCATTGCCAGCGAAGGCTGCCGTCATCGCTCCCGCGTGGCGGCTTTGTATATTTGCGCACCAGCGATAGGGTCTTGCCGGCACTGGTGCGGCTCTTATCACGAGAGTTGAATTCCGCCATCAGCCCCTCACCCCGGTTGTCGGCAAGTCCTTCCTGGCAACGTCGGAGGACCTCATTTTATCGCGGGTGTAGCCGGCTGAGACCGGTCCAGGCGTCACGTCGACGATCGTCACACTGTTATACGACATTCAACATTCCATGGTTGCAATACCATGCAATCTAGCGTAAGAACGTTTCGTGAACTAGGAAAATAATCTTAGTCGTTTCGGATTTCACTGATCCGGAGAGATGGTCATGGTAACTTGCGCGGAGGCAAGGATGAGGAAAGTCGGCATGAGGAAGAAGGGCGCGATGGTCTATGGCCAGCGGTTGCTGGCATTGCTTTCGATCTCCCTGGGGAGCGCAGTCCAGGCTCTTGCCTGCGATCAGCCGGTCGTGATTTCCAATTGGTCGTTCTGTGCGACCGGCAATGTGAGCGCTGAAGGCGGCAACGCTGATTGGAAAATCGTTCCTGCGTGGACTCGCCAGGACGGCATCAGGGCTTATTTCGGAAACGATCCGCGGCTCTTGGCAAATCACGGGCTTTGCAACGCCAAATTCCGTCGCGTCGTCCTCTGCCAGCCGGGATGGCAAACTGGCAACCCGGATCAGTGCTCGTATCTGGTCTGCAGCGGCTTTTACTCGGCCCTGTTCGGGGAGAAAGAACGGCAAGAGTATCTGAGAGACTATCCGAACGCTCAATAGCTTATGCTTTGCTGTTTCGGGGCCGAGACGGCAGCGGCCGATGAGAAGCGGCCGGAAACGAGCGATCGAAATATGCTCGCGTTTCACCAAGCAGTTCACTGCGCCAGGAGACATCTCGTTCAGACGGCATCTCGACACGCCGGATCAATTGCCTTAGGCGAGCAGACGGCGGAGAATACGGGAGTGGAGATCCTGCAATCATGCAAACGCTATGGAAAAAGCCGGTGACGCTTGCCCTTGAAGGGCCGGATCAATGGGTCGTCATCCAGACGACCCAAGCTGCAACATGGGCGCTGATTGAAGACTGGCCGACCGAAGAGGGCCCGGCGCTCGACAGAGCGTGTGCGGTTTGCGCCGATGTCATATCGGGGAAAAGAAGCCGGGAAGAAGCGCGGCAGGCGTTCATCGAAGCGGCAATCGAAGCCGGAATCCCCATCAAGGAATGAGGCGACTGCCCCGGTTTTTTGTTCATGCCTCCAGGAGGCAAGCCGAAGAGCGAAGCGCTGATCAGAGCGTCCGCGAAAGGTCTGGCGCCTATAACTTTGCTGAGGTATTTGGGAAGAATGGCGCACCCGAAGAGATTCGAACTCCTGACCCCCAGATTCGTAGTCTGGTGCTCTATCCAGCTGAGCTACGGGTGCGTGCAAATTGCGGCGGTGCCGCTTGCGTGGGCGATCCTCTAAAGGGTCCTTTCGGACATTGCAAGAGCATTTCTGAAAAAATCACGCGTTTGCCCGTAAGGAGCCGAGCCGGCCGACGCCTTGTCACTTCTCACCCTGTGTCCGGTTACGGTAATCGTCCAGCGAAACGGGGCGATCGGGGATCTCGATGCGGAACTGGGTGCCGACAGTCGGCTTTTCCACGAGCGCAATCGTGCCGCCATGGGCGAGCACAAGCTCGCGGGCGATGGTGAGGCCGAGGCCGGTGCCGCCGGAACGTGCCGAGCCGCGGAAGGCGGCAAAGAGGTTCTGGCGCGCCTTCAGCGGCATGCCGGGGCCGGTATCGTCCACCGTAATGCTGACGACGCTGCCGACACGCTGGGCGGAAACGGTGATGCGCCTGACGACGCCGGGGCCGCCCTCGCCCGGTGACGTCAGCGCCTGCAGGGCGTTACGGCAGAGATTGTGAATGACCCGGAAAAGCTGCTCGCTGTCGGCATCGACCTCGAGATCGCTAGCGAACTGCTCGACAAACTCGATTCCGCTTTGCGGATCGATCGCCAGCATGTCCTTGACGTCGTGCGTCAGCTCCAGCAGCCGGACATGGCGGCGGCGCGGCGCCGATTCGCTCGCCTTGCCGTAGGACAGCACCTCCGTTGTGTAACCGACGGCGCGGTCGATGGTGCGCAGCAGCTTCGGCGCGAAGCTCTTGACCATCGGATCGTCGACATCGACGAGCCGGTCCGACATCAGCTGCGCGGACGCCAGGATATTGCGCATATCGTGGTTGATCTTGGAAACGGCCAGCCCGAGAGCGGCAAGATTCTTCTGCTGCTTCAGCGTCTTCTGCAGCTCCATCTGCATCGAGGTCAGGTTCCGGCCGGCCACCGCCAGCTCGTCACGGCCGCCGTCACCGATGTAGATATGGGCCGGATTCTCGGGATCGGAGGAGAATTGCTGCATGCTGCCGGTCAGCCGGCGAATCGGGCCGATGAGAATGCGGTTGATTGCAAAGAAGATCAGCGTCGCCGTGAACAGTGAGATCAGCACCGAAAGCAGCAGGACGTTGCGGGAATAAGCGAACATCGCCGTGCGCAGCGGCCGGTCCTTCATCACCACCTCGACCCCGACGTTGTTTTCGCCGACAGGGCCGTAGACGCGGATGATCCGGCTGCCGCCGAAGATCAAGGTGTCGAGCGCATCGCGTATCGCCGTCAGCGGCGGCACGTCCGTCAGGTCGTATGATTCGTCGACGGAAGCCGGCATGCTGGTCGTTGCCAGCAGTCGCGAAGTGCCTTCCTTGCGCAGCACGATCGCCTTGGTCCCGGTCGCCTCCAGCGTTTCCTTCTGCAGGGCGCGCGGCAGCTCGATCGGCTGCAGCCCGTCAATGACGATGGCGGCGGCGGCGGCCGTGTTCAGCCTGTCCTGCAGCCAGCGCATCCGCATGCTGGCGACCGAGGGAAAGAAAATAAGGATCTCGGCGAGCATGATGAAGACGACAGTGAGCCAGAGCAGCTTGCCCGAAAGCCCGCCGAACAAGCCGGACGGGCACCGCCCCCTGGCAGCCTCGGCGGCCGCGGGGATATCAGCCGAAGGATCTTTGCCCTGATCTAGAACCGGCATTCTCGTCTCGCCCGATCGGCAGCGTCTCGGGCCGCCCTCACAGTTGGGTTTTTATATTAGACCAAGATGCTCCGCTTTCAAATCTTTGCGAGCAGCGTCACCTGGTCACAACAAAACGCCGCCCGGAGGCGGCGTTTCAAGGTGTTGATCAGCAAGAAAAGCGCGTCACCCTCTTGCATTTATTTGATGCAAGTCGTGATCCCGGAACCGCGGCCCAGTTCCGGGCGACAGAGATCAGAACTCTTCCCAGCTCTGTTCGGCGGGGGCGGCACTGCCGCCGAAGGCGCGGGCGACCTTCGCAATCGCCCGCCGGGCGGGCGAAGCGACCGGCTGCCTGTGCGGCTCGCTGCGCACAAGCGCAACGGGTGCCACCGCATCCGAAAGCTTAAAGCGGGCAATGAGGTGCACCAGCCCGTTAGCTTCGGCCGAAAGCCTGTGGGTGGCGGCGGAGGTTTCCTCCACCATTGCCGCATTCTGCTGGGTCACCTGGTCCATCTGATTGACGGCGGTATTGACCTCCTTGAGACCGGTCGACTGCTCGCGCGCGGCTGTCGCGATCGAATGGATATGGTCGTTAATGGCGATGACGCGGGTGCCGATTTCGGAGAGCGCCTCACCGGTTGCCTGAACCAGCTTGACGCCAACCTGGACTTCGTCACCCGATTTGGTGATCAGCGCCTTGATATCCTTGGCGGCCGTCGCCGAACGCTGGGCAAGTTCACGCACCTCCTGCGCGACCACAGCGAAGCCTTTGCCGGCCTCGCCGGCGCGCGCCGCCTCGACACCGGCATTCAGCGCCAGAAGATTGGTCTGGAAGGCGATCTCGTCGATAACATTGATGATCTGACTGATTTCGCGCGACGCCTGCTCGATACGGCCCATGGCCTCGACGGCGTTGCGGACGACGACGCCGGAGCGTCCGGCATTTTCCTTGGCTTCGGACACCATAATCGTTGCTTCATGTGCCCGCTCGGTAGAATTTTGCACAACAGCGGTGATTTCATCGAGCGCCGCCGAGGTCTGCTCGAGGGCAGCCGCCTGCTGTTCGGTACGCTTCGACAGATCGTCACTGGCATTGCGCAACTCGGCGGTATTGCCGTTCATCGCTTCGGTCGTTTCGCGCACTTCGCGCATGGTCGACTGCAGCGTTACGAAGCTGTTGTTGACATTCTGCTGCAGCTCGGCGAAGGCGCCCTGGAAATTGCCGTTCATCGTCTGGGTCAGGTCACCTTCGGCAAGGCTGGCGATGACGCGGCGCGTCTCCCCAATGCCGGCATCGACGCTCGATAGCAGCGTGTTGATATTGCTGGCGAACTGGTTCAGGTTCTCGTCCTGATAGTCCTTGTCGATGCGATGGCTGAAATCGCCGGCCGCAGCCGCGGCCACGACGACGGACATGCTCGACTGCAGATCGTCGCTCTTGGCGCGCATCGCCGCTTCCTGAGCGTTCAGGCGCTTGACGGCGAGGCCGTTCTCTTTGAAGACAGCGACCGCTGCGGCCATCTCGCCAATTTCGTCCTTGCGGCCAGCAAAGGGAACCTCTGCATCAAAATTGCCGTTTGCGACCTCCTTGATCGCGTGGGTGACACGCTTGATCGGGCGGCTCAGATGGCTGGTGCCGATATAGAAGCCCATGCCGATGCCGACCGCGATACCAATGCCGGTAATGCTGAGGACCAGCATCAGGACCCAGGAACGAAAACTTTCGATTTCGGCGACGACGGCCTCGAGCGCTGCCTTGTCGGTGGCGACGACCGCGTCGATTTCCGCCTGAAAAGCCTTGCGGTTGGCACGATTTGCCTCGTTGTTGCCCTGCTGGCTGGCGGCCTCCGGCCCGACCTCCGTGCCGAGGCGCGCCGTCTCGGTGCGGAAGGTGCGGAATTCGGCAGCGCGGGCGACGAGTTTGGCGAAATCGGCCTTCTGGCTTTCGGGAACGAGTGGCGCCCAGCCGGCGATCACCCTGTCGATCTCATCCAGGGCTGCCGTCAGGCCTTTGGCGAAATTCGGCGTATCCTTGATCGTCTTGGCCGCATATATGCCGCGCGACTCCATGACGACGGCGGTGACGAAACGGTTGAGGCGTTCGCCGGCATAGGCGCGGGCGGCGGCGCGCTCGTAGGCCGTGAGGTTACGGCTGTATTCACGCATGGCGGACAAGGCCGTTGCGCCAATCAGAAGCGCCACCGCGCCCATTACGCAAACCAGCAGATTAATTTTCCCGCGGATCTTCAATGCTATGCCCCCTAGCTGCACCCTGCCTGGAAAGCAAATTTCCCAGCTGACCGTCAGACTATCGCCCAACTTCCTTAAAGTTAGATTTCCAATATTTACGATTATGAATATGCGGGATTAGCCATTGCCAGCTGATCACGTCCCGCAAGTCATTGAAAATTCGAATAATTCGGCTGCACGCAGGCTCGGCGCAACCCTACGGAGTAAATATAAATCCTTAACACCATAATGCGAAACCTGAAGTCGGCTCAGCAACGCAATTGAGATGATCGGTATAGATGATGGGTATAATTGACTTTGCGAGGCTTCGTCCGTATAAGCCGCCGCACGTCCGGTCGTTCAAAGCCTAATGGCTCGCCCGTTCGAAAAAACAACGCTCCTTGCATCATGCAAATTCAAGAAGGGCCGCACTCCGCGGTGTTTAAATAAATGAAGCGTACCTACCAACCATCCAAGCTTGTTCGCAAGCGTCGCCACGGCTTCCGTGCGCGCATGTCCACGAAGGGTGGCCGCAAGGTCATCGCTGCCCGCCGCGCGCAGGGCCGCAAGCGTCTTTCGGCCTAAGGCCGGGTTGCCCGAGAAGAGATGGCGGGCGAATTGACGACCAGTGAGAAAAAACACACTGTCGGGCGGCTGAAGAGCCGCCCGCAGTTTCTTGCCGCGCGCGAGGGCGAAAAACGCCGGGGAGGCCTCTTCCTTCTCGAAATCCTCGACCGGAAGGAGCCCGACAGCCAGGCCCGCGTCGGTTTTACAGTCACCAAAAAACATGGCAACGCGGTCGAACGGAACCGCATGCGCCGCCGCCTGAAAGAGGCGGTGCGGCTTCATGCAGGGTTTGCAATGCAGGCCGGACACGACTATGTGGTTGTCGCGCGAAGGGACGTGCTTAAGGCGTCCTTCAAAGAATTGGCTGCGGAATTGAAATCCCGCGTGGAAACCAGGCCGAAACACCGGCGCTCCGGAGACGGGCGCCCCAGGAACGTATGATGGAAAACAACCGCAATTACTTCATTGCGATCGCTCTTTCGGTGCTGATCGTCCTCGGCTGGCAGTTTCTCTATATGAATCCGCGCATCGAGGCACAGCGGAAGGCACAGGAAGCCCAAAAGGCACAGCAGCAGACCGAGCAGGCGCAGCAGCCCGCGGCAGGCGGCCAGGCGCCTGCCCAGACGAGCGGTGCGGCGCCTTCCGGCCAAGCGGCCGCAACGGCGACGCTCGAGCAGGCGCTCGCAAAAACGCCGCGCGTTGCCATCGACACTCCCGCGCTTTCCGGCTCGATCAACCTTGCCGGCGCCCGGCTCGACGACCTGAAGCTCAAGGGCTATCACGAGACGGTCGACGACTCGAGCCCGATCATCACCCTGTTCAGCCCGGCGGAAACCAAGGATGGCTACTTCACCGAGCTCGGCTATATCGGCAGCGACGCCACCGGCGCCGTCCCCGGTCCCGGGACGCTCTGGACGGCACCGGAGGGGGCCAAGCTCACCGAAAAAACGCCGGTGACGCTCTCCTACACCAACGACAAGGGGCTGACCTTCACGCGCACGATTTCCGTCGACGACCGCTACATGTTTACCGTCGCCGACAAGATCGAGAACACCGGCCAAGCGGCCGCCTCGCTCTCCTCCTACGGCCGCGTGACGCGCTACAACAAGCCGACGACGCCTTCGATCTACGTTCTGCATGAAGGCTTCATCGGCGTTATCGGCGACGACGGCCTCATCGAAACCAAATATAGCGCCGTCGAGGAAGAAGCCGTGCAGCCGGCGAAGTCTACCGGCGGCTGGCTCGGCATTACCGACAAGTACTGGGCAGCGACAATCATTCCACCGCAGACTTCGGCCTATGAAGCGCGCTTCTCGCATTTTGCCGACGGCCAGCCTCGCTATCAGGCCGACTACAAGGACGACGCCTTCAGCGTTGCGCCGGGTCAATCGATCGAACTCAAGAACCTGGTCTTCGCCGGCGCCAAGGAAGTGCCCGTCATCGATGGCTACGAAGCCAGCTATTCGATTCCGAAGTTCGACCGGCTGATCGACTGGGGCTGGTTCTACTTCATCACAAAGCCGATGTTCAAGTTGATGGACTTCTTCTATCGCTTCTTCGGCAATTTCGGCGTGGCGATCCTGTGCACGACCATCGTCGTCAAGCTGTTGTTCTTCCCGCTCGCCAGCAAGCAATATGCCTCGATGGCGAACATGAAGCGCGTGCAGCCGAAGATGGAGGAGCTGAAGACGAAATTCGGCGACGACCGCATGGGGCTGCAGCAGGCGATGATGCAGCTCTATAAGGAAGAGAAGATCAACCCGATCGCCGGCTGCTGGCCGGTAGCGCTGCAGATCCCGATCTTCTTCTCGCTTTACAAGGTGATCTACATCACCATCGAGATGCGGCATGCGCCGTTCTTCGGCTGGATCCAGGACCTTTCGGCGCCCGATCCGACGACGATCGTCAACCTGTTCGGTCTGCTGCCCTTCGAAGCGCCGGCCATCTTGCATCTCGGCGTCTGGCCGCTGATCATGGGCATCACCATGTTCGTGCAGATGCGCATGAACCCGACACCGCCCGATCCGACGCAAGCTATGATCTTCAACTGGATGCCGCTGGTGTTCACTTTCATGCTGGCAAGCTTCCCGGCCGGCCTCGTCATCTACTGGGCTTGGAACAACACGCTCTCGGTGCTGCAGCAGTCGCTGATCATGAAGCGTCACGGCGTCAAGATCGAGCTCTTCGACAATATGAAGGGTCTCTTCCGACGAAAAGCGGCGCCCTCGAAATGATGCTGGTCAAGCCCCGCCCCGGCGGGGCTTTTCGTTTCCGGCCGGCGCGCGAAGAAGCGAGGCGTGCCGGCAAACTGGCCCTGACGCTTGACATCTGCCTGCAAAACCACGAAGCCCGACAGAAGACCCAACCTCGGAGGTTGCTTAGGCCCGCATGCCCGAAACCGAAAAGCCCCTCTTCGGCCACCCTTGGATTTTCATCCGCGGCGTCCCGTCCCTGAATTTCCTGCCTCCGGAAGGGCCGTCCGAAGTGGCCTTTGCCGGACGCTCGAATGTCGGCAAGTCGTCATTGATCAATGCGCTGGTCGGACAGAAGGGCCTGGCGCGCACGTCGAATACGCCGGGACGCACTCAGGAGCTCAACTATTTCGTGCCGGACGGTTATTCCGGCGAAGGCAGCGATCTGCCGCCGATGGCGATCGTCGACATGCCGGGCTATGGCTATGCGCAGGCTCCGAAGGAGCAGGTCGACAAATGGACGAAGCTCGTCTTTGACTACCTGCGCGGTCGTGCGACGCTGAAGCGCGTTTACGTGCTGATCGACAGCCGCCACGGCATTAAGAAGAACGACGAGGAGGTGCTAACCCTGCTCGACAAGGCGGCTGTCTCCTACCAGCTGGTGCTGACCAAAACCGACAAGATCAAGGCGCCCGCCGTGCCGAAGCTCTTGGCCGACACGGCGGACAAAATCCGAAAACGGCCGGCCGCCTACCCCGTCGTGCTGTCCACTTCGTCCGAAAAGGGCGACGGGCTGGACGACCTGCGCAAGGCGATCGCCGAAACCATTGGTATTGCGCACTGGCAATAAGAGAGGCCGGCTGGAGAATTTGCGCCTGGGCCCGAAGCCAGACGTCTTCTGGCGGAAATCGCCTTCGGCAACGTCCAGTCGCAGTTCTTCGCCAAGAGCAAAGCAGCCGAAGAGCTCGAATCTCACGCTCGTTCCCAGCGGGCAAAGGCGTTGCGGCTTCGGGAAGCGCGGCTTGCCAAGGAAAGCAGCGATCGAGCGTCGGCAACGTCTGCTCTGCTTGAGACAGCAGGTGCGACAACGATTGAGCTTGCTTCCCCGCAGTTTTCAAGCAACGCTGCATTCTCATGCCGTAAAAGAACAGCGGCGTCCGCGAGTAACAGTTCATGACCGATACCAACGACGATGCCCTTTCGCCGGAAGGCGTTGGCAACCTGCCTCATCTTGCCGAAGCCCTCGACGACGACAGGTTTCGACACTTTCTCGATCATGTCCCCTTTGCCGTGGCTGTCTCCGAACTCGGCAGCTGCGAGAAGCTGGTTTACGTCAACCTGGAATTTGAACGGCTGACAGCGCTCGCGGCGACGCAAGTCGAAGGAAAGCGCTGGTCGGATATCGAGTTGAATTGTACCGAAGTCTCTGGGGAGGCAACGCTCACAGCCGCTGTGACGACGGCAGAGGAATATATTGGCGCCTTCGCGCTTGTGGCGGAACCCGAAAACAATTTCATTGTTGACGTGTGGTCAAACACGATCGTCAATGATGATGACATTCCGCTTTTCCGTCTGGTGGCCTTTGCCGCTCGCAATGAGGTGACAATTGGCCAGAGCTTCAGCCAACTGCTGGCCGAGAAAGACGTCCTTCTGCGAGAACTTCAGCATCGCGTGAAAAACAATCTGCAGATGATAACGGCGCTCATCCGCATGGAAGCGCGCAATGCCCAAAAGAACGAAGAAAGCGAGAGATTCGCACGCCTTGCGGGGCGGATCGAAGCATTGGCCCTCCTCTATCGTTCATTGTCGGAAGAAGAAAAGGGCGCCACCATCGATCTCGGCAGCTATGTGAGCCAGATTGCGGCCTCGGTGATGGCGGCTCACGCCGTGGAAGGCATCCGACTCGACATGAAAGTCGATACCTGGCCGGTTTCCATCAACGTAGCCATGCCCGCCGGGCTCGTCATCAACGAGCTCCTGACGAATACGCTCAAGCATGCCTTCGTAGGGCGTGATAGCGGTGAGATCACGCTGCGCTGTGTCGTCAGCGACAGCGGCTGCAGGATCACCGTTGCCGACAACGGGGTCGGCCTTCCTCAGGATGTGCAGTGGCCGAACCCCGGAAAACTGAGCGCGATGATCATACAGTCGCTGAAGCAGAACGCCCGCGCCGAGATCGAAGTAACCTCGTCCCCGGGCACTGGCATGAGTGTCTCCCTCGTCTTCCCGACGGCGGCAGCCACATAATAGGGCTGTTCCAAATGATTGACGGCCCCGACCATGCGCAAAGGCAACCCGAAGCCGTCGGCAGTGGCTCATTGGATAGCTGGAGCGCCCAAACGAGCGCCCCATGCCGCGGCCGATGCGTTAATTTCACATTCTCGGCAGCAGCACTTTATCGACGACATGAATGACGCCGTTCGACTGTTTGACGTCGGCGATCGTTACATGCGCGACATCGCCGTTTTCATCAGTCAGGGTGATCTTGCCCATATTTTCCCGGGCTTTGATCACGCAGCCGCCGACGGTCTTGATATCATGCTCGCCGCCATCATCTCTTATCATCTTGGCAACGGTCTTCGCCATCGCGTCCGCCGCCACGACATGGCAGGTCAGAACCTTGGTGAGCGTCGCCTTGTTTTCCGGCTTCAGCAATGTCTCGACGGTGCCTTTCGGCAGGGCGGAGAAAGCTTTGTTGGTCGGGGCGAACACTGTAAAGGGGCCTTCGCCCTCGAGCGTACCGACGAGGCCGGCCGCCTTGACGGCGGCGACCAGCGTCGTGTGATCCTTGGAGTTTACGGCATTTTCGACGATGTTCTTGGTTTCGAACATCGCAGCGCCGCCGACTTTTGGGTTCTTCCCATAAGCGGCGAAGGCAATGGCTGACATGGCGGCCGTGAGCGTAAGGCCGCGCAACAGATAGGTCATGATTTTCTCCTCTGACCGGTCACCGTCCGCCGGCATCATGCCTGAGCGTCGTCCGGACGTTTCGAACTACGGAAGGCCGCGTCGAAGAGTTTCAGACAGGAGAAATTGATTTACGTCGGCATTGCGTTACGGCCGGCGCACCGCGCCGCTGGCGACGACCGGGCCTGTCGCCTGCCCAGTCGGCGAACCGCCGAAGGGTTCGAGGCTGACGGCAAGGGTTGCGCCGTCCGTGATATTGCTGCGCATTTCGGCGGGAATGACGAGCTCGCCGCTTTCGCCCGGCTGGAAGACACCCAGGGATTTCGGCGTGCCGCCGCCCTGCACCAGCCAGAGTTCGAGCGACTTCTCCTCGGGCTTGCCGGCGGCGACCGGGACGATCTTCAGCCGGCCGCTCTGGATTTCGTAGGAGGCCCGGAGATCGATCGCGTTGTTCTGCCCCGAAAGATCAGCCACCAGCGGTGTCGGCCCCTGCGGCTGCGGCACAACGCCGGAGGCGAAGATGACGGCGCTGACGGCGACGACGATGCAGGCGAATGCCAGTGAGCGCCAGAAAACCGCAGAATTCCAAAGCCCCTGTGAGAAGGACGCAGGCTTCCCGGCATCGCCGAACAGTCGAGACTCGATCTGCTTGAAGGTTTCCCGGCTCGGCGCGACGCCGTCATATTCATCGTTGAACGCGGAGAGGTTGGTTTCCCACCGGCTGACGATCGCCGCAAACGTCCGATCGTGGCGCATGCGCTCTTCCACCACCCGGCGGTCCTGCAGCGACAGGACGCCCAACACATATTCACCGGCGAGGACCTCGTCGCGGGAGCGGTTTCCCTTGCTTTTGTCGGGCGATGTCATCGTTCCATGCACTCTCTCAGTTTCAAGAGGCTGCGCCTGAGCCAGGTCCGCATCGTGTTCAGCGGAACGCCGAACTGATCCGCCAGTTCCTGATAGCTCAGCCCTTCGACATAAGCCCGTTTCACGGCGACCGCACGATCAGCTTCCAACTCTTCCATGCAGGTGTCAATCCGCCTTCCTTCATCCTTCGTCGCCGCCTTGCTTTCCGGGTCGGATTCGGAATCGGCGAGATCGTAAGCACTGTCGAGTTCGTCGGCGACGGGCTTGCGCGCACGCAGCAGATCGATCGACCGGTTGCGTGCAATTGCGGCCAGCCATGCCGAGGACGATCCCGAGGTTGCCTGGAAGCTGCGAGCGCGCTGCCAGATGCTGATATAGACTTCCTGCAGGGCCTCCTCGGCCTCCGCGCGGTCCCTCAGGATACGCAGGCAGATCGCGAAAAGTTTCGGTGCGGTCTGGTTGTAGAGGGCAGCGAAGGCCAGGCGATCGCCGAGCGCGATGCGGCCGATCAGGTCCTTGGTCTCATCGCCTTGCATGCCGTTCCTCATTTCGTGCCTGCTCAACCGGCGGGTCCAACTCCTCCGCCTCCGTGCCACATACGCAAAACTATTGCGGCCTGGATTATTCCCTCGGTCAGAAACTTGCGATAAAAGGCCCGCGATCAACTCCTGCGGGGTCCCCATGAACGAGTCCGAAAGCGAAATCCAGGCACGTCTTCTCGCCCAGGCGCTGCCTTTCATGCAGCGCTACGAGAACAAGACGATCGTGGTGAAATATGGCGGCCACGCCATGGGCAATCCCGAGCTCGGCAAGGCCTTTGCCAGCGACATCGCGCTTTTGAAGCAATCGGGCGTCAACCCGATCGTGGTTCACGGCGGCGGCCCTCAGATCGGCGCCATGCTGAACAAGATGGGCATCGAATCGAAATTCGAAGGCGGGCTTCGCGTCACCGACCAGAAGACGGTCGAGATCGTCGAGATGGTGCTCGCCGGCTCGATCAACAAAGAGATCGTCGCGCTGATCAACCAGACGGGCGAATGGGCAATCGGCCTTTGCGGAAAGGACGGCAACATGGTCTTCGCCGAAAAGGCGCGCAAGACCATCAAAGATCCGGATTCGAACATTGAGCGGGTGCTTGATCTTGGCTTCGTCGGTGAAGTGGTCGAGGTCGACCGCACGCTGCTCGATCTGCTCGCCCGCTCCGAGATGATCCCGGTCATCGCGCCCGTCGCCCCGGGCCGCGACGGCGCCACCTACAATATCAACGCCGACACTTTTGCCGGCGCCATCGCCGGCGCGCTGAACGCCACCCGTCTTCTGTTCCTGACCGACGTGCCTGGCGTGCTCGACAAGAAGGGTCAGCTGATCAAGGAGCTTTCCGTCGCCGAAGCGCATGCGCTGATCGCCGACGGCACGATCTCAGGCGGCATGATCCCAAAGGTCGAGACCTGCATCGATGCGATCAAGGCGGGCGTACAGGGCGTCGTCATCCTGAACGGCAAGACCGCCCATTCCGTCCTGCTCGAAATCTTCACCGAGCACGGCATCGGAACGTTGATCGTTCCCTGATCAAGGCTGCGCCCATTCACTCCAGGAGGGGCGCATCTCCTCACGCTGGCGCAGGCCGGTCCGCACTCATCCCTCTTCTCGCCATCCGTCATCCGGCGATCACACCGGCATCGCATTCGCCCGCCGTTCAAGGCTATTCCTTCGCGCGAGCGCGCGCCTGACTTTCCTTCTTGATCGGCCGGCCGATCGGGCAGACTTCCTGCACGAAACCGTTGAGCGTATTGACGAGATTGTTCTCGATCAGAGAATAGTGAACGAACTGGCCCTGTTTCTCCCGTCGGATCAGCCCCGCTGTTTCAAGAACGGAAAGATGCTGCGAAACGGCTGGCTTGGACATGCTGAAGCGGTCGGCGATCTCTCCAGCGGTCAGACCCGAGGCCGAGAGATAGGCAAGAATCTTTCGCCGTGGAGCGCTGGAAAGCGCGTGGAATACCCGTTGCGCGGCGCCGACAGAGCTGCCTTCTGTAGTGTCGTCGAAAGTCTCGTTTTCCAAATCCGGGCTCCGGCATCATTGCACCGATCCGTCGAAAATTAAGCAATTAGTGTATTGCTTAATTAACGGTCTTGACGCAAGATAATTAGGTAATTGCTTAATTAATGAATAAACTGGCGGCGTTCAAGTGGAGAATGCGCCCGATTGGAAGGAGTTGCCATGAGCAGTATTTCCACCGGACGCATGATCGACGACAGCAGCGATCCGGTGAAGGGCAGAGTGGTCTGGATGCCAGCAAAGTCGATCTGGATCACCGCCATGAGCCTGATTGCCATCATTGGTGGGCCGGCGACCTTCACCTGGAGCGCCTTTGCCGTCTTTACCCTCTCGACAGCCATCACGATCTGCCTCGGCCATTCAGTCGGCATGCACCGGCTGCTGATCCACCGCTCCTTCCGCACCCCTCTCTGGATCGAGCATTTTCTCGTCTATCTCGGTACGCTGGTCGGCATGGCCGGCCCTTTCGGCATGATTTACGCGCATGATATTCGCGACTGGGCGCAGCGGCAGCGAAACTGCCATGACCTTTATGCCCACCGACAGTCTTTCCTGGTCGACGCGTTCTGGCAGATGCATTGCGCCGTGACGCTGGCTCATCCGCCGCGTTTCGAGATCGAAGAGCGGGTGCGGCACGACCGCTTCTATCGCCTCCTGGAGGCGACATGGATGGCGCAGCAACTTCCCCCGGCGCTCGCGCTCTTCGCGTTCGGCGGGCTGTCGTGGCTGGTCTGGGGGAGTGCGGTGCGAATATCGGTATCGCTGATCGGACACTGGCTGGTCGGCCATTTCGCCCATCGCGGCGGCCATCAGGGCTGGAGCGTCGATCATGTCGCAGTGCAGGGCTATAATTTGCCGCGTTTCGGGCTCATTACCTTCGGCGAAAGCTTCCACGGCAATCACCACGCCTTTCCGGAATCGGCCAGGCTCGGCATCGAGCAGGGTCAGCTAGACCTCGGTTGGCATTCATCCGCCTGCTGGAAAGGCTCGGCCTGGCATCGGCAATCAAGCTCCCGCACATGATCATGCCGCGGAAAGGGCTGCGGCGTGTCGGCCTCCCCCGCGATGTTGGCAACCGCCGCCCTGTGGGACAGCGCTGAACATGGCATCAGGGGACCGGAGACAGTCAGGTCGACCCTCTAACGGAATTGACGAATCGCGGCCGGGGCGGCATGTTTTTGCTTGGCGTGACCTTCCGCCGAACCTCCTTCGATCCTCCCCGGCAGGGTCTTTCTTCAGGAGGCAAAGGGACTTTCCGTCTCGGGTCGTCAAACCTCAGCCCTGATGTTTCGGGTGCGCTTGCCGGGGAATGCCGTCCGAGACTGGAAAGGCCGAGATATGACCGAAAACGGAAACCTCAAACGCCGCGTGCGCGCACGCGCCGCCAAGACGGGTGAATCCTACACGACCGCTCTCATGCATATCCGCCGCGCGCCGACGCAGGAACGAAAGCCTGATGTCAGGCGGCTGCGCATGGCGGTAGCGCAGACCATCTACATGGACGATCCACGCGATATCGACAGGCTTCGCCAAGGCGGGCAGGAGATACGGAGGCAGATGCGCCAGGCGCGGGAGTCGGGTGCGCGGCTCGTGCACTTCCCAGAAGGCACCATCTGCGCGCCGAACAAACGCATCATGTCGGAGGTCGGGCCGAGGGAAATCGGCGCTTCCGATTGGCGGCGGTTCGAATGGGGCGTGCTGCGCGAGGAGCTGGATGCGACGCGCAGCCTCGCTCGCGAACTCGGGTTATGGGCGGTGATCGGCTCGGCGCATCAGCTGACGGCGCCGCACCGGCCGCATAGCAGCCTCTATGTCGTCTCCGACCGCGGCGAACTGGTGACGCGCTATGATGAGCGCCTGCTCTCCAACACCAAGATCTCCTTCATGTACACGCCGGGCTCGATCCCCGTCACCTTCGAGGTGGACGGCATCCGCTTCGGTTGCTCGCTGGGAATGGAGTGCCACTTTCCTGAGATTTTTAGCGAGTATGAGCGGCTCGATGCGCATTGCGTGCTGTTTTCGACCACCGGCGGGGTGCCCGCCAACGATGCGGCCTTCGCCGCCGAGGCGCAGGGGCATGCATCGACCAACAGATACTGGGTGAGTTTTTCTCTCTCAACACATCCGGGACTGGCTGATCCGGCCGTATCAGGGATCGTCGCCCCCGGCGGCCGGTGGGCGGCGCAATGCCAGGCTGATGGAATGCCCGCAATCGCCCTTGCCGACATCGACGACAGTCCCGGCGATCTTTCTCGACCGTGGCGCCGCAAGGCTCGATCAGGGCTCTATGAGCCGCACCGGGTGGAGGGCGACCCGCGTAGCGACGCCCGGGATATGTTTTAGGTGTGCAATGCCGCCAGCGGCCGGTGATGCCAGGAGTAGCACTGCGGCGTGTCCTTTCGAGGATTCGCCTGCGAGGTGAGGCTCTCTCGAGTGCGAGATACTTCGTACTTTTTTACGGGCGTGCCGCAGGGTACTCCTTCAAGCTTATCCTGAAACGCGTGTCCCCGCCGCACAACCGCATTGTACGGAAACGGCAACGTACAAGGATGAGGCGTCTCGGCGGATGCCGCGGCTGACAATCATCGCGACCTGCACCCATGCAAGCAGTAATATCCCGTTCGAGAGGTCGCAAATCGTACAATGAAGCCTTGGCAAGATTTCGAATCGTGCATTAGGTTGCGGCCCGAACACGAAACGGGTCGAGCACAGAGATGCGCCTTACAGACTGCTATAATTTCCACGATTTCCGGCGCATGGCCAAGCAGCGTCTTCCCGGGCCGATTTTCGACTATATAGATGGTGCTGCCGATGATGAGGTGACCTATCGGCGCAATACGGCGGCCTTCGAAAATTGTGATCTCGTGCCCGATGTTCTCAGGGGGGTGGCCGATGTCGATATGTCGGTGACGGTCATGGGGCAGAAGCTCGCCATGCCGGTCTATTGCTCGCCGACCGCGCTGCAACGGCTTTTCCATCATCAAGGCGAGCGGGCAGTGGCGGCGGCGGCCGCAAAATACGGCACGATGTTCGGCGTCTCCTCGCTCGGCACGATCAGCCTGGAGGAGGCGCGGCAGATCAGCGACGGGCCCCAGGTCTATCAGTTCTATTTCCACAAGGACCGCGGGCTGAACCGCGAGATGATGGTGCGGGCGAAGACGGCCGGCGTGCAGGCGATGATGCTGACGGTCGACAGCATCACCGGCGGCAACCGCGAGCGCGACAAGCGCACCGGCTTCGCCATTCCCTTCAAGCTCAATCTCACCGGCATGATGCAGTTTGCGATCAAGCCCTCCTGGGCGATCGACTGGATGACGCATGAGGCTTTCCGGCTGCCGCAGCTCGAAAACCACGTCAAGATGGACGGCGGCGCATTGTCGATCAGCCGCTACTTCACCGAAATGCTTGACCCCTCCATGTCGTGGAACGACGTGGCGGAGATGGTGCAGGCCTGGGGCGGGCAATTCTGCCTGAAAGGCATCATGTCTGTCGAGGACGCCAAGCGGGCGGTCGAGATCGGCTGCACCGGCATCGTGCTTTCCAATCACGGCGGGCGTCAGCTCGACGGCTCGCGCAGCGCTTTCGACCAGCTGGCTGAGATCGTCGATGCGGTCGGCGACCGGATCGACGTGATGATGGATGGCGGCGTGCAACGGGGCACCCATGTACTGAAGGCCCTGTCGCTGGGAGCGAAGGCCGTGGGTCTCGGGCGCTACTATCTCTTTCCGCTTGCCGCCGCCGGGCAGCCCGGCGTCGAACGGGCGCTGGAGACAATGCGCACCGAGATCGAGCGCGACATGAAGCTGATGGGGTGCACCTCGGTCGACCAGCTGACGCGGCGCAATCTGCGCTTCCGTTCCTGAGCGGGGCGGGATGTCATTGCGGCCGCATCTTTTGCGCGGATGCGGCCCTCGCACCTATCGGCTCAGAGCAGGCTATAGATCGCCGCGGCCTCCTGCCTCAGCCTTTCCATCATCAACCGGTAAGGCCCCGGGCCATAGCTGATGCGGCCGACCCCGAGCTCTGCCAAAGTTTTCACGTCAGGCGCGCCTGCCCGCATCATGACATTGACCGGCAGCGATGAGGCCGCGCAGATTTTTTCGATCAAGGCGGGATCGATCAGGCCGGGAACGAAGAAGCCGCTGCCGCCGGCCGCGGCATAGGCCCTGCCCCGCTCGATCGCCTCGTCCACCAGACCGGCATGTTTTGAAAGGTCGCTCTCGGCCAGGAAGAGGTCGGTGCGGGCGTTGATGAAGAAGGGCATGCCTTTGCGGTCGGCCATCGCGCGAATGGCACGGATGCGGGCCGCCTGGCTCTCGATGGGATAAAGCCCCTCGCCGCTGACCACCCGATCCTCGAAATTGATGCCGACGGCGCCCACTTCCATCAGCTTGGCGACATTGGCGGCCGCCCCCTGAGGATCGGCCGAATAAGCGCCTTCGAAATCGACCGAGAGCGGCAGATCGACGGCATCGGTGATGGATTTCGCCGTCTCCACAAGCACCGACATCGGCAGCTTTTCGCCGTCGGCAAAGCCGTGAGCTGCGGCGACAGACCAGCTTCCGGTGGCAAGCGCCTTGGCGCCGGCATCGGCAACGGCCTTCGCCGTACCCGCATCCCAGATATTGTAGAGCACGATCGGATCGCCCTTGCGGTGAAGTGCGGCGAATGCCTTGGCCTTTTCAGTCTGGTTCATGATGTCTCCTCCACTATTGCCTGGGTACTGATTTTCTCTTCATGGCGCAGCAGCCATTGCTTGCGCCAGAGCCCGCCGCCGTACCCGGTCAAAGAACCATCGGCCCCGAGGATACGGTGGCAGGGCACGATGATCGCAAGCTGGTTGGCGCCATTGGCGCGGCCGACGGCACGCACCACTTCCGGCCTTTTCATCTCCCTGGCGAGATCGCCATAGGCGCGCGTCTGACCGACCGGGATCTCCATCAGCTTTGCCCAGACATGTTTTTCGAAGGGTGTGCCGCCCAGCGCCACCGGCGTACGGAAGACGGTGAGCCGGCCGTCGAAATAATCGCGCATCTCCGCCTCGATCCGATCGATCGCCGGGGTGCGGCCGATCGCGACGGAGGAGCGGACGCGCTTCTGCAGCGCTTCGAGCTCGGTCGGCAGCGCCTTGCGATCATGAAATTCGAGAAGATGCAAATGCGTCTTGTCGGCGACCGCGATCATCGGTCCGAGCGGCGTATCGAACCAGTCGGCAAAGAGCAGTTCGCGGTTCTGCGAGAGCGCCGGCGCCTTGCCGACAAGCCGCTGGAAGGCTGTCCGGAAGCCGCTCGGAGAGTCGTATCCGGCGTCGACCTGGGCGTCGATGACGCGCGCCCCATCCGCCAGCTGCCGGGCCGCTTCGCCGAGCCGGCGGTAGCGGACGATGTCATGGAAGGTCATGCCGAGCGCTCGCTTGAAGGCGCGCCGCACGGTCGAGGGATGATGGCCACGCCGCACGAGCTCATCCTCGGTCCAGCGAACCTCCGGCTCGCCGTCGAGCGCGGCAAGCAGTGCGTCGACGACAGGCTCCCGGCCAGGCTGCTCCAGCGGTCTGCAGCGCTGGCACGGGCGAAAACCTGAATGCATGCAGGCGGCGATTGTCTCGAAGAACAGCGTATTTTCCCGCTTCGGCTTACGCGCCGGGCAAGTCAGACGGCAGAAGATGCCTGTCGTTTTCACGCAGACATAGGCCTGGCCCTCATAATCGGCGCTGCGCGCGATCAGGGCATCATAGAGCGTATCATCGTCGGGGCGTTCGAAAAGCATGTGCGCTTTCTAACATCCAACGCCGGCCGCGTCCGCCGAAAATCGGGCGTCTATTTATTCCGCTGCGTCAGAGCTTTTTAAGTGCCGCCGCGGACGCAGCATCGATTCCTCCTCGGCGTCCTGCGGCGCGCCCCAGAAATCCTCGAGCGTCGGACCATTCTTGAGATGCCGGCGGCGGAACAGAAATTCGAGGATTTCATGAAACCAGACGCGGCGGCCCATTTGCGTGTACCAGCGCATGGAGTGGCGCTGTTCGCGGTCGCGATGGAAGAGGATGCGCATCAGCGCCTTCGGCCGCGCCTGGACAGCAACTTCGATGAGCTTGACGCAAGCGACCAGCACGAAGGAGTTCAGGTAGCGCATCTTCAAGACCTGGTGCTTGTAATCCCATTTGCGAATATCGGTCTCGATCACCTGCCGGTCGCGGGCGATACGGAAGAAAGGCGTCCAGCGATGTGGGGTGACATAAAGTGCCTGTATCTGGTCGGGATCGTAGGAGAGCAATTGCCGGAAGCCGCGCCAGAGATCACTCAATTTTTCCTCTTCGAAACCAACGACCCAGGTCGCCATGGAGAGAATATCGTGCTGGCGCAAAAGGCGGATCGCTTCGCGGTCGGTTGCTTTGGCTCCGCCCTTCTTGATCAGCGTCAAGGTTGCCTCGTCGGTGTTTTCCATACCGAGGAGCCAGCGCACGACACCGGCCTTGCGGTAAAGATGCAGGATGTCGGCATCGCGGACAATATCGTCCGCCCGCGTCGAGCCGACGATCTGGACCGGCACATTCTCGGCGATCATCGCTTCGAGAAACGCCAGCCAGGCCTTTCTTGAGGAGGTCGGATTCTCGTCGGCAAGATTGACGAGTTCGACACCCTCTTCGCGGTAAAGCCTGGCGATCTCGCGGGCGAACAGTTCCGGCGAGCGATGACGCCAGCGGGTCCAGAAACCTCGCTGGCCACAATAATTACAAAGATGCGGACAGCCTCGGGAGAACTGCATGACGACGGCGCGCTTGCCGCCCCAATAGCTGTAGTTGTCATGGTCGATTAATTCCCAGCCGACGCGATAGGCATCGAGATCGGCGATTGCATGTGCCGGCGGCGTAGCCAGAACTTCACCGCTGGCGCTCCGAAAGGCAATGCCGGAAACAGTCGCTAGCGGACGGCTGGTTGCAAAAGCTTCGGCAAGGCGACGCATCGTCTCCTCGCCTTCGCCACGCACCAGGATATCGAATGCCGTTGTCTCGGCCAGGACCTCCCGCCAGTGATAGGTCGGGAATACGCCGCCGTAGATGATCGAGATTTTCGCGTGGCCGCGCTTGATTGCTTCCGCGATCGCGCGGGCAGTGGGATGAGCCGAAGTCGAGCCGGAATGGCCGATCAGCACCAGATCCGGACTTTGGGCCGTGACCCGGCCGACGATTTCCGCAATCGTCATTGGCCCGAACTCGGCATCGATAAGCTCGACATGATGACCGTCGTCGATCAGCGGACCGCCGACGGAAAGAAGGCCAAGCGGTGGGAGGTGATCATCGGGAATACGGCTGCCGATCGCCGTATGCGGCGGATTTATCAGAACGATCTTCATGCGACTTTACCCTGCCGGGTCCCCCTGTCTGACGCAGGCAAAGGTCACCAGCGGTCAATGGCGATATTCAGCCGGAATCTCCTTCAAGTTGTGAAAATCTGGCGGCATTTTTGAGGAAGGCCGAGCCAAACGGTATGGCCAAGCAAAAGCCTTTGGTTTCACACAGCCGCCGTGCCATAAGGGCGGCCATGACCAAGATCGACCGCACGCCTGAAAAAGCCGATTTCGAACACGTGACAGACTGGGTGTTCGATCTCGACAACACGCTCTATCCCCATCACGTCAATCTCTTCGCGCAGATCGACAAGAACATGACTGCCTATGTCGCAGCGCTGTTACAGATGGAGCGGGAAGAAGCACGCAAACTGCAGAAGCAGTATTATCTCGACCACGGCACGACGCTGCAGGGCCTGATGATCCATCACGGCATCGATCCGAACGACTTCCTCGAAAAGGCGCATGCGATCGACTATTCGGCACTGACGCCGCAGCCGGAACTCGGCGAAGCGATCAAGGCGCTGCCGGGGCGCAAGTTCATCTTCACCAACGGCAGCGTCAAACATGCCGAAATGACCGCCGGCGCGCTCGGCATTCTTGAGCATTTCGACGATATCTTCGACATCGTCGCCGCCGATTACGTGCCCAAGCCGGCGCAGGCGACCTATGACAAGTTCGCGGCGCTGAAGCGCGTCGACACCGGCAAGGCGGCGATGTTTGAGGATCTGCCGCGCAATCTGACGGTGCCGAAGGCTCTCGGCATGCAGACCGTGCTGCTGGTGCCGCGCAACCTCGAAGAGACCGTCGTCGAATGGTGGGAAAAGACCAGCGGCGACGAGGATCACATCGATTTCGTCACCGACGACCTCGCCGCCTTTCTCGGCAAAGTGACCAGATCGGGCGGCTGACGGCCACGTTACGAAAGTTTCACCCAGCTTACCGATGTTTAACTGGGTCTTGCAGCCCGGTTGCCATAGCTTCTTACGCGAGGGGACACCTCACGAAAGGAGTTACGATGTACTGCAACAAGCTGATACTGGCGGCGCTTTCCTCCGCCCTGATCTTCGGCGCAGCCGCCGGAGCAAGCTTTGCCGCGCCCGGCGACGGTCCGCGCCCGCATGCAGGCATGGGCCGTGCGGGTCCGGCTGCCTTCCGCGAAGTCACCTATGTCAGAATGCTCAAGCAGTTCGACACCAACAGGGACGGCCAGATCTCCAAGGAAGAGGCGACCGCCGGCCTCGACAAGACCTTCGCTGCGATCGACACCAATAAGGACGGCTCGCTGACGCCGGGCGAAATCCGCCAGTACCGGCAGACGCGGTTGCAGGCGATGCGAGATCAGCACAAGCAGGATGCCGGCGACCAAGAGGACGCCAACGCCGCAGCCGACATGTTGGACACAAACGACCAGGGACGGCCTCCGCGCGAGGGGCATGAAGGTCGCGACGGAAATCGCTGGATGCGCCATGGCGGCAACTTCATGCGCGCCTCGATGATGATGCGCCGGGTCGATACCGACGAGAACGGCCAGATTTCCAAACAGGAAGCCGCTGCCGCCTTCGACAAGCTGTTTGCGCGGATGGACCGAAACAAGGACGGCGTCATCTCGATCGACGACATGCCGGACCGGCCGCTGCTGTAAGGCCGGACGAACCTTTGCCCATTGCCCCTACTCCTTCCCCGGCTCCACGGGGAAAGAGACCTGCCTCACGATCGAAACGCTATTCGCGGTGTTCGTAGAAATCCTGGACGATCTTCCACGCGGCGTCGGCCGTGTCGACGAAGCTGATCAGCTTGACATCGTCGGGCGCGATCGTGCCGAATTCCGCCAAGGCCTCGAAATTGATGATGCTCCTCCAGAAGGCCTCGCCGAAAAGGATCAGCGGCAGACGTTCCATGCGGCCGGTCTGGATCAATGTCAGGCATTCGAAGAATTCGTCGAGCGTCCCAAATCCCCCCGGAAAGACCGCAATAGCCTTGGCGCGCACCATGAAATGCATCTTGCGAATGGCGAAATAGTGGAAGTTGAAGCTGAGCTCCGGCGTCACATAGGCGTTGGGGGCCTGCTCGTGCGGCAGCACGATGTTGAGGCCGATTGACGGCGCGCCCTCGTCGGCCGCGCCTCTATTGCCCGCCTCCATGACGCCGGGACCGCCACCGGTGACGATGACATATTCCTGGAAGTCGAAGCTCGCCGAATATTTCGAGCAGAGACGGGCAAATTTGCGCGCCTCGTCATAATAGACGGATGCCGCCTCCAGATTGGCGCGCTGGATCTCGTTGCGCGCCGCCCAGGCACTCTGGCCGGGGGCTGGAATACGGGCGCCGCCGAACATGACGACGGTCGAGCGGATACCGCGCTCGGTCAGCATCATCTCAGTCTTCAGCAGTTCCAATTGCAGCCGGATGGGCCGCAGTTCTTCACGGCAGAGGAAATCCTCGTCGACGTAGGCGAGACGATAGGCCGGCGACAGCGTCTGCGGCGTCTTCGGCACAGCCTCGGCGCGCTGCCTGTCAGTCGAGCTGCTCTTTAGTGGGTCCCATACACCATCCTTGCGCCGCGAACCGCCGTTTCGTCCCTTCGCCATATCGAAATGCCTTTCAGTATTGCCAGCATCAACTGCCGGATATGTCGCTACAACGCCTTGAATCCAGATATGATCTTGTCGGAAAAATCATTCCGTTCTACGGCTTCATGCTATAGAGCAGGATACAGCAAGCCGCCGCAATTCCGGAGACTGCGCCGTCTCCACGATAAAGATCGAAGTTTAAGGAATTCTCATGAGCGCCACCGACCTCGCCTCCCTGGAAAAGACCATCGAAGCCGCCTTCGACAATCGCGATAATGTGAACACGTCGACGAAGGGCGAGGTTCGAGATGCGGTCGAAGCGGCGCTCGATCTGCTAGACGCAGGCAAGGCTCGCGTCGCCGAGCGAGGCGCCGACGGCACCTGGAAGGTCAATCAGTGGCTGAAGAAGGCTGTGCTGCTGTCCTTCCGCCTCAACGACATGGAAGTGGTCAAAGGCGGCTCGGGCAACTCCACCTGGTGGGACAAAGTCCCCTCCAAGTTTGAGAACTGGGGCGAAAGCCAGTTCCGCGCCGCAGGCTTCCGCGCCGTTCCGAACTGCGTCGTGCGCCGCTCGGCCTATATCGCCCCGAATGCAATCCTGATGCCCTCCTTCGTCAATCTCGGCGCCTATGTCGGCGAAGGCACGATGGTCGACACCTGGGCGACCGTCGGCTCCTGCGCGCAGATCGGCAAACACGTGCATCTCTCCGGCGGCGTCGGCATTGGCGGCGTGCTCGAACCGATGCAGGCGGGACCGACGATCATCGAAGACAATTGCTTCATCGGCGCCCGGTCCGAGGTGGTCGAAGGCTGCATCATCCGCGAAGGCTCCGTTCTCGGCATGGGCGTCTATATCGGCAAGTCGACCAAGATCGTCGACCGCGCCACTGGCGAGGTGATGTACGGCGAAGTGCCGCCATATTCCGTCGTCGTCGCGGGCTCGATGGCCTCGGCCAATGCGACGATGACAAACGGCCAGCCGGCGCCGCATCTCTACTGCGCCGTCATCGTCAAGCGCGTCGACGAACAGACCCGCTCCAAAACCGGCATCAACGAGCTGCTCAGAGATTGATGACACCGGGGCATTGATCCGGTAAACAGACGGCGTCTTTTTACGCGAGGCGGCCCCGTCTTGCCATGTCTTTGCCATTCCCGCCGGATAGTTCGACCGCCATGACCGCTACCGATCCCGTCGCCAATCTGCAGACGCTGATTCGCTGCCCGTCCGTCACACCCGCCGAAGGCGGTGCGCTCACGGCGCTGGAAGCAATGCTTGCGCCGCTCGGCTTCACGGTCGACAAGGTGACGGCACGCGAAGAGGGAACGGCCGACATCGAAAACCTCTATGCCCGTCTCGGCAAGGATGGCCCGCATCTGATGTTTGCCGGCCATACCGATGTCGTGCCGGTCGGCGACGAAGCCGCCTGGACGCATCCGCCTTTTGCCGCGGAGATATCAAAGGGCGAACTCTTCGGCCGCGGCGCCGTCGACATGAAGGGCGGCATTGCCTGCTTCGTCGCCGCCGTCGCCCGCCATATCGAAAAGAACGGGCCGCCTGCCGGCTCGATTTCCTTCCTGATTACGGGCGACGAAGAAGGCCCGGCAATCAACGGTACGGTCAAACTCCTGCAATGGGCGACCGAACGCGGCGAGCGCTGGGACGCCTGCCTCGTGGGAGAACCGACCAATCCGGACAGGCTCGGCGACATGATCAAGATCGGCCGGCGCGGCTCGCTGTCGGGCAGGATCACCGTGCATGGCGTTCAGGGCCATGCCGCCTATCCGCACCTTGCCGACAATCCGGTGCGCGGCATGCTGCAGCTGACGCAGGCGCTGATGGATCCACCCTTCGACGGCGGCACCGACGATTTCCAGCCGTCGAACCTCGAGGTGACGACGGTCGATGTCGGCAATCCCGCCACCAACGTCATTCCGGCGAAGGCATCGGCAAGCTTCAACATCCGCTTCAACGACAGCTGGAGCGTCGAAACGCTACGCGCCGAAATCCTGCGACGGCTCGAAGCCGCCGCCGGCAATGGCCAGCTGCGTCCGGGCAGGAAGCCGGTGAAATACGATATCGTCTGGGCCGACCGGCCGAGCCACGTCTTCCTGACGCGCAACAACGCCTTGATCGCCTCACTGTCATCAGCCATCGAAAATGTGGCCGGCCGGTCGCCGGCGCTTTCGACCACCGGCGGCACGTCGGATGCGCGGTTCATCAAGGACTATTGCCCAGTCGTCGAATTCGGCCTGGTCGGTCAGACGATGCACATGGTCAACGAGCGAGTCGCCGTATCTGATCTGGAGACGCTGACGGCGATCTACGAGACTTTCATCGACCGCTGGTTCGCCCATGCCGGGTCTTAAGGAAGTCCAGTATTATCTGGCCGGCCTCTGGCTGCTGATCCGGATGGATCCGCGCGGCTTCCGCTTCCTCGATCTGTCGGAGCGCGGCGTCAACCGCTCGTTCTGGGCGATCGCCTGGTGCCTGCCGCCGATGGGCATTTCCTGGCTCTGGTGGCGGCAGGCCTTCCTGCGGTCGATGCCGCCCCATGCCGATGTCAACCTTGTCTTTTATATCAGGCTCGGCCTTGTCGAAGTCGCCAACTGGTTCGTGCCGCTGGTCTTTGCCGGGCTGCTGCTGCTCGCCTTCCGCATGGGCGAGCGCTTCGCACCCGTGGTCGTCAGCGTCAACTGGCTCGGCGTGCCGCTCTCCTATATCAACGGTCTGCTGCTGGCGCTGGTGTTCTTCCTGCCCGGCTCAATCGGCCTCGTCTCGCTGCTGCTGCTTGCCTTCATGCTGGCGCAGGTCTTCGCTTTGGCGCGCATTCTCAGGATGATCTGCCACGATCACGCGCTGATGGTGGGGGCGCTGACGCTGGTGCTGCTGGTGCCGTCGATGATCCTTTCGGAATATCTGCAGCACTTCCTCGGCATCTATCCCGCCTGAACTGCGCTATCGCATGAATCCAGCGAGACAATCATGAGAGATCGTCGTCGTTTTCGTCAGCCGGCCTGCGGCGGTCGGTGATGACATCGGGATAATCCACCTGCATGAAGTAGAGCCCTTCGGGCGGTGCCACCGGGCCGCAGGCCTTGCGGTCCTGCGCCTCGAGCGCTGCCTGCACATCTTCGGGCGTCCACTTGCCCTCGCCGGCGAGCTTCAGCGTGCCGGCGAAGGAGCGGATCTGATTGTGCAGGAAGCTCTGCGCCGTGGCGCGGATTTCGATCAGCTCGCCGTTGCGTGTCACGTCAAGTCGGTCGAGCGTGCGCACTGGGCTGTTCGCCTGACAATGGGCGGAGCGGAAGGTGGAGAAATCGTGCCGGCCGACCAGCCTTTGGGCGGCGGCGTGCATCACCTCATGATCGAGCGTCTTGGGCACCCACCAGGCCTTGCCGGCTTCGAGCGCCAGTGGCGCTCGGCGGCTGACGATGCGATAGAGATAGTGGCGCCGCAGTGCCGAAAAGCGGGCATCGAAGAAGTCGGGGACCGCCTCGACGTCGAGAATGGCGACACGCTCGCCGGCAAGTCTCAGATGGGCATTCAAGGCGTTCTGCAGCTTGTAGGGCGACCACGGCTTGGAAAGATCGGCGTGGATCACCTGTCCCATGGCGTGGACGCCGGAATCGGTGCGGCCGGCGCCGCGGATCGACACGGTCTCGCCGGTCAGCGACAGCACCGCGGCCTCGATCGCGCCCTGCACCGATGGGCCGTTCTCCTGCCGCTGCCAGCCGACGTAGGGTCCGCCGTCATATTCGACGGCCATGCGGAAACGTGGCATCAGGAAAGCCTCGTGCCTGCAGCGAGAGGCGTGCCTCGGAGGAAATCGGCCACGGCCAGCGGCTTGCCGCCGGCCTTCTGCAGCCGCGTCAGCCGCACGGCGCCGGAAGCGCAGGCGACGACGAGATCGTCGGTCAGCAATTGCCCGGGAGCGCCCTCCCCTTCAGCCAGCTCGGACGCCAGCACCTTCACACGCTCCGGCCTGCCGCCGATCTCGAGCTCGAACCAGGCGCCAGGAAACGGCGCCAGGCCGCGGATATGGTTGTGCACATCATGCGCTTGCCCGGCGAAATCGATGCGCGTCTCGGCCTTGTCGATCTTGGCGGCGTACAGAACGCCCTCCTCCGGCTGCGGCGTCAACGGCAGGTCGTTCATCTCCAGCTTCACCATGGCTTCCGCCATCGCCTTGGCGCCGACCTGCATCAGGCGGTCGTGCAATTCGCCTGCCGTCATGTTCGGACCGATCTCGACTTCACGGGTGAGCGCGACGGCGCCGGTATCGAGGCCCTTGTCCATCTTCATCACCATCATGCCGGTCTTTGCGTCGCCCGCCATGATCGCCCGCTGGATGGGCGCGGCACCCCGCCAGCGCGGCAGCAGCGAGGCATGGCCGTTATAGCAGCCCTCGCGGGTGCCGTTTAAAATCGCCTCCGGCAGCAACAGCCCATAGGCAACGACGACGCCAACATCGGCATTAAAGGCGGCAAACCGCTCACGCTCGGCCGGGTCCTTGAAATTGACCGGCGTGAAGACCGGCAGACCAAGCAATTCGGCCGCTTGGTGAACAGGCGACTTCTGCAGATCGAGCCCGCGCCGTCCACCCGGGCGCGGCGGCTGGGTGTAGACGGCGACGATGCTGTGGCCGGCATCGACGAGCAGGCGCAGGGTCGGAACCGAGAACTCCGGCGTTCCCATGAAGATGATGCGAAGGGACATTCTATCTCGCCAGTTGAGGATCAGCCGTCTTCAAACGGGTTTACGAGCTTGAGATCAAGCCCTTCGAAATCTCTGGTGTTGCGGGTGGCGAGCGTTGCGCCGTTCGCAAGGCAGATGGCGGCGATCATCGCATCCTTCGTTTCCACCGGCCGTCCCGCCTTTCTGCGCGCCGCAGCGAGCAGGCCGTAACGATTCGCCGCACTAAGCGAAAAACCGAGTATGCGACCGGAAAATTCGGATTCGATCCGGTTGAAGTCGGAAATCAATGCCGTCTTTCGCCTGCCGTCATCAAGGAGTTCAAGCCCATAGCGCATTTCCCCGACGGAGATCGTTGTCAGAAAAAGCGTCTCGACGTCGTAAGCGTCTAGCCAGTTCAATACCCGCTCGCTATGGGTTCTTCCCTGCAATTCGGAAATTACGTTCGTATCAAGGACGATCATTTGTCGAAGCTTGGCGGTTCCCGATCACGTTCGTGGCGAGACGCGGCGATAGCCTCTACTTCGTCATCGCTCAATCTTTCCTCTCCCATCAGCGATCTCAAGCGCCGCCCCGCGGGTGCTCCCGAGCGTTCCGCCGCGATCTGACGGCGGATGATTTCGATCGCCTCTTCTGAAAGGCTGCGGCCATTGCGCTGGGCACTTTCCTGAAGCTGCCGCTTCATCGCTTCCGGAACATCTCGAATAAGCAGGTCGCCCATCCGCACCTCCACTATGATATCAGTGATATCATAGTGCTTCACTGGCGCATATTCAAGGCTTCCTCAGAGCGCCTTCGCCTTCGCCGCCTTGGTGAACCTCTTGATCACCATCTCCCGCTTCAGCCGCGAAATATGGTCGATGAAGAGCACACCATTCAGATGGTCGATCTCGTGCTGCAGGCAGGTGGCGAGCAGGCCGTCGGCTTCCACCATCTGTTCCTTGCCCTCGCGATCGAGATATTTGACCGAGACGACAGCCGGGCGCTCGACCTCCGCATAATAGTCCGGAATGGACAAGCAGCCTTCCTCATAGACCGAGCGCTCGTCGGACGATTTGACGATCTCCGGATTGATGAAGACTTGCGGCTGCTTCTCCTCGCCCTCACGAGAGACGTCGATGACCAGCATGCGGCGCGGCACGCCGATCTGGATTGCGGCAAGGCCGATGCCCGGCGCGTCGTACATGGTTTCCAGCATGTCGTCGGCAAGGCGCTGCAGATCGGCATCCACGCGTTCGATCGGCTTGGAGAGCTGACGGAGAAGGGGATCGGGAAGAATGATGAGTGGCTTGATGGTCATGGGCGTTCCCATAACCCATCTTTTCCCGCTATGGAATTATCCGGTGGGCGGGGAAGACGCTTTTTTGTCTCCCCGCCCCGAATTTCGCCATAAAGTCTCAGGCCGCCTGGCGCGCAGCGACGACGGCATGGCCTTCCGGCCGGGCGCGGAAGCGGCGCAGCAGCTCGATCAGCTCATCCACCTCATCCTTGAGGCGGCGGGTTTCCGCCGAAGTGCGCTCGACCATGCCGGAATTCTGCTGGGTGATTTCGCCCATGCTGCGGATCGCCACGCTGACCTCGTTGACGCCGGTCGCCTGATCGCGGGCGGCGGCGGCGATATCGGCGACGAAGCGGTTGATGATGTCGATGCGGCTGATCATGTCGTTCAGCGCTTCGCCGGTGCTGGAGACGATGCCCACGCCCTCATTGACCTGGCTCGAGCTTTGCGAGATCAGATTCTTGATCTCCTTGGCAGCTTCGGCCGTGCGCTGCGCGAGCTGGCGGACTTCCTGGGCAACGACGGCAAAACCCTTGCCCGCATCGCCGGCGCGCGCCGCCTCGACGCCGGCGTTCAGCGCCAGAAGATTGGTCTGGAAGGCGATTTCGTCGATGACGCCAATAATTTTGGATATTTCGGTGGAAGACTTCTCGATGCCGGCCATTGCCGAGACGGCGCTGGTGACGAGCTCACCTGAATTCTTCGCCTTCTGCTGCGTTTCGCGAACGGCGTCCGAAGCCTTCTCGGCATTGGCGGCGGTCTGGCCGACGCTGACGGAAAGCTGCTGCAGGGCGGCCGAACTCTCCTCGACGCCCGCTGCCTGCTGGGCGGTGCGCAGCGCCAGATCGTTGGTCGCATTGGCGATGACGTCAGCGCCGCTCATGATATGGCCGGACGTATCGCGCACGGATGCAAAGGACTGGCGAAGGGCGCTGACGGCGCGGTTGTAATCCTCGGCCATCTGCCGGAAATTGCCCGGCAGGTCGGACGGCAGGGTGGCTTCGAGGTCGCCGTTCGACAGCGCTTCGAGACCGCGACGCAGCTGCTCCAGCGCCATTGCCTGATCGGACTCGGCTTTCGCCCGCTGCTCTTCCAGGTCCTGACGTTTGGCCTCAAGCGTCTCGAGGTAGACCGAGATGGAATAATCCATGTCCAGCATGCCGGCCTTGATGACTGCCGACAGCTTCTCGGCGAGCAGCTTGCCCTGCTGGCGTGCGAAGACCGACGGCCACTGCTTCTCCATGATGCCCTTGACGAGTTCGGACATGACAAGGGCATAGCCACCGACGTACCAGCGCGGCTCCAGCCCGATGCGGGCATGGGTGCGGCCGACCGCCGTCACGCCGTTAACATAGGTCTCGTCGAAAGCGCCGCTGGCAAGATTGGCCCAATGATCCTGCTGGCGCTTCTTGGCATGGCCGACATGGTTCTTGTCGGCGAAAAAGCTGGAGACGGCGGGGGTCCTGGCGACCTTGGCGTAAAATTTATCGAGAGCGCCGCCGATGAGCTCGGTGATGACAGGCCTGAGATCTCGTATCGACTTTCGCGACGCGTCGTCGAGTTCGATGAAATCCAGGCGCTGCCTGAGGCTGTCGGTCTGTCGGGATGGCATTGGGATCTCTGTATTTGTCGCAAAGGCGCGGGAGGGAGTTTCTGTGCCGCAGGTTTGGCGAATATGGTTGAACAATCGTTAAAGCTGGCCGGATTTCTTCTGCCGAGACCGAAGCGCGACATGTTCAAGATGTTGGGGACCGGCGATTTCGTTCACGTTTTGATCTTCATCGCGTCGTTTCTTCTGTTATGGTTGCGGCATGACCGTCAATTCCGATTCGCTCGCCTTTTCCGTCGCCTCGATCAGTCCGGCCATGCTGGCGCTTGCCGGCGGCGTTCTCGTCGCCCTCGTGCTTCTGGTGATAATCCTTCTCTTGCGCGGCGCCAGCCTTCGCCGCGAGCAGGCGGAGGAGGCGAGCCTGCGGGCTGGCGAAAGCGAGGCACGCATGGCCGAGCTTTTGAAGATCCAGGCGGAGATGCAGGGCCGCATCACGGCCATGGCCGAGGTTTTCGGCGCGCGGCAGAGCGAGCTCAACCAGGCAATCAGCCAACGCCTCGACGGCATGTCGCAACGCGTCAGCTCGACGATCACAGAGCAGACGAAGTCTACGCACGAGAACCTGCAGCGACTGCAGGAGCGGCTGGCGGTCATCGATGCGGCGCAGAACAATATCCAGACGCTCGCTAAGGACGTTGTCGGACTGCAGGCCATTCTCTCGAACAAGCAGACGCGCGGCGCCTTCGGCCAGTCGCGAATGGAGACGATCGTCGCCGACGGCCTGCCGATGGGTGCCTACGCCTTCCAGCAGACGCTCTCGAATGGCTCGCGGCCGGACTGTACGATCCGCATGCCGAACGGCGCGCCGCCGCTTGTCATCGACGCGAAATTCCCGCTCGAAGCCTGGAACGCGATCCGCGACGCCGGCAGCCCAGAGGCCACCAAGATCGCCAGCCAGCAGTTCCGGCGCGACATGGAGATCCATATCCGGGATATTTCCGAGAAATATCTGATTCAGGGAGAAACCCAGGATACCGCCTTTCTCTTCGTGCCGTCGGAATCGATCTTCGCGGAGATCCACGAGAACTTCGAAGCCCTCGTGCAGAAGGCGCACCGGGCGCGCATCGTCATCGTCTCGCCATCGCTGCTGATGCTTTCGATCCAGGTCATCCAGGCGGTGCTGAAAGACCAGCGCATGCGGGCGCAGGCGCATCTGATCCAAGGCGAGGTGGCGCTACTGATGGACGATCTCGGCCGCCTCGACGAGCGGGTGCGCAAGCTGCAGGGCCATTTCGCCATGGCGCAGAAGGATATCGACATGGTGGTCACGTCGGCCGACAAGCTCACCAAGCGCGGCGCCAAGATCGAGGCGCTGGAATTCGAGGCGGGCGGCGACGCCAAGCCTGCCCGCGAGGGCGAGGCGCCGGCCAAATCCGTGGAAAGCCGCACCGGCCTTCTCAAGCTTCGGGTGGTTGACGAGGAATGACCGCTTCGGGCAGTGTCTGCCCGCATTCTATCAAAGAATTGGAGCATGATGTCGCCCGCATGCTCCAAAGGACGGGACATCCTCATGATTACAGTTTTCGGGTCCATCAACATGGACCTCATCGCCACGACGGAGCGCCTGCCGAAGCCCGGTGAGACGGTCGCCGGCAACGGTTTTGCAACGGCTGCCGGCGGCAAGGGCGCCAACCAGGCGCTGGCAGCGCGCCGCGCCGGCCGCTATGTGCATATGGCCGGCGCCGTCGGTAAGGATGCTTTTGCCGCCGATGCGCTCGCCCTGCTCGACGAGGCGGGAACCGACCTCTCTCTCGTCAAGCATGTCGACGGTCCCACAGGCACGGCGCTGATCCTCGTCGGCGGCGACGGCGAGAACATGATCGCCGTGGTTCCTGGGGCCAACGGCCTGGTCACGCCCGGGGATGCGGAAATCGCGATCGGCCGCATGAACGAAGGCGACATACTGATGCTGCAGCTCGAGGTGCCCGTCGCCGCCGTCGAGCGCGCGCTCTCGGCTGCGCGCGCCAAGGGCATCACCAGCATCCTCAACCTCGCTCCCCTGATCCCCGATGCACCGCGTCTCGGTCGCCTGGCCGATATCGTCATTGCCAACGAGACCGAGTTCGAGCGGCTTGCCGGACAGAGCGACATGGGCGCAGAGGCGCGTGAGGCAGCACTTGTCCGCCTACACCAGGAAACGGGCCAGACGCTGATCGTGACGCTCGGCGGCGACGGGGTCATCGCCATCCGCGAGGGGGCAATATCACGGGCGCACGGGCTGGCGATCGATCCTGTCGATACGGTCGGGGCGGGAGATACCTTCTGCGGCTATTTCGCCGCCAGCCTCGACGAAGGACTCGACTTTCCCACGTCGCTGCGCCGCGCGGCGGTCGCCGGTTCACTCGCATGCCTCAAACCAGGCGCGCAACCGTCGATTCCCTTGAGTGAGGAAGTCGCAGACAGGATATAGCCTGGCCTCCTTGCGAAAAGCTGCCGGATCTCCTGCAATTTCAAGGGGATTTTTGCGGCTTTCCTCACATATACCATTAAAGTTTCACTCAAATTTAAGAGGTCTCCGGCGATCTTCCCGGTGATCGCCGGATCTTCGCGCTTGCGGATCGCGGCTCATGCGGCTGCTCCATGACGGAGCGATGCCATCGCTCCTGTGCCGAAGAATGCCCGTTCGGCGCATCCTTGCCCGAGGAACCCATGTTCATTTTTCGCATGAAATCGCTTGCGGCGAAACTAATCGTCATCACCGGCATAGCCATCGCGCTTGTTCTCATCGTTTCGAACTTTTTCCTCATCGGCCAGACCCGGGATCGCGTCCAGACGCTGACGATGGATCAGGCCAATCTCGAGGCAAAGTCGATCGCCAATGAAATCGCCGCCAATGTCGGCGAACTCGCCAGCGCCGCGCGCAGCATGTCGGGCGTCATCGGCCGCGCCCATGAAGGCAAGTCGCTCGATCGCAAGGGCATGATCAACGTGCTGAAAGCCAATCTGGAACAGAATGCCTTCGCCTTCGGCAGCTGGTTCTGTGAGCAGCTCGGTGCGCTCGACGGCAAGACCACGGAGATCGCCAATAATAACGATGAAGGCACCAACAAGAACGGCGCCTTCACGCCCTACTGGTCGAAGACCAGGGATGGCGGGATCCAGTATTCGACGTTTGACAATGATTATGCTGCCGAATGGTGGAAGCTGGCTGCGGACAGCGGCAAGGGCGCGATCACGACGCCCTACCTCGCCGAAGGAACTGAAGTACCGACGCTGCTGACTTCCATTGCCTATCCCGTCATGTCGGGCGGCAAGATGATCGGTGTCGGTGGCGTCGACATCTCGCTGAAGTCGCTGACCGACAAGCTGCAGGCGCTGCACCCCTTCGGCTCCGGCCGCGTGACGCTGCTGTCGCAGGCCGGCAACTGGATCGTTGCGCCGATCCCCGACCTGATGACGAAACAATACGACGGCGAGGGCGCTGACGTCGTTAAGTCAGCCCTGTCGAATAAGCAACCCGGTCTTGTCAGGAACCTCACCTATGACGGCCTCGACCCCTTCGACCGCGTCGTCTATCCGTTCGAGGTCCCCGGCGTCAACGCCACCTGGGTCGTGCTCGTCGACGTCCCGCATGCGGTGATCAACGCGCCGGTTGAAGACCAGACCTACATGATGATCGCCACCGGCCTGATCGTGCTCGGTGCGGTGATGCTCGCACTCTATTTTGCCGTCCGCTCGCTCGTGCAGCGCCCCCTCGGCAGCCTTGTCGCCAGTGTCAAGTCGCTCAGCGATGGCGAATATGCCGAACCCGTCGCTGCCCAAGACCGTACCGACGAGATCGGCTCGGTTGCAAAGGCGCTCGAGGGATTCCGCTTCAAGCTCGCAGACTCCAAGCGCCTCGAAGAAGAGGCCACCCACCAGCGGCAGGCTGCCGAGACCGAGCGCAGCCGCTCGGAATCGGAACGGCAGCAATCGGTGTCGCTGCAGCGTCATATCGTTGCGACCGTTGGCGCCGGCCTTTCCGAGTTGTCTCAGGGTAATCTGGGTTACCGCATCACCGAAGAGTTTCCGGGTGAATACGGCAAGCTGAAGCAGGACTTCAACGCAGCGCTTGCGAGCCTTGAAGAGACCATCAACACGATGAATCTCAGCGTCATCAACATTGGTGCCGGCACCGGCGAGATTAGCAACAGCGCTTCCGACCTCGCCAAGCGCACCGAGCAGCAGGCGGCAAGCCTGGAAGAGACGGCCGCGGCGCTCAATGAGCTTACCGCGCAGGTCGATTCCAGCGCCGAGAACGCGCGTACGGCAGCCGACAACGTCAGTCTCGCCTGCCAAGATGCTGAGAAATCGGGCGAAGTGGTGCAAAAGGCAATCGCCTCAATGCAGGGGATCGAGCAGTCTTCGACTGAGGTTTCGCGGATCATCGGCGTCATTGACGAAATCGCCTTCCAGACGAACCTCCTGGCGCTGAACGCCGGCGTAGAGGCGGCACGCGCCGGCGAAGCCGGCAAGGGTTTTGCCGTCGTCGCTCAGGAAGTTCGGGAGCTCGCACAGCGTTCGGCCAATGCGGCCAAGGAGATCAAGACGCTGATCAACACTTCGGCCGTCCAGGTCAAGGAAGGCGTCGATCTCGTCGGGCGCGCCGGCGGCACTTTGCACAAGATCGCCGAACAGGTGATGGGCATCAACAGCCTCATCCGGCAGATTTCGGCCTCGGCCAGCGAACAGGCCGTCGGGCTGAAGGAAATCAATCAGGCCATGAACCAGATGGACCAGGTGACGCAGCAGAACGCGGCGATGGTGGAAGAAGCGACCGCCGCCAGCGTGGCGCTCAACGACGAGGCGCAGACGCTGAAGGCGCTCGCCACTCGCTTCAGGGTCTCGGGCTCGGCCAACGCGGCTGCGCTCGCCTCCATGGCGAGGCAGATGCGCGCGCCGGCTGCGGCCACCTCGCATTTCACGGCAGCTCCTGCGGTCCGCCATGCGGCCGCCCCGGCGACCCGCCGAACCACACCTCAATCGCATGCCTCGGCTGCCGTGGCCCAGGACAACTGGGAAGAGTTCTGACCGTTCAGCCCTGCATAAATAAAAAGGCGCCTGCGAAATCAGGCGCCTTTTTTCGTTCACGGATCGATGCGGTTAGAGCGGTTCAGCTTTTCACGGAAGCGCAGAACCGCTCTAACCTTTTGGATTTACGCAATTCCGGACGGAAAACCGCTTCACACTTTCCTGGAATTGCTCTAGGCGGCGTTCGACGTCTGCTCCTCGTTGAGGAAGGCATAGATCGCCGAGGCGGAATCGGTGGCCCGCAGCTTTGCAACAAGGTCCTGATCGCGCAGGACGCGGGCGATGCGCGACAAGGCTTTGAGATGATCGGCGCCGGCGCCCTCCGGCGCAAGCAGCAGGAAGACCAGGTCGACGGGCTGATCGTCCAGCGCTTCGAAATCGACCGGCTGCTCCAGCCGGGCGAAGATGCCGACGATTGAATGAATGTTCACCAGCTTGCCGTGGGGAATGGCGATACCGTTGCCGACACCGGTCGAACCCAGGCGTTCGCGCTGCAGAATGACGTCGAAGATCTCCCGTTCGGAGAGCCCGGTGATCCTCCCGGCTCTTGCCGCCAATTCCTGAAGCAACTGTTTCTTGGAATTTACTCTGAGGGCGGGAATGATCGCATCCTGATGGAGCAAATCTGCCAATGCCATTTCTTTTTCCTTCTGTCGCCGGGATCAGTCGATGCGAGGAGCGGCGGCGATACCGCCGCTCACCACCCTGATCTCAGCCTTTGATATTGGCCGAATCGATCCAGCCAATATTTCCGTCATGCCGACGGTAAACGATATTCAAATGTTCCTTGCCGGGGCTGCGGAACAGGAGAAGCGGCTCGTCGGTCATATCAAGCGCCATCACGGCGGTGGCGACGGACATGGTCTTCAGCTGCTTCGTGCTTTCAGCGACGATTGCCGGGGCGAAATCGTCAGGAATTTCATCCTCGTGATCAGGAACGGAGTCCATGACCGTGTAGGAGACTTCTGCAAAACCATTCAGGTGGTTTCCGGCATGATGGTCCTTCAGCTTGCGCTTGTAGCGGCGCAGGCGCTTCTCGATGCGCTCGGAAGCGGCGTCAAAAGCGAGCTGCGGATCCGTCGCTTCGCCGGCGGCATGAAGCACCACCCCGCTGTCGAGATGAAGCTTGCAGTCTGCCGAGAAACGAGAACTCGCCTTTTCGACGGTGACCTGGCCGGAATACCCCCCATCGAAGTATTTCGTGATGGCCATACCAATTTGGTCCTCGATCTTTTGACGGAAGGATTCACCAATTTCCATATGTTTCCCGGATACACGCACACTCATGGAGTTTCCCTTCTTATGGTCGTTTGCGGGTATCAGTTTACGCCAAGCCTCGGGTTCATCCAAGCACTTCGCGCAATCTCAAGCAAGATCGGCGTAGGCCTACGGGTCCTCGGTGCCCTTGGGATGATGGGGATAACTTCAAAACGCCGTTCACGGCGCCGATTGCGGCGGGCTTCTAGCCAGAGGTTACCAAAAAGTCAATAGGGCGTCGATTCGGCATCGGGCGCGCTCGCAGAAAGTGCAGCAAACCCCTTATGAAAAGCGCATTTCAGCGAATATGATTACGCATGCCCTCACGCGCTTCGCGTCTGCGTTGTGCGCGGCACTGTCATGGCGATGACACCGAGAATAACGCAGATCAGTCCGATCCAGGCCGTCGGGCTCAGCCTTTCGCCGAGAAAGGCGATACCGATCGCAACGCCGATCGGCACCCGGAGATAGGCTTGCGATGTGGTCCCGACCGAACCCAGCGTCTGAACGAGGCGGAAATAGATCGTAAAGGCAAGCGCCGTCGAAAAGGCGGACAGGGCAAGCAGCACCAGCACCGATGCGGCCGAGGGATCGAGCGCCCAGGGCCGGTCGACGACGAGGCTGATGGGCATCAGAATGACCGCGCCCGAGATCAACGACCCGGCCGCCGGCACGCCAGGATCGAGGCCTCTGAAGTTCTTGCTGAAAATCGCGGCACCTGCATAACAGATGGTCGCCAGGATGATGGCAAGCTGCGCCATAAGGCTTTCGCCAAGACCGCCGAGCGCTTCGACGCCGACGACGAGGCAGATGCCGGCAAGCCCGGCCACGACGCCGAAGAGCTTTCGTACCGCCACCTGCTCATGGCGGGTCATCGATACTGTCAGCAGGAAGGTGAAGATCGGCGTCGCCGAATTCAGGATTACAGCCAGTCCGGCATCGACGGACTGCTCCGCCCAGGCGATCAGCGTAAAAGGAATGACGCTGTTCAAGCAGGCCTGAACGACAAACAGGCGCCATGTCGCGCGATCGCTCGGGAGGCGGACATGCCGATGGCGAAGCACGGCGAGCAGAATCGCGCCGGCGATCAATGTGCGCACCGCAATCAACGTCACCGGCGGGATCGTTTCGACCCCGATCTTGATAAAGGTGTAGGAAGAACCCCAGAGGGTCGCCAGCACCAGAAGCAGGACAAGTTCTCTGGCAAGGTTCGGATTTTCAGGCGTCATGGGCACATCGATATTCGTTCAAGACACCCGAGAAATAGCCGAATTTGCCGAGCGGATGCTTCGATAAGGGTCGAAGCATCCTGCCGCGTCAGAAGCCTGCGACCTTGGCGAGCGCCCGCTTCTCACGGCGGCGCTGGACCGAGGAAGCGATGTTCATCGCCTCCCGGTATTTGGCCACCGTGCGGCGGGCGAGATCGATGCCGCCCTTCTTCAGCATGTCGACGATATCGTCATCGGAGAGCACAGCGTCCGGGCTCTCCTGCATGATCAGCGTGCGGATCTTGTGACGCACGGCCTCGGCGGAATGGCTGTCGCCGCCCTCGACTGCGCCGATCGATACGGTGAAAAAATATTTGAGCTCGAAGAGGCCGCGCGGCGTCAGCATATATTTGTTCGAGGTGACGCGGCTGACGGTGGATTCATGCATCTTGATCGCCTCGGCCACTGTCTTCAAGTTCAGAGGCCGCAGGTGGTCGACGCCGTGCAGCAGGAAGGCGTCCTGCTGGCGGACGATTTCGCTTGCCACCTTCATGATGGTCTTTGCCCGCTGATCGAGGCTGCGGGTGAGCCAGTTGGCGCTCTGCAGGCATTCGGAAAGGAAGGCATGATCCTCGCCGTTCCTGGTCACCCGGGAAAAATAGGACTGGTTGACCAGCACCCGCGGCAGCGTATCGGGATTGAGCTCGACCAGCCAGCCACCGTCCGAGGAGGGCCTGACGACGACATCGGGCATGATCGCTTCGGAAACACCCGTCTCGAAACCGCTGCCGGGCTTCGGGTTGAGCTGGCGGATCTCGCCGAGCATGTCGAGAAGATCTTCCTCATCAACGCCGCAGAGGCGCTTCAGCGTGGCGAAGTCACGCCGCGCCAGCAGTTCGAGATTTTCGACCAGCGCCTGCATGGCAGGGTCGTAGCGGTCCTTCTGCCTGAGCTGGATCGCCAGGCATTCGGCGAGGCTGCGCGCGAAAACGCCCGGCGGATCGAGCGTCTGGAGGGCGGCAAGCACGTGTTCGACCTGGGTGAGGCTTGTGCCGAGCCGCTCGCCGGTCTCGCCAAGATCGACCTGGATGTAACCGGCATCATCGAGCTGATCGACAAAATTCTGGGCGATCAGCCGGTCGCTCATATCGGGCAGGACGAAGGGGATCTGCTGAGCGAGATGATCGCGCAGCGACACCTGGCCGGCGACAAAATCGTCGAGGTCGTAATCGACGCCGTCGGCGCTGCCCGGCATCGACTTCCACTGACCGACGAGTTCCGGTGCGTCGAGGCGCTGCGGGCCACCGTCATCGGGAAAGACATTGGTGTAATTGGCATCGAGCTCGTCGTTCAGCCTGCTGGTGCTTTCGCTGCCGCCGGTGTCGTACCAGTCGCTCGACAGCGCCTCGGCGCGATTGTCGGCGCCGTCGTCCGAGCCCGCGTCCTCCGGCGAATGACCGAACTGCTCGTCCTCGATAGCCGCCCGTTCGTCGCTCGCCTCTCCGTCATTCGACGGAAATTCGAGCAGCGGGTTCTTCTCCACTTCCTGCGCGATGAACTGGGTGAGCTCGAAATGCGTCATCTGCAGCAACTGGATGGACTGCATCAGTTGCGGTGTCATGACCAGGGACTGGCTCTGGCGCAGGAATAGATTGGCGGACAGTGCCATGACGGACGCGAAACTCCCCTCGATTCCTCCGGGAAACCGCGTCCGATAAACGCTTCAGGCCACGGAAATCCAGTTGGCCCAAAAATTGCTTTTTTATCTCATTTGGTCAAGCGGAACTACGCGGCAAGGTGAATATGTGAGGGATCAGAGGCTGAAATTGTCGCCGAGATAGAGCCGGCGCACTTCCGGATTGTTGACGATATCGTTCGCTCGGCCGTGGGTGAGCACCTCACCGGCATGGATGATATAGGCGCGGTCGATGAGACCGAGCGTCTCACGCACATTGTGGTCGGTAATGAGAACACCGATGCCGCGCGCCGTCAGATGGTGCACGAGGTTCTGGATATCGGCGACCGAAATCGGGTCGACACCGGCGAAGGGCTCGTCGAGCAGCATGAAGGTCGGGTCGGTTGCAAGCGCTCGCGCAATTTCGAGGCGGCGGCGTTCGCCGCCGGAAAGGGCGACGGCCGCGCTCTTGCGCAGCTTCTGGATATGAAACTCTTCCAGCAGCTCGTTCAGCTTCTGCTCGCGCTCGGCCTTGTCCTTGACATGCACCTCGAGGACGGCGCGGATATTTTCTTCCACCGTCAGCCCGCGAAAGATCGAGGCCTCCTGCGGCAGATAACCGACGCCGAGGCGCGAGCGGCGGTACATCGGCATGGTCGTGACATCGTTTCCATCGATCTCGATCGTGCCTTCATCCACCGGCACCAGACCGGTGATCATGTAGAAGCAGGTCGTCTTGCCGGCACCGTTCGGGCCGAGCAGGCCGACGGCTTCGCCGCGACGCACCACCAGGGAGACGCCGTTGACGACGCGGCGCGTCGCATAGGTCTTCGTCAGACCACGGGCGATCAACGTTCCCTGATAGCGGCTCTTGTCGGCGGCACCCATAGCTTGTGGCTCAGGCCTGCCGAACATGGTTGATAGCGATGATAATTTCACGTGGGAGGCCGGTTCAGTTCTGCTTCTGCGCGTTCGGCTGCGATTTCGGATCGAGCTGAATCTGGACACGCCCGCCGCAGCTTTCAAGCTGCGCCCGCCCGGTTTGCATATGAACGGTCAGCTTGCAGCCAGTGAAGACATTCGGCCCGTCCGACAAAATCACCTTGTTTCCCTGATCGGCTGTGAGGACGAATGTCTGCGAGGCCATGTCGAAACTGCCGTCGTCGGCAGTCGCCGTCTGCGTGCCCGATACCAGATAGACCTTGTCGGTCACCAGGATCCTGTCGATATCGGCGCTTCCCGATGCCAGCGAGGCCGACTGCTCCGGCTTTGCTTCGGGTTGCGCCGCCGCGCCGCCGCCGGGCTTTGCCGCCTTGTCCTTGTAGTAGACCGTCATCTTGCCGGACTGCAGCGTGGTCGTGCCCTGGACGACCTTAACATTGCCGGTGAAAAGAGCCGTGTGCTCCTGGTCGTGGATCTCCAGCTTGTCGCTTTCGATCTGGATCGGCTGGTCGTTGGAAAGCTTCATTCCCGACATGGTCGTCGACTGCGCGCCCGCGCCCGAGGCCGTCAGAATAAGGGCAAATGCGCCGGCAACGAATGCTATGCCAGTCTTGCAAGCTGAAATGCGACAATCTTTTGTCATGGGTGACCCGGCTGGTTAAGTGCCCTGTTTATGGATGGTGGATGGATCGACATTCATGCGAACATTCCCCTCGAATGTGATCACCCGCCCCTTATCGGTTATCTCCAGCCTCTTCGCAACAATGGAAGCATTGTCCTTTGTGATGGTCACGGGGTCGTCGCTGCGCATGTTGCCGCCCTTGATGTCGAGCCGGGCGGACTGGAACTGCGCGTTCAGGCCGCTGCTCAGCACCAAGGTGAAGGGAGCCGTCATATGCAGATTGTCGGTGGCGCGATTGTAATCGGCGGTCGAAGCGACGACGCGGGCAATCAGCCCGTCATTCATCGGCACGGCGGCCTTGATGGTCTCGAGGGTAATGAGATCGGGATTGCGGATGTCTTGCAGCGCCCTTTCGGCAAGCATAGAATAATTGACGCCGTCGGAGTTGCGACCGGCAATTGCCGGCTTTTCCATCACGACCTTACCGTTCTCGATCTTGGCGCCTTCGAACTTGACGTTTTCGGGCAGGTACAGGCTCACCAAAGCCACCGTCGCGAGGGCGCCGGCGACGATGAGGGCGGCCAATGGCAGCAAAATCTTCAGTCTCCGCACGCGGGCGGAATGGAACAACGCGTCGCCATAGGGGCTCCTGCCGGAGCCCGCATAAGCGGCATGTCCGTTGTTCTTCAGGGTATCGAGCATAGGTCTCGTTCCATGTACGGTGATTTGCCTCGGCTACGCAACAAAGCGGCCAGCAATCACAGTTCGTTTCGCATTATTACATTGGCTTGCCAATATGGAATTTTTTCTGCAACAAGCAACAAAACGGAAAAACATCAAAAAGTGGCTTTCGTACGCGCCGCTGCCATCAATTTTACCGGATCCATCGGCGTCACGCCGACGCCGGGCCAGCGCTGGAGGTTTCTATGGACAGTTCGATCATCGCGGATCGCCGGCGGCTGCGCCGCAAGCTCGGCTTCTGGCGCATCGTCGCGGCCGCCCTCATCGTGGCGCTCGGTGTTGCCTTTTACCGCTTCGCCCTCGGCGAAGCCGGCACGGCAAGCCCGCATATCGCCCATGTGACGATATCGGGGCTGATCGTCGATGACGACGAGCTTCTGGAGCGGCTGAAGAAGGTCGAGACCAGCGATCACGTGAAGGCTGCGGTGATTTCGATCTCCTCGCCCGGCGGCACGACCTACGGCGGCGAAAAAGTCTTCAAGGCGATCCGTGCGATATCAGCCAAGAAGCCCGTCGTCTCCGACGTGCGCACGCTGGCCGCCTCCGCCGGCTACATGGTCGCCACCGCCGGCGATACCATAATTGCCGGTGACAGCTCGATCACCGGCTCGATCGGCGTCATCTTCCAGTATCCGCAGATCCAGCCGCTGCTCGACAAGATCGGCGTATCTCTGCAGGAGATCAAATCCTCGCCGCTCAAGGCCGAGCCCTCGCCCTTCCACGAGGCAAGCGAGGAAGCCAAGGCAATGATCCGCAACATGGTGATCGACAGCTATAACTGGTTCGTCGACCTCGTCGCTGACCGGCGCAAGCTGCCCCGCGAGGAGGTGCTGAAGCTCGCCGACGGCACGATCTATACCGGCCGGCAGGCGCTCACGGCAAAGCTCGTCGATACGATCGGCGGCGAGGCAGAAATCCGCTCCTATCTCAAATCGCGCGGCGTCGACGCCGATCTGCCGATGGTGGATTGGGACAAGAAGGACAATACGCCCTTTCTGCTCGCCGGGGCTGTTTCGCGGTTGATTACGATCCTCGGTTATGACGATCTCGTCAAAGGCCAGGATATCAATGGAATCCTGCCCCCAAAGTTGCTTCTTGACGGGCTGCTTTCAGTTTGGCAGGTTGGCCGCGATTGATAAGAAATCAATAATTTAAGGGGGCGACTGTGATCAAGTCCGAATTGGTGCAGATTGTTGCGGCACGCAACCCGCATCTCTATCATCGCGACGTCGAAAATATCGTCAACGCGGTTCTCGACGAGATCACCGATGCACTGGCTGCGGGCAACCGCGTCGAATTACGCGGCTTCGGCGCGTTTTCGGTCAAGAACCGCCCCTCCCGCTCCGGCCGCAACCCGCGTACCGGCGATACCGTCTTCGTCGAGGAGAAATGGGTGCCCTTTTTCAAAACCGGCAAGGAACTGCGCGAGCGGCTCAATCCCGGCCAAGCCGACGAAGAGGATTGAGCGGCGCAAGCTGCCTGCGGCGAAACCGCACTTGAACTTAAGGGCTGTTTTTCTATTCTGCTGGCGTGTCGAGCCGAGATGATCATCCATTTTGTCTCGATGCGTGGATTCAACTGCTACAGCGTCCTTTGCGCATGTTGCATGCGTGGCGCTGGCGCAGGAACGCGCCCGGTATAACAGGCGCAAGCGTGGAGACCTGAAATGGCCAAGAAGATCGTCAACCTTTTGATTCTGCTGCCGCTCGGCGTCATCCTCATCGTCTTCTGCGTCGCCAACCGACAGAGCGTCACGCTCGCCTTCAATCCGTTCCGGCCAGACGACCCGGTGCTCGCGGTCTCCGCGCCCTTCTTCGTCTTCCTGTTCATCGCGCTGATATCGGGCATGCTGATCGGCTCGGCCGCCACCTGGTTCAGCCAGGGAAAACACCGCAAGCGCGCCCGTACCGAGGCCAAGGAAGCCATTCGCTGGCAGGGCGAGGCCGACCGCCACAGGACCCGTGCAGAAGACATCGCCAGCCAATTGCCGTCGCGGTAAGATTGCCTTTCACAGGCGCGTCAAACCGGGTGGAAGCTCAGCTCCTCATAATCACCTTCCGGCGAGGCGCCGTTGCCGGTCACCGCAAAACCGCGGGAAAGGTAGAAGGCCTTCGCGCGCCGGTTCTTCACCAGGCATTTCAGCCGGTACTTATGTTGCGGCCATTCCGGCAGCGCCTGCAGCAGGGCCGTGCCGGCGCCGAGACCCTGGAATTCCGGCCTTATATAGAGCATGTGGATGAAATCGTCCTCCGGCCAGAGTGACAGGAAGCCGGCAAGGCCGCCATCGGCATGGTCGCAGACGAAGATCGTCTCACCATTGGTATGAGCGGAAAAATCCTCGCGGTGGAATTTGCCGGGATCGACCCAGACGAATGTCTGGCGCCGCACGGAAAGATAGATATCCGCGAGCATTTCCTGGTCTTCCGCCCGCGGCGGCCTGATGTTCCATGTCATGATGCCGGGATAACAAAGGTTCCTGCCCGCGCCAAGCCTAAAGCCGAGGCGCTCGGCGGCATTCAGCCGGTCGCAGCCTTCGCGACGACGGCGGCGTTGAAATCCGAAAAGAACCCCACGGCGAGCTTCTGCGAAGTCGAATCGAGCAGACGCGCGCCGAGCTGTGCGAGCTTGCCGCCGAGCTCGGCCCTGGCGCGGTAATACAGGATGGTCTCGTCGCCCCTCTCCTCGAGCACGATATCGGCGCTGCCCCTGGCGAAGCCGGCAATGCCGCCCTTGCCTTCCGCCGACAGCGTATAGCTCTTCGGCGCATCGACATTGGACAGCGTCAGCAGCCCATGGAAAGTGGCGGACAGCAGACTGAACTTCACTTTGATCGTAGCCTCGAAAGCGTCTGGCGACAGCCGCTCGATGCGCTGGCAGCCCGGGATGCAGCCGCGCATGATTTCGGGATCGTTGAGCGCTGCCCAGACGAGGTCCCGCGGCGCGGCGATCAGTTCTTCGCCGGTGAAATCCATTCGATGGTCCTATCTCGATTCGGTCGATTTATCCCAAGGGGAAAGCCTTTTGCCAAGGCGTGAGAAAATGATATCCGGCCGGCTTGCGATCCGGTGCGTGGAATTGGAGGGTGCTACAAGTCCAACGTCCTCATCCTGGGCCGCGGTTCGCATCCGCTGCGCTTCCGTACCTTCGCCGCCGGCCACAGCTATGTAGTGACAATCGGTTGCGCGCGCAGGCCTCCGGAGTTTGAAATAAAGCCCGCGCCCCTGCGCAGTTGATCCGGTACGGTTTTCTGGGCTACTGCATAATTCCAGGTCCTGCCGAGGACGCAGCCCTATCACGCCACCCCGAAAGAGACGCGGAAGAGCACGTTGAAACAGAGAGAGAGCCGGCCGGGCCAGAAGAAGACATCAGCCCCCGCCGGTGAGGGCCGGAGGGACGCTCGGGCCGGCCGGCCGCCGAAGCCGGTCGCGCCTGCCGCTGCTCGCGGGTCGGCGCGCGAGGCTTTAGCCCCTGTCGCAGCCGGGCGTTTGTTGATGACCCGCACCGGCGAGCGACCGGTGGAACGCGTGCCTGTCATTCTCGAATCACTCGGCGCCGGCGATTTCCACCTGATCGACAGCGGCGACGGCCAAAAGCTGGAGCAATACGGCCCCTATCGCATCATTCGCCCGGAAGCGCAGGCGCTGTGGCGGCCTTCGCTGGCGCCCCAAATCTGGGAGAAGGTCGATGCCGTCTTCACCGGCGATCCCGATGAGGAAGGCACCGGCCGCTGGCGCTTCCCGAAGGCCGCACTCGGGGAGACCTGGCCGCTCAATCTGCTCGGCGTCGATTTCCTCGGCCGCTTCACCTCGTTCCGACATGTCGGCGTCTTCCCCGAGCAGATCGTCCACTGGAGCTGGATGAAAGAGGCGGTCGAAAAGGCGGGCAGGCCGCTGAAGGTACTCAATCTCTTCGGTTATACCGGCGTCGCTTCGCTGGTCGCCGCCGCAGCCGGCGCCGAGGTCACCCATGTCGACGCGTCGAAGAAGGCGATCGGATGGGCGCGTGAGAACCAGGCGCTCGGGCACATGGAGAAGCTGCCGATCCGCTGGATCTGCGAGGATGCGATGAAATTCATCCTGCGCGAGGAGCGCCGCGGCAGCCATTACGACATCATCCTCACCGATCCGCCGAAATTCGGCCGCGGCCCGAATGGCGAAGTATGGCATCTGTTCGAGCATCTGCCGCTGATGCTCGATGTCTGCCGCGAAATTCTCTCCCCGAAGGCGGCCGGCCTGGTGCTCACGGCCTATTCGATCCGCGCCAGCTTCTATTCTATCCACGAGCTGATGCGCGAAACGATGCGCGGCGCCGGCGGCGCGGTCGAATCCGGCGAGCTGGTCATTCGCGAGGCTGGCCTCGACGGCAAGACGCCGGGCCGCGCGCTTTCCACCTCCCTCTTTTCCCGCTGGGTGCCGAAATGACCAAGGATTTCCACGATCAGGGACCGCGCAGGGTCGGCCAGGTGAAGGAAGTCACCTCGCTCGCCAATCCGATCATCAAGGATATTAAGGCGCTGACGAACAAGAAGTCGCGGGAGGAAAGCGGAACTTTCCTCGCCGAAGGGCTGAAGCTTGTCATCGATGCGATCGAGCTCGGCTGGACGATCCGAACGCTGGTCTATGCCAAGGCCGCCAAGGGCAAGCCGCTGGTCGAGCAGATGGCGGCCAAGACCGTCGCATCGGGCGGTCTGGTGCTCGAAGTCAGCGAAAAAGTGATCGCTTCGATCACCCGGCGCGACAACCCGCAAATGGTCATCGGCATCTTCGAGCAACGCTGGACGCCGCTTAGGGGCGTCCGGCTGCAGGAGGGCGAGACGTGGGTGGCGCTCGACCGGGTGCGCGACCCTGGCAATCTCGGCACCATCATCCGCACGGCCGATGCCGCCGGCGCGTCCGGTATCATTCTGATCGGCGAGACGACCGATCCCTTCTCGCTTGAAACCGTGCGGGCGACCATGGGCTCGGTGTTCGCCGTTCCCGTGGCGCGGGCGACGCCGGAGGAATTCCTGGCCTGGCGGAAGTCGGCCGGCGTTTCCGTCGTCGCCACCCATCTGGCCGGCGCGGTCGACTACCGTACGATCGACTATCGGAGGAAGCCCACAGTGCTCCTGATGGGCAACGAACAATCCGGGCTGCCGGACCAGCTTGCCGGAGACGCCGATGCGCTTGCCCGCATTCCGCAGCAGGGCCGCGCCGATTCGCTGAACCTCGCCGTCGCCACCGCTGTCATGCTTTTCGAGGCGCGCCGCCATCTCCTCTCACTTACCGAGGGCAAATGACCGAACCGACGCATGCACGCCCCGCGCTGTTTTCTCGCCCGGCGCCGATCCTCTTCTTCATCTTCTTCGCCGTTCTCATCGACCAGGCCGTCAAGATCGCCGTCGATCACTATCTGCCGCTGCAGCAAGCCGTTCCCGTCGTTCCGATGCTGGCGCTCTACCGCACCTATAATCTCGGCGTCGCCTTTTCGATGCTATCTGGCATGGACGGCTGGTTCATCGTCGGGATGCGGCTCGTCATCGTCGCCTTCGTCATCTGGCTGTGGTACCGCACGGCAAAAGACCGCTGGCTCGCCCATCTCGGCTATGCGCTGATCATTGCCGGCGCGATCGGCAATCTTGTCGACCGCTTCGCCTACGGGCATGTGATCGACTACATCCTGTTCTACACCGAAAACTGGTCCTTCGCGGTGTTCAATCTCGCCGACAGTTTCATTACCATTGGCGCCGGCTGCGTCATTCTCGAGGAGCTGCTGCTGCCGAAAAAGGCCGGCCGCTAAAATCTTATCGAATTCCTGAAGGCATTCGGAACGGGCCTCATGTTAGGCAGATAGCATGCAGAGCCTGGGACAGTTGCAGGAAAGATTGTCCGCCGCCTTCGGCGGACCCGTCGCCAAGCCGCTTGAGGAGCGGATGGGGCAGCCCTCCCCGCGACCGCGCACAGCGGCACCTGCGGAAACCGATGAGCGTCAAGGAGCGGCCCCGACACGGCGCCTCCTGTTCTACTGGCTGGGCGGCGCCGGCCTCCTTGCCGCGACGATCCTCATGCTGCTTGCTCATGCCGGCGACCCGCTGCTGCTCTCAGGCGGCCTTGTCGTTCTCGGCCTCGCGGTCATCGCCAGCTACGCCGTCCTGATGGTTCGCCGTCGGAGATCAATCAGGTCCGGCCGCCAGACCCGGCCGGAGTGGAACGACGGCGCAAAGCTGTTTGCCGATGTGCACGACGTGCTCGGCGACATCACCGTCAGCCGCAGCATGGACCGGCGCATCATCTCCGCCAACGACACGTTTCGCCGCCTGACCGGACGGCTGCGTCCGGAAGGACGCACCTGCGAGGAGATCGGCCTCGCCTTCCGGCCCGGCCCCGTCCCGCATTGTTACGATGTCGAGATTTCGACACCGGAAGGTCAGCGCATCTTCCTCTGGCGTGACGTCGTGACCCGCGATCCCGCCAATGGCCGCCTGCTGCTGCAGAGCGTTGCCCGCGACGTCACCGAAGAGCGGCTGATCGCGCAGAGCCGCGAGGAGGCTCGCCAGAAGGCCGAATATAACAGCGCCGCCAAATCCAGGCTGCTAGCCACCGTCAGCCACGAAGTGCGCACGCCGCTATCGGGCATCCTCGGCATGACGCACCTGATTGCCGAGACGCGGCTGACGCAGGAGCAGCAGAATTATCTCGCGAGCATCCGCCAATCCGGCCACGCGCTGACGCAGCTCGTCGAGGACCTGCTCGATTTTTCCACCATCGAAGTCGGACGCTTCGAGCTGCATCCGCGCTCGGAATCGCTGCGGAAGCTCCTGGAAAGTGTCGTCGAAATGCTCGCCCACCGTGCGCATGAAAAGGGTATCGAGATCGGCGCCACGGTGTCGTCCGACGTGCCGGAGAATATGAGCTTCGATGCGGCGCGGCTGCGCCAGGTTCTGTTCAACGTCATCGGCAATGCAGTGAAGTTCACCCAGGCCGGCGGCGTCTTCATCCGCGTCCTGCTCGACGCAGGCGACCTTTTGATCACCGTGGCCGATAGCGGTCCCGGCATGACGGCGGAGGAGCAGGCGCGCGTTTTCGGCGAGTTCGAGCAGGGCGGCACCATTGCCGACAAGAGCAGCGGCACCGGGCTCGGCCTTGCCATCTCCGCCCGCATCATGCGCGAATTCGGCGGCGCATTGACGGTTGCCAGCGAAAAGGGACTGGGCAGCACATTTTCGATCCGCTTCCCCGTCGACATCGGCAGCGAGCGGCCCGACCGGCGAAACACGCTGCTTGCCGGCAACAGCGTCGTGCTCTTGGCGCCGGCAGGTGCGGCGCGCACCGCCATCGCCGAGACGATCACCGCGCTCGGCGGCATCTGCCAGCTCGTTGCGGACGGCGAGACGGCACGGGCAAGGCTGCTCGGCATGGCGACCGGCGGCCGGCGGCCGACCGATATCATCGTCGACCATCGCATGTCGGCGGAGTTTTCGGCTCATCTCGCCGACCGCGCCGAAATCGCCGCCCTCGGGCTGCGCAAGGTTCTGCTCGTCAATCCGGAAGAGCGCAGCGCCCACCCGCTCGACCTGTTCGATGCCTGGCTCATCCGGCCTCTGCGGGAACAGTCGTTGATCGATGTGCTGCGCGGGCGCATGCGCGGCATGGAGAAGCGCGACGCGTTGAACGACAATCAGCCGGGCTTGGGCCCGCCCATGGCCGAGACGCTGGTTGCTGCACACGGCCTGCGCATTCTGCTCGGAGAGGACGATCCGATCAATGCAATGCTGGTGCGCGTCATGCTCGAAAAGGGCGGACACAAGGTGCATCACGTCGAAGATTTCGAGACGCTGCTCGATTGCGCCCTCGGCGAGGTAAATGAGCGGCCTGACATCATCATTAGCGATCTGTCGATGCCCGGCGGCAACGGCATCGACATGCTGGGGCGGCTGCGCGGCCACGAAAGGCGTCTTGATCTTGACCCGGTGCCGGTGATCGTACTCACCGCCGACAAGAGCGACGAATCGCGCCGCCAGGTCTTGCTCAACGGCGCCAACCGCGTCATGGTGAAACCGGTGGACCCGGTGCGGCTGCTGACGGAAGTTCAGGCGGTCGCAGCGCTTTCCGCCCGCCGGGCAGAGGCGCGGTAAGGCGCCGCCGAACCGACAGGCTTGTTGCGCCGGCAAATGCAATATGTCACTTTCCTGTCGTACAGAAGTGTTTTATGGCGTCGATAAGCCGGCAACGGGAGAATCGCCATGTCCTCCATTGACATTCTGAATCGTGACGTCACCGCAGAGACTGCACGGCCGTCGACGGCTGCCGGGCAGAAGGACGGCGACATCCTCGGCCGGATCGGCAATCTGGAAACCCGCCTTGCCCGCACGGCACGCGAGATCGATGCGGCGCAGGCCGTGCGCTACCGCGTCTTCGTCGAAGAAATGAAGGCGCAACTGCCGCCGGAGGCCATGCGCCGCGAACGCGATTTCGATGCCTATGATGCGTTCTGCGACCATCTTCTCGTTCTCGACCGTTCGCTCGAGGGCGATCCGGAAGACCAGATCGTCGGCACCTATCGACTGCTGCGCCAGGATGTGGCCACCGCCAATGGGGGTTTTTACTCGGCTTCCGAATTCGAGATCGAAAGCCTGCTCGCCAGGCATCCCGACAAGCGTTTCATGGAGCTCGGACGTTCCTGCGTGCTGCCGGAATACCGCACCAAACGCACCGTCGAGCTTCTGTGGCAGGGCAACTGGGCTTATGCGCTGAAGCACGGCATGAGCGCGATGTTCGGCTGCGCCTCGTTCCCCGGCGTCTATCTCGAAAGCCACGCGCTGGCGCTGTCCTTCCTCTACCACAATGTGCTGGCGAAGGACGAATGGGCGGTCGGCGCGCTGCCGCATCTCGCCCGCAACATGGATCTGATGCCGGCCGAGGCCGTCAACCCGAAGCGGGCGCTGATGGCCCTGCCTCCGCTGATCAAGGGCTATCTTCGACTTGGTGCGATGGTCGGCTCCAGCGCGGTCATCGACCATGCCTTTAACACGACCGACGTGCTGATCGTGCTGCCGATTTCCAGCATTTCCGACCGCTACCTGAACTACTACGGCGCCGACGCCGGCCGCTTTGCAAGCTGATCGCTTCGTCGCACTACCGTCTGGTAAAGGGCAACGGCTACCCCTCACCCTAACACTTGCCCGGGTAGAGCCACGGGTCTCGTACTGTCCTTCGGCCCCCCAAACGAGACGAGGGGACCGCCACACCAGACATGGATGGGGACGGAAAGGCCGCGGCATATCACCTCGCCCCGTTCGCCGTGCGAAGGTGGCGGCAGCCGGATGAGGGGCTGATCTCGCCGATCTGCCAGGCACAGAACACTGTCCCCTATGCGGGCGTGATAGCCCTCTACGAACCGCCATAGGCGGCGATCGCCGCCATGTTGACGATGTCGGAATCCTTGGCGCCCATCGAGGTGATCTGCACCGGCTTGTCCAAGCCGACGAGGATCGGGCCGATCACGGTGGAGCCGCCGAGTTCCTGCAGCATCTTGGTCGAGATCGATGCCGAGTGGAAGGCCGGCATGACGAGCACGTTGGCGGGGCCGGAGAGCCGGCAGAAGGGATATTGCTCCATTACCTTGCGGTTCAGGGCGACGTCGGCGGCCATCTCGCCGTCATATTCAAAATCGACGCGCCGCCGATCGAGGATCTTGACCGCTTCGCGCACCCGCTCGGAGCGTTCGCCCGAGGGATGGCCGAAGGTGGAATAGGCAAGCATGGCGACGCGCGGCTGATATCCCATGCGCCGCGCGAGGCCCGCGGCCTCTTCGGCGATATCGGCAAGCTCTTCGGCGGTCGGCATGTCGTGCACAGCCGTATCGGCGACGAAAACCGTGCGGCCGCGGCAGAGCGCCAGCGACACACCGATGACGCGATGGCCGGGCTTCGCGTCGATGCAGCGGCGCACATCCTCGAGCGCCGTCGAATAGTTGCGGGTGATCCCCGTCACCATGCCGTCGGCGTCCCCGAGCGCCACCATCGTCGCGGCGAAGTGGTTGCGATCGTTGTGGATCAGCCGCTGGGCGTCGCGGTGGAGGTAACCGTGACGCTGCAGCCTGGCATAGAGATAGTCGATATAAGCCTCGACGCGGGTCGAGATGCGGGCATTGACGATCTCGAATCCGGGCCGGTTGAGATCGATCCCGGCGCGCTCCGCCGTCGCCTGGATCAGATCCTCGCGGCCGAGCAGGATGGCGGTGCCGAGCTGCTGGTTGGCATAGGACATGGCAGCGCGCAGCACCTGTTCCTCCTCCGCCTCGGCAAAGACGATCCGCTTCGGGCGGCGACGGACACGCTCGTAGAGGCTGGCAAGCGTCGAGGCGATCGGATCGCGGCGCGCCGAAAGCTCGCGGGCATAACCGGCCATGTCGGTGATGACCTTGCGGGCGACGCCGCTTTCGATCGCAGCTTGCGCGACGGCGACCGGAATTGCCGAGATCAGACGCGGATCGAAGGGAACAGGGATGATATATTGCGGCCCGAAACGCGGCCGGTTGCCCTGATAGGCGGCGACCACGTCATCCGGCACGTCCTCACGGGCAAGGTTTGCCAGCGCCTTGACGGCGGCGATCTTCATTGCGTCGTTGATGGTGGAGGCGCGCACATCGAGGGCGCCGCGGAAGATATAGGGAAAGCCGAGGACGTTGTTGACCTGGTTGGGGTAGTCCGAGCGGCCCGTCGCCATGATGGCGTCGTCCCGGATGCGGGCGACCTCCTCCGGCGTGATCTCGGGATCGGGATTGGCCATGGCGAAGATGATCGGCCGGTCGGCCATCGAGCGGATCATCTTGGCTGAGAGGGCGCCTTTCTGCGACAGGCCGAAGATGACATCGGCACCGTTCATCGCCTCCTCCAGCGTGCGCGCATCGGTCTTTGCCGCGTGCGCCGATTTCCACTGGTTCATGCCCTCGGTGCGGCCTTGGTAGATGACGCCCTTTGTGTCGCAGAGGATGATATTTTCGGGCGCAAAGCCCATCGCCTTGATCAATTCGACGCAGGCGATCGCCGCGGCGCCCGCGCCGTTGCAGACGAGCTTCGTCGTCTTAAGGTCACGGCCGGTCAGTTCCAGCGCATTGATCAGGCCGGCGGCGGCGATGATCGCCGTGCCATGCTGGTCGTCATGAAAAACGGGAATGTCCATCAGCTCGCGCAGCCGGCTTTCGATGACGAAACAATCCGGCGCCTTGATATCCTCGAGATTGATGCCGCCGAAGGAGGGGCCGAGGAAGCGCACGCAGTTGATGAATTCGTCGACATTTTCCGTCTCGATCTCGAGGTCGATGGAATCGACGTCGGCGAAGCGCTTGAAGAGCACCGATTTGCCCTCCATGACGGGCTTGGAGGCGAGTGCGCCAAGATTGCCGAGGCCAAGGATCGCCGTGCCGTTTGATATGACGGCGACCATATTGCCGCGCGCCGTATAGTCATAGGCGGTCTGCGGATCGGCGGCGATCGCCTTGACCGGGACGGCGACGCCAGGGGAATAGGCGAGCGAGAGGTCGCGCTGCGTCGCCATCGGCTTCGTCGGATTGATCTCCAGCTTGCCGGGGCGGCCCATGGCGTGAAAGTCGAGCGCCTCCTGATCGGTCACCGAGGTCACCGGCCGGTCCTTCTTGTTGATATCGGGCATAAATCCTCCAACGTCCTGTGGGCGACGCTTCGCTCTTCCTCAAATGCAGTTGTCATCTATAGCGGCGCACGGATAGGGTTGGCACCTGTTTTTTTGGGAAAAACTGCACCTCCGTGAACGCACGAATAGACACCGGGAATGAAGCCTTTTCGGCTGCCGAGCTCGCCACGGCGGAAAGCCGCGCCTCGGCGACGCCGATGATGGAGCAATATATCGAGATCAAGGCGAACAATCCGGATTCGCTGCTCTTCTATCGCATGGGCGACTTCTACGAGCTGTTCTTCGAGGATGCGCTGGAAGCCGCACGCGCGCTCGGCATCACGCTGACGAAGCGCGGCCAGCACATGGGCCAGGATATCCCGATGTGCGGCGTGCCCGTGCATGCGGCCGACGACTATCTGCAGAAGCTGATCGCGCTCGGCTTCCGCGTGGCCGTCTGCGAACAGATCGAGGATCCGGCCGAGGCCAAGAAACGCGGCGCCAAATCCGTGGTCAAGCGTGACGTCATCCGCCTCGTCACGCCCGGCACCATCACCGAGGAAAAGCTGCTCTCGCCTTCGGAATCGAACTATCTGATGGCGCTTGCCCGCATCCGCGGCGGAGCCGAACCGGCGCTCGCGCTTGCCTGGATCGATATTTCCACCGGCGTTTTCCGGCTTGCCGAAACGGAAAGCTCGCGGCTGCTTGCCGACATCCTGCGCATCGATCCGCGCGAGCTCATCCTGCCCGACACGATCTTCCACGATGCCGAGCTCAAACCCGTCTTCGATGTGCTTGGCCGCACCGCCGTGCCACAGCCGGCGGTTCTCTTCGACAGCGCCAGCGCCGAAGGCCGGATCGCCCGTTATTTCGGCGTCTCGACCCTCGACGGCTTCGGCAGCTTCTCGCGCGCCGAACTCGCGGCGGCCGCAGCCGCCGTCGCCTATGTCGAGAAGACACAGATCGCCGAGCGGCCGCCGCTTGGAAAGCCGGAGCGGGAAAGCGCGGCTTCAACGCTCTTCATCGACCCGGCCACCCGCGCCAATCTGGAGCTTGCTCGCACGCTGTCGGGCGATCGCAACGGATCGCTCCTGAAGGCGATCGACCGCACCGTCACCGGCGGCGGGGCGCGGCTTCTCGCCGAGCGGCTGATGTCGCCGCTGACCGAACCCGGCCGCATCAATGCGCGGCTCGATTCGATCGGCTTTCTGATCGAAGAGCCCTCGCTCTGCGGCAAGCTGCGCGACACGCTGAAACATGTGCCCGACATGCCGCGCGCGCTGTCCCGCCTGGCGCTCGATCGCGGCGGACCGCGCGATCTTGCCGCCATCCGCCAGGGCCTCCAAGCCGCGGCAGGCCTTGCGCAGCTGCTCGATAGCGCGCTGCTGCCTGAAGAGCTCGGCGAGGCGCTGTCTGGTCTGAAAGCGCTTCCCGAGCCGCTGGAAGAACTGCTTGCCGAGACGCTCGCCGATGAATTGCCGCTGCTGAAACGGGATGGCGGCTTCCTGCGCGACGGCGCGAGCGCCGAACTCGACGAAGTCCGGGCGCTGCGAGACCAGTCGCGCCGCGTCATCGCCGGACTGCAATTGCAATATGCCGAGGAAACCGGCATCCGATCGCTGAAGATCAAGCACAACAATATCCTCGGCTATTTCATCGAGGTGACCGCCGGCAATGCCGGGCCGATGACGGAGACGGCGGAGGCGAAGGCCCGCTTCATCCATCGCCAGACCATGGCGAGCGCCATGCGCTTCACCACGACCGAACTTGCCGATCTCGAAAGCCGCATCGCCAATGCCGCCGATCGGGCGCTTACGATCGAACTCGAGGCCTTCAACAGGATGGCGGCGGCAGTCGTGGCGGAAGCCGAGGCGATCAAGGCCGGCGCCAGGGCGCTCGCGGTGATCGACGTCGCCGCAGGCCTGGCGCTGCTCGCCGAAGAGCAGGCCTATTGCCGACCGCAGGTCGACGGCTCGAAGATGTTTGCGATCGAAGGCGGGCGCCACCCGGTCGTCGAACAGGCGCTGCGCCGCCAGGCTGGCGGCCCCTTCGTCGCCAACAATTGCGATCTCTCGCCTAAAACCGGCGATCGCGATGGGGCGATCTGGCTGCTGACCGGTCCGAACATGGGCGGTAAATCGACTTTCCTGCGTCAGAACGCACTGATAGCGATCCTGGCGCAGATGGGTTCCTTCGTGCCGGCAACAACGGCCCATATCGGCATTGTCGACCGGCTTTTCTCCCGCGTCGGCGCCTCCGACGATCTGGCGCGCGGACGCTCGACCTTCATGGTCGAGATGGTGGAAACGGCGGCGATCCTCAATCAAGCGAGCGACCGTTCCCTCGTTATCCTCGACGAGATCGGCCGCGGCACCGCGACCTTCGACGGCCTTTCGATCGCCTGGGCCGCCGTCGAGCACCTGCACGAGGCCAATCGCTGCCGCGGCCTCTTCGCTACACATTTCCACGAGCTGACCGTGCTGTCGGAAAAGCTTGGCCGGCTATCGAACGCCACGATGCGGGTCAAGGAATGGGACGGCGACGTCATCTTCCTGCATGAGGTCGGGCCGGGCGCCGCCGACCGCTCATACGGCATCCAGGTCGCACGTCTTGCGGGGCTTCCAGCGTCGGTCGTGTCGCGGGCCCGCGACGTGCTCACCCGCCTCGAAGATGCCGACCGCAAGAACCCGGCGAGCCAGCTGATCGACGATCTGCCGCTCTTCCAGGTGGCGGTGCGCCGCGAGGACACGGCCCGCAGCCCATCGAAGGTCGAGGAGGCGCTGAAGGCGATGAGCCTCGACGACATGACGCCGCGCGAGGCGCTCGATGCGCTTTACGATCTCAAGAAAAAGCTGAAATAGGAGCGCAGCCGATGTTCATGGAGAAGCTGGTTCGCGAAACCGAGCGCCTGTCGCTCATCTGCTCCATGCTCGAAACGATGCGGCGCGCCGATGGAGACCGCAACGCGCGCGGCTGGACATCGCCAATCGGCCTGCTGAAAATCACTCACTCCTGCGCTATGATCGCTGAACTCGGAACGTCGATCGCCAAGGCGGGCTACCGCGAATGCGACAGGGCGACGCTCGAGGAGATCCAGCGCGAGACCCGGCAGGTGCTGTATTCGCTGCGTGCGCAGGTCGCAGTGTGAGGCTTTTCGGAAACGCCGCAGCTTGTGGCAAAGCTTCAGCATGACAACACCATTTCGCCAAATTTAAAGGTTCTTGCAGTATGAAGGCCCGTGTCAGTCGCCGGGCAAAGAGGTTATAGCGCATGCAGACGAAACGTGAGGCGAGCCCCAATCAGGCAGCCCGGCATGAACAGGAAACCACCCCTGTGAGCGCGACGCGCGACGTCGATTTCTCGGAGATCCTCGACGCCGAGCTGCTGCAGAAGCAGTGCGACGCCGTTGCCGAGGCAAATCGAAACCGGCCCGACATCATGCGCGCCGATCTTCTTGCCGCCCTGAAAAAGGCGAGCACGGAAGGACGGCAGAAGGCGCGCGCGGCTCTTGCAGCCGACGGAAGCGGTCTCAATTGCGCTTACCGGATTTCCTGGCTGCAGGACCAGATCATCACCGTCCTCTATAATTTCGCCACCACCCATATCTTTCCGCTACAGAAGGACAAGTTCGCGGTGACCGCCGTCGGCGGCTACGGCCGCGACACGCTGGCGCCGGGCTCCGATATCGACCTGCTCTTCCTCTTCCTGCCGAGGCCGGCGGAGGAGACGCACAAGGCGGTCGAATTCATGCTCTACGTGCTCTGGGACATGGGCTTCAAGGTCGGCCATGCCACCCGCACGGTGGAGGAATGCATCGCGCTCGCCAAGTCCGACATGACGATTCGCACCGCCATTCTTGAGATGCGCTATATCTGCGGCCTGCAGCGGCTGGAAACCGAGCTCGAGGCCCGTTTCGACAAGGAAATCGTCACCGGCACCGGCCCCGAATTCATCGCCGCCAAGCTTGCCGAGCGCGACGAGCGCCACCGCAAGGCGGGCGACACACGTTACCTCGTCGAGCCCAATGTCAAGGAAGGCAAGGGCGGGCTTCGCGACCTGCACACGCTGTTCTGGATCTCGAAATATTACTACCACGTGCGCGACCAGGCGGAGCTGGTCAAGCTCGGCGTCTTGTCGAAGCACGAATATCGCCTGCTGCAGAAAGCCGACGATTTTCTCTGGGCGGTGCGCTGCCATATGCACTTCCTGACAGGCAAGGCTGAGGAGCGTCTATCCTTCGACATCCAGCGCGAGATCGCCGAGGCCTTCGGCTATCATACCCGCCCTGGCCTTTCGGCGGTCGAGCGTTTCATGAAGCACTATTTCCTCGTGGCCAAGGATGTCGGGGATCTCACGCGCATCCTGTGCGCCGCGCTCGAAGACCAGCAGGCGAAGTCGATCCCGGGCCTCACCGGCGTCATCAGCCGCTTTACCCATCGCACCCGCAAAATTGCCGGCAGCGTCGAATTCGTCGAAGACCGCGGCCGCATCGCGCTCGCCGACGCCGATGTCTTCAAGCGCGATCCGGTCAGCATCCTCAGGCTCTTTCACGTCGCCGACATCAACGGGCTGGAATTCCATCCGGATGCGCTGAAACGCGTCACACGTTCACTCGCGCTGATCGACAACAGCCTACGGGAAAACGACGAGGCGAACCGCCTCTTCATGTCGATCCTGACGTCGAAGCGCGACCCGGCGCTAATTCTGCGCCGGATGAACGAGGCCGGTGTGCTCGGCCGCTTCATTCCTGATTTCGGCAAGATCGTCGCGATGATGCAGTTCAACATGTATCACCACTATACGGTCGACGAGCATCTGATCCGCACCGTCGAGGTTCTCTCGGAGATCGACAAGTCGCGGTCGGAGGATCTGCATCCGCTCGCCAATAAGCTGATCTCGGGAATCGAGGACCGCGAGGCGCTCTATCTCGCGGTTCTCCTCCATGACATCGCAAAGGGTCGCCAGGAGGATCATTCGATTGCCGGCGCCCGCGTCGCCCGCAAGCTCTGCGCCCGCTTCGGCCTGTCGCAGAAGCAGACGGAACTCGTCGTCTGGCTGATCGAGGAACATCTGACCATGTCGATGGTGGCGCAGACCCGCGACCTCACCGATCGCAAGACGATCATCGACTTTGCCGACCGCGTGCAGTCGCTCGACCGGCTGAAAATGCTTCTGATCCTGACGATCTGCGATATTCGGGCAGTCGGCCCCGGCGTCTGGAACGGCTGGAAAGGCCAGCTTCTGCGCACGCTCTACTACGAAACCGAGCTGCTGCTGGCCGGCGGCTTTTCGGAGGTCTCCCGCAAGGAGCGGGCCAATGCCGCCGCCGAGGCGCTGCGCGGCGCCCTCGCCGACTGGAGCCAGAAGGATCGCAACACCTATACCAAGCTGCATTACCAGCCCTATCTGCTCTCCGTACCGTTGGAAGACCAGCTCCGCCACGCCCAGTTCATCCGGCAGGCCGACAAGGCGGGCCAGGCGCTCGCCACCATGGTGCGCACCGACAGTTTCCACGCCATCACTGAAATCACCGTGCTGTCGCCCGACCACCCGCGCCTGCTCGCCGTCATAGCCGGCGCCTGTGCTGCGGCCGGCGCCAACATCGTCGACGCCCAGATCTTCACGACCTCGGACGGACGGGCGCTCGATACGATCCATGTCAGCCGCGAATTTGCCGATGATGCCGACGAGCTGCGCCGCGCCGGCACGATCGGACGAATGATCGAGGATGTTCTGTCCGGCCGCAAGCGGCTGCCCGAGGTCATTGCCACGCGCACGCGCAATCGCAAGAAAAGCAAAGCCTTCGACATTCCGCCCTCGGTCAACATCACCAACAGCCTGTCGAACAAGTTTACGGTCATCGAGGTCGAATGCCTCGACCGGCCGGGCCTCCTGTCGGAGATCACCGCCGTGCTCTCCGATCTGTCGCTCGACATCCAGTCGGCCCGCATCACCACCTTCGGCGAGAAGGTGATCGACACCTTCTACGTCACCGATCTCGTGGGCCAGAAGATATCGGGCGACAGCAAGCGTGCCAATATCACCGCCCGCATGAAGGCCGTGATGGCGGAGGAGCAGGACGAGCTGCGCGAGCGCATGCCCTCCGGCATCATCGCGCCCGCCGCCACCGCCCGGACATCGCCGGCAGCCGAAAAGAAAGCCGATTCCCCCGCATGAGCCAGCAAGCATGAGCCTCGTTAAAAAATTCGCGACCGTCGGCGGCGCCACGCTCGGCAGCCGCATCTTCGGTTTTGCCCGTGAAACGCTGATGGCGGCTGCCCTCGGCACCGGGCCGATGGCCGACGTCTTCTACGCCGCCTTCCGCTTTCCGAACCTCTTCCGTCGGCTATTTGCCGAAGGGGCCTTCAACGCCGCCTTCGTGCCGCTCTTCGCCAAGGAGATCGAGGCGAACGGCACGGACGGAGCCAAGCGCTTTTCGGAAGAGGTTTTCGGCGTGCTGTTTTCGGTGCTGCTCCTCATCACCATCGTGATGGAGCTCTCCATGCCGCTGTTGGTGCGCTTCATCATCGCACCGGGATTCGCCGACGATCCCGAGAAATTCTCGATCACGATCCGCATGGCGGCCGTGATGTTCCCCTATCTGATGTGCATGTCGCTGACGGCGATGATGAGCGGCATGCTGAATTCGCTGCATCATTTCTTCGCCGCCGCCATCGCGCCCGTCTTCCTCAACGTGGTGATGATCGGGGCGTTGTTTTATTCGCTCTACACCGGCGCCGATCCGCTGGCTACGGCCTGGTATCTTTCCTGGGGCGTTCTTGCCGCCGGGTTCCTGCAGCTCGCCGTCGTCTATGTTGGCGTGCTGGCAGCCGGCATGAGCATAGGCTTCCGCTTCCCGAAAATGACTGCGAATGTCAAGCGGCTGCTGATCCTGGCCGTGCCCGCCGCTGTGACGGGTGGCATCACACAGATCAATCAGCTGATCGGCCAGGCGATCGCCTCCTCCCGCGAAGGCGCGATCGCAGCCCTGCAATATGCCGACCGCATCTATCAGCTGCCCCTCGGCGTCGTCGGCGTCGCCGTCGGGGTGGTGCTTCTGCCGGAGCTTGCCCGGTCGCTGAAGGGCGGGGCGCTGCGCGAGGCCGCCAATCTGCAGAACCGCTCGATCGAATTCGTGCTGTTCCTGACCATCCCCGCCGCCTTCGCGCTCTGGATCCTCTCCGACGAGATCATCCGCGTGCTCTACGAGCGCGGCGCCTTCCATCAGGAAAACACCGCCGTCGTCGGCTCGATCCTGGCGATCTACGGCATCGGTCTGCCGGCCTTCGTGCTGATCAAGGCGCTGCAGCCGGGCTTTTATGCTCGCGAGGATACCAAGACACCGATGCGCTTCTCGGCGATCGCGGTCGCCACCAACTGCGCCACGGCGCTCACCCTCTTTCCCTATATGGGCGCGCCCGGCATCGCCGTTGCCGAAGCCACAGCCGGCTGGATCAGCACTCTGCTGTTATTCACCACGCTGTTGCGCCGCGGCCATCTCACATGGGAATGGACGCTGGCAAAACGCGCCGCGCTGCTGATCGTCGCTTCGGCCGTCATGGGCGCGGCGATCATCTTCCTCAAGCAATATTGGGCGCCCTGGCTCGCTTCTGACGCCTCGCTTCTGACCAAGATCGGTACGCTCGGCCTGCTGATAACAATCGCCATGCTCATCTATTTCGCCGCCGCCTTCCTGATCGGCGGAGCGGATCTGGGCATGATCCGGCGCAATCTCAACCGCAAGCCGACGCCGGCAAAGGATGCGTGAGCCCTTAACAATGGATCCATCGCCTTTGCGGCCCGATGTCGACATGGATGATGCCATTGCAATAGCTGCCGATGCCGCCAATGCCTGGCGCGCTTCTTGCCGCTGCAATGATGGTGCGTTCAGGAAGGCCCGGCACCCTGATATCGGCCGCCAGGCATTTTCCATGCAGGGAGCCGTGACGGCGAGGATGCGGCCTGTGACCGGACGTTACGATCGGTCGGCGGCCGGTCTTTACGGCGATATGCGACAGGATCGCTCGCAAGCGTATGGGAAAACAGCTGGCGCGAACGCTGACGGTCTGCACCGCGTAGGAGAGACGCGCCTCGTGGCGGGGAAGATGGGCGGCGTGCCTTTTGTCGTCTTGACTGAGGGCAGCCGTTGCTGATTGTAGGGCGAAAAGGCCTGCCATGGCGAGCAAACTGGGGTTCTGCATGGGTCCCTCCGATGGGCTGCTGCAGCGACCCCCATCGGACCGCCGGCGCCCGGCGGAGGATTTTCAGTTCAATAAAAGCTTTTCTGTGAAATTTTATACTCAATTTGGACTAAGTTAGCTGATCAATTCGGCTTAAAGATGAGCAATCCTCGCGTTCAAGGTGGAAAAAACATCCAAGTACAGGAGATCGCATGACGATCCAGTCCCTTTTCCTCGTCACCCTCGTCGTCGACGATTATGACCGTGCCAAGACCTTCTATTGCGACGGCCTCGGTTTCGATTGCCTGCAGGACGAGCCGCAACCGGAGGGAAAGCGCTGGGTGGTGGTGAAGCCCAAAGGCGGGGATGGCGCGGCTTTTCTGCTGGCGCAGGCGGCAACCGAGGCGCAGCGCGCCGCTATCGGCAACCAGACGGGCGGCCGTGTCGGGTTTTTCCTGAAGACCGACGATTTCGCACGCGATCACGCCGCAATGCTTGCAGCCGGCATACGCTTTCTGGAAGAGCCACGGCATGAGCTTTACGGCACTGTTGCGGTCTTTGCGGATCCTTACGGCAACACCTTCGATCTGATCCAGCATGCAGCAGGCTGAACCCCTTGATTGCGACCGGTTGCCCGTGCATAAGCCGCGGCGTTAGCAACACAGGCGAAATAGCCCGCTGCATAATTCCTAAATGGAATCGATTTAGGAATTATGCAGCAAATTGAAGTGTTACAGCGTCCTTTGCGCGTCTGAAAAGACGCGCGGCGCGCTGTAGGCCCTCCACCAGCCTATTGAGGACGACATGAGCGAATTCAAGAAACTCGTATTCTCCGGCGTGCAGCCGACCGGCAATCTGCATCTCGGCAATTATCTCGGTGCGATCCGCCGCTTCGTGGCGCTGCAGGAAGGCAATGACTGTATCTACTGCGTCGTCGACATGCATGCGCTAACGGCCCAGCTGGTGCATGACGACATGCCGAGCCAGACGCGCTCGATCGCCGCAGCCTTCATCGCCGCAGGCATCGATCCCGAAAAACATATCGTCTTCAATCAGTCGGCCGTGCCGCAACATGCGGAACTTGCCTGGATCTTCAACTGCGTCGCCCGCATCGGCTGGATGAACCGCATGACGCAGTTCAAGGACAAGGCCGGCAAGGACCGCGAGCAGGCTTCGCTCGGTCTCTATGCCTATCCGAGCCTGATGGCCGCCGACATTCTCGTTTACCGCGCCACCCATGTGCCGGTTGGCGAGGACCAGAAGCAGCATCTGGAGCTTGCCCGTGATATCGCGATGAAGTTCAACCTCGATTATGCCGAGCATATTCGCAAAAGCGGCTACGGCGTCGACATCACCGTCGGTGACGAGCCGGTGCATGCCTATTTCCCGATGGTCGAACCGCTGATCGGCGGACCGGCGCCCCGCGTCATGTCGCTGCGCGACGGCACCAAGAAAATGTCGAAATCCGATCCCTCGGATCTTTCGCGCATCAACCTGATGGACGACGAGGAGGCGATCTCGAAGAAGATCCGCAAGGCCAAGACCGATCCGGACGGCTTGCCGAGCGATGTCGACGGGTTGCATGGCCGGCCGGAAGCCGACAATCTGGTGGCGATCTATGCCGCGCTCGCCGACAAATCGAAGGCCGCGGTGCTGGCCGAATTCGGCGGCCAACAGTTTTCCGTCTTCAAGCCGGCGCTGGTCGATCTGGCTATTTATGTGCTGGCGCCGATCACCGGCGAGATGCGCCGGCTGATGGACGATACCAGCCATATCGACGCGATTCTGCGCAAGGGCGGCGAACGAGCCAGGGAGCGCGCCGAGGTGACGATGAAGCAGGTGCGCGACGTCATCGGCTTCCTCTACTGAAGCACATCTCCTCTTCTGCCCTGCGCCGAAGAAGAGGATCGCCCACAGGCAGTGGCGCACAAAAACTGCGCTTGCAATTTTTCCGCTTCGGGTGTCAGAGTCCGCGCCATGGTATCGAAGCGACTCTCACGGCTCGAAGGTCACCGGCGCAAATTCATGGCGGTGATCGACGGGACACCCGAATGCCAGCGCGCCGTTCATTATGCCGGCCGGCGCGCGAAGAATTCCAATGGCGGTCTGGTGCTGCTCTATGTGATCCCGAACGGCGACTTCCAGCAATGGCTCGGCGTCGAGGAGATAATGCGGGCCGAGGCGCGCGAGGAAGCCGAGGCAACCGTCGCAAAGATCGCCCAAATCGTGCGGGAGACGATCGGCATCGAACCTGAGATCGTCATCCGTGAAGGCAGCGCAGCCGAGCAGATCAACGCCGTGATCGAGGAAGACCGAGATGTCGCGATCCTCGTTCTTGCCGCCGGGTCGGCGAAGGAAGGTCCCGGACCGCTGGTTTCGTCGGTCGCCGGACGCGCGGCGGCGTTTCCAATTCCCGTGACCGTGCTGCCGGATACGCTGACCAACGAGGAAATCGACGCCCTCTGCTGAGCCTATTTCTTGAGTGCAAGTCTCTTGATTAGATCCGGCAATGGGCTTATCTTCTTTTGAAGAATTCTAAAGACGGCCGAGGTCTCGAGCCTGCCGCATGGAGAGCCAGATGTTCATTCAGACCGAAGCCACGCCCAACCCCGCCACACAAAAATTCCTGCCAGGCAAGGTCGTCATGGAAAACGGCACCGCCGAGTTCCGCAGCGCCGAAGAGGCTGAAGCCTCGCCGCTCGCCGCCCGCCTGTTCGAAATTCCCGGCGTCACCGGCGTCTATTTCGGCTATGATTTCATTTCCGTCTCCAAGGACGACGCGGAATGGCAGCATCTTAAGCCGGCTATCCTTGGCTCGATCATGGAGCATTTCATGTCCGGCAAGCCGGTGATGGGGGATGCTTCCATCCTTTCCGAGGACGCCGATGCCGGTGACGAGTTCTTCGATGAGAGCGATGAATCGATCGTGCTGACCATCAAGGAGCTTCTGGAGACCCGCGTGCGACCGGCCGTCGCCCAGGATGGCGGCGACATCACTTTCCGCGGC